>JBBPYA010000266.1:0-27200 GCA_038200385.1 Mycobacteriales bacterium
CGTCCAGATCGGCGCCTCCGGTGCGCAGGTCGGCCAGCCCGGTGCCCTCCAGTTGCCAGACGTGGCGCAGGTCGGGGGCATCCGGCTGCGCGGTCTCGACCAGCGCCCGGTGCTCGTCGGTCTCCAGGACGGCCCCGACGGCGCCGGAGTCGGCCAGGATCCACTGGACCTGCTCGGCGCTGGAGGTTTCGTAGATCGGCACGGTGACCGCGCCCGCGGTCCAGATCGCGTAGTCGAACAGGGTCCACTCGTACCGCGTCTTGCTCATCAGCGCGACCCGGTCGCCGGCTCCGACGCCGGCCGCGATGAATCCCTTGGCCAGTGCCGTGACGTCGTCGGCGAACTCTGCGGCGGAGATGTCGGCCCAACTCTCACCACGCCGGACGGCGAACGCCGCGTGCCCGGGATCGTCCGCGGCGTTCTGGAAGATGACGTCCGTGAGGTTGTCATCGGGCTCGATGGTCACGACGCTCGGTACGGCTAGCTCTCGCACAGGAGCCTCTCTGCTCGTCCGACGTCCGTCGACACCGGTCGAGTTCGTCTCAGCGGGGACAGGTGACCGCTGAATCTAGCGGTTTCCGGGCCCGACGGGTCGCGGCTCGAGCCGCCGATCCGGTGACTGCGGCTCGCCGCGGCCCGGCAGGTACGGTGCCTGCATGGCCGACGAGTCCACCCAGTCGATCGACATCGACGCCCCACCGGCCAAGATCATGGCGGTGATCGCCGACTTTCCGGCGTACCCGGAATGGGTGGGTTTCGTCCAGAACTGCGAAGTGCTCGACCCGGACGGGCGGCCCGGCCGTCCCCACGAGGTCCGCTTCGTCCTGGACGCCGGCGTGATCAAGGACGACTACATGCTGGCCTACGACTGGGCAGCCGACGGCCTGCGGGTGGACTGGACCCTGGTCCGCGGCCAGCTGCAGAAGTCCCAGACCGGGTCCTACCAGTTGACGGCGGTGGGGGAGTCCACCCGGGTCACCTACACCCTGGCCGTGGAACTCACCATGCCGATGCTCGGGATGTTCAAGCGCAAGGCGGAGAAGGTCATTCTGGACACCGCGCTGCGGGAGCTGAAGAAGCGGGTCGAGGGGTAGTCCCGGTGCGGTTGGTACTCCTCACCGGCAAGGGTGGCGTCGGCAAGACCACGATGGCCGCGGCCACCGCGGCGGCGGTGGCAGCTCGGGGCCGCAAGGTCCTGCTGGTCTCCACCGATCCCGTGCACTCCCTCGCCGACGCACTGGACGCCTCGCTCGGCCCCGAGCCGGTGGAGGTCGAGGCCGGACTCTGCGCGATGCAGGTGGACACCCAGCGCAGCTTCGAGCAGCACTGGGAGGTCGTGCGGGCCTACCTGGTGCGGATGCTCGGCCGCGGTGGGGTCGATTCGGTCGCCGCGGAGGAACTCACCGTGCTGCCCGGTGCACAGGAGGTCCTGGCGCTGCTCGCGGTCCGCGACCAGGCTGCCGACGGCCGCTGGGACGCCGTCGTGGTCGACTGCGCACCCACCGCGCAGACCCTGCGGCTGCTCGCGCTGCCCACCGCGCTGCACTGGTACCTCGAGCGGCTGCTGCCGAGGCATCGCCGGGCGGTCCGCGGTCTGGGTCCGCTGCTCGGCGGCGCCGCGTTGCCCGAGGATGCGGTGTTCGACGCGGTGTCCCGGCTGCACGCCGAACTGCTCGGCGTCCAGGCCATGCTTGCCGATCCGGCGACCACGGTCCGGCTGGTCCTCACACCCGAGTCGGTCGTCGTCGCCGAGGCCCGTCGGACGTCGACCGCGCTGGCGCTGTACGGCTTGCCGCTGGACTCGGTGCTGGCCAACCGGATCATCCCGGCCGGCGGCCGCGACGCCTGGCGCACCGCGTGGGCCCGGACGCAGGCCGTCCAGCTGGAGCAGATCGAGCAGTCCTTCCCCGACCTGCCGATCCGGCGGGCGGCGTACGGCCGGGTCGAACCCGTCGGACCGGCGGCCCTGACCGAGCTCGGCATCGACCTGTACGCCGGAGCGGACCCGTTGGCGGTCCCGGCGGGTCCGCCGCCGACCCGGGTGGCCCGCTGTCCGGACCAGCACGGGGAACGCTTCGAGCTCACGGTCGCCCTGCCGCACGCCCGGCGGGAGGAGCTGGAGCTGGCCAGGTCCGGCGACGAACTGGTGCTCACCGTCGACGGGCACCGCCGGCTGCTGGCCCTGCCGGCCGTGCTGCGGCACTGCCAGGTCGAGCGCGCGGACCTCCGGGACGGGTGCCTCGTGGTGGCCTTCCGCCCCGACCAGGCCTTGTGGCCTGCGGCATTCGCGGCGCCCACCACGGCGTCGACCACGGCGGCTGCCGGGCCCACCACGGCGGCGCCGCGATGACCGCGCCCCCGCCCGGCTCGCTGGGCGAGGAGGCCCGGCGGCTGGCCGAGGCGATCGCCGGCTGGTCGCAAGAGCACGGCGCCGGCTTCGTCGCGGGCGCCGGTACGGCGCAGGAGTGTCGGTACTGCCCGCTGTGCCAGCTGATCGGGCTGGCCAGGGGTGATCGGCCCGAGGTGGCCGCCCGGCTCGCCGAGGCCGGGCGTAGCGTCGCCGAGGCCCTGCGCACCCTGCTGGTCCCCCCGGGCACCGACGAGCCCGACGCCGACCACGGGGCGGCCGACTGCCCGCCCGCCGGCCCCGACCCGGCCGGCGCGCCGCATCGCGTCCAGCGCATCGATGTCGGCTGAGGTTTCGACGGCATTGACCATCGGTGTCGACATCGGCGGGAGCAAGGTGGCTGCCGGCGTCGTCGACGCAGGGGGCGTCGTGTTGGCAGCGCGCCGCCGGCCGACGCCGTACCTCGACGCCCGCCGGACCGAGGACGTCATCGTGGAGTTGGTCGGCGAGCTCGCCGGCAGCCACGAGGTCTGCGCAGTCGGGGTCGGCGCAGCGGGTTGGGTGGGCGTGGACCGCGGGACCGTGCTCTTCTCACCGCACCTGGCCTGGCGCAACAAGCCGTTGCGGGCGGCACTGCAGCACCGGATCGGCCGGCCGGTGTACGTCGACAACGACGCGAACGCGGCGGCCTGGGCGGAGTACCGGTTCGGCGCCGGGCGCGGAGCGGCCGTGCTGGTCTGCCTCACCCTCGGCACCGGAATCGGGGGTGGCCTGGTGCTGGGCGGCGCGGTGTTCCGCGGCGCGTTCGGCCTGGCCGGCGAGTGGGGTCACGCCCGGGTCGTCCCGGACGGGCGGCCGTGTCCGTGCGGCAATCGCGGCTGCTGGGAGCAGTACGTCAGCGGGCGGTCCCTGGCCGCAGCCGCCCGCGACCTGGCCGCGGCCGACCCCGCGGCGGCCGCCGCCGTGCTGGGGCTGGCCGGCGGCGACCCTGCGGCCCTGCGTGGGGAGGACGTGACCGCGGCCGCCGCGGCCGGCGATCCAGCGGCCGGCGTCCTGCTGCGCACGGCCGGGCACTGGCTGGGGCAGGGGATCGCCGACCTCGCGGCCGCCCTCGACCCGGATGTCGTGGTGGTCGGCGGCGGTCTTTCCGAGGTCGGCGAGGTACTGCTCGGCCCGGCGCGGCAGCGCTACGCCGAAGTACTGACCGGCCGGGGGTACCGCCCGGAGGCCTCGATCCGGCTGGCCGAACTCGGTCCGGCCGCCGGGCTGGTCGGCGCGGCCGATCTGGCGCGGGCGGCCTGGACCGCGGCCGGTCCCGGCCTGCCGGCGGCCTGAGGGCACCGGCTGGTCCGACAGCGGCCGGGGTTGCTCAGGCCGGGTGCGGTGCGTAGTCCGGGACGAGCTCGCGGGCCAGCTGCTCCAGGAACAGCCCGATGTCGGTGACGATGCCCACGGCCTGCGCGCTGCCGCGGTCGGCCAGCTTGGTCACCGTCGCCGGGTTGATGTCGACACACACCAGCGGGATGGCGGCCGGGAGCAGGTTCCCGGTCGCGATGGAGTGCAGCATGGTGGCGACCATGATCGCGAAGCCGACGCCGGCCAGCTCGGCACGCATCGCGCGCTGCCCGTCGATCACGTCGGTGAGGACGTCGGGCAGCGGACCGTCGTCGCGGACCGACCCGACGAGGACGAACGGCTTGTCGGCCCGCACCATGGCGTGCATCACCCCGCCGGTCAACACCCCCTGCTCGACCGCGCCGGCGATCGAGCCGCAGCCGCGGATGGTGTTGATGGCCCGGATGTGGTGCTCGTGGCCGTGCGGTACCCCGGAGCCCTTGGCCAGGTCCACCCCGAGGGAGGTGCCGAACAGCGCGGACTCGATGTCGTGGGTGGCCAGCGCGTTGCCGGCGAAGAGCACGTCGACGTACCCGTGCTCGACCAGGGAGACCATCGCCGGTGCCGCGCCGGTGTGCACGATCGCCGGGCCGCCCACCCACAGGATCCGCTGCCCGGCGGCCTTGACCTCCCGCATCTGGGTGGCGATCTGGCGCACCAGGAGCGCCTGCGGCTTCTCGCTGGACACCGAGGACGACATGAAGCCGAACTCGTCACGGGAGCGTTCGACCTCGGGCAGCGTCACCCGTACGCCGACGGCCCCACAGACGATCTGCGCGCCCTCGGGGACGTCGGAGACCGGGATCGTGCGCACCGAACCGTCGTCCTCGACGAGCAGGCCGCAATCCATCTCCGGGTTGCGCACCCCGATCCAGTGCCCGGCCAACCGGACCTCCGTGCCGAGGTTCGTCGTGGAGTAGAAGTCGGCGGGGAACACCCCATCGGCCGGCGCGGGTGTCACCCGGGCGTCGCCGGGATCGGCCGGGTTCGCGCCGTGGGTCTGGATCCGCATCAGGATCCGCTGCAGCCGGTCGTCGTCAGCCGCGCTGATCTCGATCCGGACGTAGGACTCGTCCTCGTGCCGCCGGCCGAGGTCGATCCGGGCGATCCGGTAGTCCGCGCCGTACTCCTGGACGTCGTCGAGGATCCTGGCCAGCACCCCGCTGTCCATGATGTGACCGGTGACCTCGACGGTCTCGGTGTGCGCCACCCTGCCTCCTCCGCCGTACGGCGCGTCGTGTGCCGCTGCGTCAGCGGCAGACGGCACGGTAGCCGACAGCGGGCTCAGACCACCGCGCCGTCGTCCGGACCACCGTCGTAGGGCGGCCGCTCCCGCATCCGGTAGACCAGCATCGCCACCCCGATGACGATTCCGAAGACGCCGAGCACGAAGCTCGCGTCGCTGCCGAGGTCCAGTACGCCGGGGGCGACGAGCAGCATCGCTCCCACCGCGATGGACACCAGGGCGTACAGGGTGGCCGCCTGCAGCCGCGGTACCGGCGGCGGCGGGGGCGGCCGGTAGTGGTCCTCGGGGTCGTCCGGCGCCGGCCGGCTGTCCTCCTCCGAATCCTCGGCGGCGCTCGAAGGATGATCCAGGTCGAGGTCCCGGGCGGTGAGCGGTCCGGGCGTCTCCGCCCGCTCCCGCTGCCGCGACACCCCGTCGTCGGCGTCCTCGCTGACCGGCCACGGGGGAACCGGCGCGTCGACGATGCGCTCGTAGTTCGCGACGATCTGCGCCCAGATGGCCGCCTCGTCCCGGGGCGCGGACGGGCTGTCGGTCCGCTCCGGCCGGGTCGGCTCCCGTCGGGCCCGGACGTCGTCGTCGGCGTGTTCGGTGACCAGTGACTGCGCGTCGGGACGTGACCTGCGGTCGACCCACAGCCGGTCGCTCGGCGGGCTGGGCAGCGAGACCGCCCGGGTGTAGCTGTCGGTGTCCGACGTCGGCTCGAGGTAGGCGGCGATGCCGGCGTTGCGCAGCACGTCGAGCAAATGCTCGCCGACCCGCGGGTCGACGTCGCGCAACGGGACGAACGAGGCGGCGTCCAGGCCATTGTCACGCCGGCCGCGCCGGTTGACCATTGGTTCAGCCCACCCGGGACCGCGCGCGGATCCAGTCCACGCTGCCGGTGAAGATGGCCTCCGCGTCGTTGTCCAGAGTGGCGACGTGGTAGCTGTCGGGCAGCAGCCGCTCCTCGACGTCGGTGCTGGAGATCCCCTCCAGCAGCAGCCGGCCGGACAGCGGCTCGACGACGTGGTCCTGCGGGCTGCGGAACGTCAGGACCGGCTGGTCGACGGTGCCGAGGTCGGCGCGCGTGGTGGCCCACAGCTCCTGCAGCGACAGGGCGGCCTTGAGCGGTACCCGGTCGTAGGCGAGTTCGCGCGCGCCGGGCTTCTTGATGTCGTTGGCCACTCCGGGCCTGGAGCCCAGCACGCGGCTCAGCACCGGCAGCAGTTTCACGTCCCACCGCTCGGTGGCCAGCGAGGGGTTGACCAGGACCAGTCCGGCCACGTCCGCGCCGCGCTGCTCGGCCAGCCGGATGGCCAGCGTTCCGCCCATGGACAGTCCGCCGACGAAGACCTGCTCGGTCCGGGACCGGAGCTGGGTCAGCGCGCCCTCGAGCTCGGTGTACCAGTCCGGCCAGCGCGTCTCGTTCATGTCCTGCCACCGGGTGCCGTGCCCCGGCAACCGCGGACAGCTCACGGCCAGGCCCGCCGCAGCGAGCCGGTCACCCCAGGGCCGCATGCTCTGCGGGGTCCCGGTGAAGCCGTGGCACAGCAACACACCAGCGGGTCCGCCCTCGTGCCGGAACGGCTCCGCTCCAGGCATGATGGGCATGCCGGCAATGCTCCCACGTCCCCGGCCAGCTCCATCGGCGCCGGGGGAAACAACCGGGTTGCCCGGCGACGCGTCCGAGCGGGCCGAAGCTGCATTCCGGGCAGCCGCTGCCCTAAGGTGAGCGGAGCAGAAGGGAAGGTGCCCCGCCGGTGTTCTACTGGATCCTCAAGGCGATCCTCACGCCGATCCTGCGACTGCTCTTCCGGCCCAAGATCGAGGGCCTGGAGAACATCCCGGAGAGGGGCCCGGCCATCCTCGCGCCGTCGCACATGGCCTTCTGCGACTCGGTGTTCCTTCCGCTGATGGTGCCGCGGCGGGTGACGTTCCTCGCCAAGCAGGAGTACTTCACCGGCAAGGGCGTCAAAGGCTGGTCCACCCGGGTGTTCATGCGCGGCATCGGGATGGTGCCGATCGACCGCACCAGCGGGTCGGCGGCCAAGGCCGCCCTGGAGACCGGCGAGCGGATCCTGTCCGAGGGCAAGCTGTTCAGCCTGTACCCGGAGGGGACCCGCAGCCCCGACGGACGGCTCTACCGCGGCAAGACCGGCGTGGCCCGGCTCGCGCTGAGCGCGCGGGTCCCGGTGATCCCGGTCGTGATGACGGGCACCGACAAGGTGCAGCCGTTGGGGCGGGTGATCCCGCGGATCCACCGGGTCCGGATCAAGATCGGCGCGCCGCTGGACTTCAGCCGCTACTACGGGATGATCGGCGACCGCTTCGTCGAGCGGTCCATGACCGACGAGCTCATGTACGAGTTGATGATGCTGTCTGGGCAGGAGTACGTCGACGTGTACGCCGCCAAGGTCAAGCTGATGATGGACAAGCACGGGACGACCGCCGGCGAGGCGGTCGCCACGATGCGCAGCCGGAGCTCGCTGGCGGCCTGACCCTTCGCGGCGCCCGCCCCCGGGTTCGTGGCTCGCGTCGAGCGGGTAGACCTCCCGGTGTGACGCGTCGCTGGCTGTTCGCCGACCAGCTCGGCCCGCACTTCCTCGATGGACCCGACCAGGACGTGCTCCTGATCGAGTCGAAGGCCGTGTTCGCCCGGCGACGCTTCCACCGCCAGAAAGCGCACCTGGTGCTGTCCGCGTTGCGGCACCGCGCCACCGAACTCGGCGCCCGGGCCACGCTCGTCCGGTCCGAGACCTACGCCCCGGCGGTCCACGCCGCTGGCGACGGTCTGTCGGTGTGCGCACCCACGTCGCACGCTGCCCGCGCCCTGGTCGCCGGCCTGCCGGTGCAGGTGCTGCCGGCCCGGGGCTTCGCGACCGGCGAGGCGGACTTCGCCGCGTGGGTGGCCGGGCGCGGGGACCGCCGGTTGCTGCTGGAGGACTTCTACCGCGACGCCCGCCGGCGGCACGACGTCCTGATGGACGGCACCGAGCCCGCCGGGGGGCGGTGGAACTTCGACGCCGACAACCGGGAGCCGCCGCCGAAGGGTGCGGGGACGCTCGGCGTCCCGGAACCCCGGTGGCCGGCCGAGGACGACATCGACGCCGAGGTACGGCGGGACCTGGATCGCTGGGAGTCCGCTGGCGAGGTGAGCTTCGTGGGGCGGGACGGGCCGCGGTGGGCGGCGGTGACCCGTGGGGAGGCGCTGCACGTCCTGCGGGACTTCCTGGCCCACCGGCTGTCGGCGTTCGGCCCACACGAGGACGCGATGCTGGCCGGTGACGCGTGGATGGCGCACAGCTTGCTGTCTGTGCCGCTCAACCTGGGGCTGCTCGATCCACTGGAGGTGGTCGGGCAGGTGAAGGCGGCGTACCGGGCGGGCGCCGTACCGCTGGCCGGCGCGGAGGGCTTCATCCGGCAGGTGATCGGCTGGCGGGACTACGTGTGGAACATCTACTGGCACACCGGGCCGGCCTACCGGTCCCGCAATGCGCTGGCCGCCCGGCGAGCGGTGCCGTCGTGGTTCGCCGAGCTGGACGCGGACGCGGTGCAGGCCCGGTGCCTGTCCGACGTGCTCGGCGGGGTCCGGGACCGGGGATGGGTGCACCACATCCCGCGGCTGATGGTGCTCGGCAACTACGCACTGCAGCGCGGCTGGGACCCGGCCGCGGTGACCGACTGGTTCCACCGCTGCTTCCTGGACGGCTACGACTGGGTGATGCTGCCCAACGTCGTGGGCATGTCGCAGTACGCCGACGGCGGCCTGATGGCCACCAAGCCGTACGCCTCCGGCGGGGCGTACATCAACCGGATGAGTGACTACTGCCGGCCGTGCCCGTACTCGCCGTCCCGGCGGCTCGGGGACTCCGCGTGCCCGTACACGGCGGGGTACTGGTGGTTCCTGGACCGCAACGCCGACCGGCTGGCCGGCAACCACCGGATGGCCCAGCCACTGGCCGGGCTGGCCAGGCTCGCCGACCGCGACGCCGTGGTCGACCAGGAGTCGGCCCGCGGCTCCCGCGCCCCCTAGTTCCAGCGCGACAGGTTCCCGACGGCGCGGCGGGGCGGCGAAGCGGCGGGGACGGGGCGGCGAGCGGCGGGCGGCAGCGTCGTGGCGACGTGATCAGGTACCTCGGCAACCCTCAACTCCTGGTCGAGAGAGTTTCAGCTGAAACGCTTTTCGGTCGCCGGCTCCGATGCCACGGACTCGACGTCGGACGGGTCGGCGTACAGAGCGAAGCCGGGCTGACCGTTCGCCCGGATGGGCGCGAGCGTGATCGAGTGGCCTACCCGGGCCTGGACGCTGGCCCGCAGGAACGCCGCGATCGTAGGGTGGCCGCGGTACTCGTGCGGCGCGGGTGGCATCGCCAGTCACGCGTCGTAGGTCAGCGAGCCCAGCAGCCGCCCGGCGGTGTCTGTACCGGTACGGACTTCGACGAGAGGTGGACACCGCGATGCCCCAGAACACCGGAGCGGCACTGGAGACGGCCCTGGCGTACTTCCGGGCCTGGACCGGTCACGACTTCGATCAGGCGATGTACGACACGGACACCGTCCCCGTCTCGAACGCCCCCGGCGCCGGGGACCTCACTCGGACGTGGCGATGAAGACGTCGGGTTCGTCCTCGCAGTCCTCGTCGACCTGCCACAGCACCTGGTCACCGGCACGCAGTTCGGTGTCCGGGTGCAGGGCCAGCAACTCACCGTCCCGGCTGGCCATGCTGAGCCGGGCCTGGTCCCCGAGGCCGAGCGAGCGCACCTGACAGCCGTCGGCCGGCGACCCCGGCTCGACGGTGGACCGGCGCAGCGTGGGCGGTGGCTTGCGAAGCCGGAGCCCGATGGCGTAGGGCTGCGGCGGTTGGGCGTTCATCGGGATGCGCAGTGCGGAGGCGACCAGGGGGACGGTGCTGCCCTGGAGCAGCACCGACACGAGGACGACGACGAAGATCAACCGGTACACCTGCGGCCCGGCGTTGATGTCCGAGCTGAGCAGGAAGATGCCGAGCAGGATCGGGACGGCCCCCTTGAGCCCGGCCCAGAGGATGAACACCCGCTCGGCGGCGCGTAGCCGGACGGCCATCAGCAGCAGCCCCACCAGCACCGGCCGGATGACGAAGATCAGCAGCCCGGCCAGCGCCAGCCCGGTCAGGACGTCCCCGCTGCTCAGCAGGGTGGTCAGCGGGATGGTCAGCCCGAGCACGGCGAAGGCGACGATCTCGGCCAGGGTGGCCAGGGCGGAGGAGAACCGCTCGATCTCCGGCTTGTACGGCGCCCGCACGTCCCCCATGACGATGCCAGCAAGGAACACCGCGAGGAAGCCCGAGCCGTGTGCGGTGGCGGCCAGCCCGTAGATCGCGCAGGCGCCGGCGATCGCCCGCAGCGGGTACAGCGCCTCGTCGGGCAATTCGATGTGCTGGGTCACCCACCGCAGCGCCATGCCGCCCGCCACACCGACAGCGAGGCCGACGGCCATCTGCACCACGAACTCGATCGCGCCCGCGGTCAGGGCCCCGGCGCCGCCCGCGGTGGCGCCCAGGATGCTGATCAGCAGCGCGATGCCGACCGGGTCGTTCGCACCGGACTCCCCTTCCAGGATCGTCCCGCTGCGGCCGCCGATCTCCCGGCCGCCCAGCACGGAGAAGACCACCGCCGGATCCGTGGGCGCGAGCGCGGTCCCTAGCAGCAACGCCGTGGTCCAGGAGAAGCCGAACAGGAAGTGGATCGCCAGAGCCAACCCGCCCGCAGTGACCACGGTGCCGGCCACCCCGACCCACAGCACCGGCCCGGCGGACTGCCGGAACCGGCGCCAGCCGATCGACATTCCGCCGTCGAAGAGGACCAGGATCAGGGCGACGGTGACGATGCGCTCGTCCAGGCGGGCGGTCAGATCACCCAAGGGCGGCCACAGGTCAGTGGCGGCCGACGCGGAGACGAGGAACAGTGCGGGCGCGGGGATCCGCAGCACCCGGCTGAGCCGGTTGCCCAGCAGCGCCAGCAGGACCGCGGCCCCGACGAGCAGCACCCCGATCCCGAAGACCGCGATGTCGTCGACGCCCATGGTTCCTCCTGCCAATCCGTAACGGTCGTGGCCCGCTCAGGCGAGATCGTCGGATCGTTGCAGGGACACCGCGGGCAGCCCCACGATCTCGTACGTCGCCGAGGCGATGCCGACGCCGGCGGCGTCGAGGGCGGCGATGATGTCGCGGCTCATCCGGTCCTTGATCCCGCGGACCCCGCGGTGCGGCACCAGGAACCGCAACGACAGCTCCAGCCAGTTGTCGGTGATCCGCCAGTACACCGCCGGTGCCAGTTCGGCGTCGGACATCGCGTAGCGGGAGCGCATGGAGATCAGCGCGCTCTCGGCCCGCGGGTCGTCGACCACCGCGTGCTCTCGGGCGGCCGCCAGCAGGATCTGCTCGACCCGCTCCCGGTCGTCCTTGTAGGCGATCGGCAGCACGATCTCCTCCCACAGGTAGGGAAAGTCGCGCGTGTAGTTGTAGACCGGCTCGGTGAAGATGGCGCCGTTGGTCACCGTGACCAGGCGCCCGGTGTACTGCCGGGAGTGCACCCAGACGGCTGGATCGGCGCTGGCGACGGACGGCGGCTGGCCCATCTCCATGATCGTGGTCTTCAGGAAGCCCAGCTTGACGACGTCACCGCGCACGCCGCCCAGCGTGATCCGGTCCCCGACCCCGAACGTGTCACCGCGCAGGATCACGAAGTACGCCGCCAGCGACAGGATCACCTGCTGCAGCGCGAACGCCAGCCCGGCGCTGATCAGCCCGATCCCGGTGGTGATGTCGCTGTTCGGGGTGACCCAGATCGAGACCACGCCGAGGACCAGGACGAGGGCGGCCACGACCTGCAGGCCCTGCCGGGCCCAGAACCGGCGGGGATCGGCCACCTCGCCGCCGAGCACCCGCCGGATCAGCGCCAGCGCGAGAAAGCGCAACGCGAAGACGACGAGGATCAGGCCGAGGGTGAACAGCAACTTGACCCCGGTCGTCGTGCTCACCCCGACCAGGGTCACGCCGAACACCCGGACCGCTCCACCCTCGGCCAGCACCGTCACGAGACCTCCTTGGAGGGAACCCAGTCCTGCCGCAGCGCCCGCTCCACGGACTCACCGAGGTCGGACAGCATGGCGCGCTCGGCGTCGTCGAAGTCCGCCGCGGCCGCCGTCGAGTGCAACCGGCCCAGTTGCGCGGTGACCGCGGCCCGCTGCTCGGCCAGCTCGACCTGCCAGCCGACCTCGGCGAGCAGCCCGAACACGCGGGCGAGGACGTCGGGGTCCGCAGCACCGTAGCGGCGCGGCTGGGCCACCGCGAGTTCCAGCAGGTCGGCGAATGCGGGGCGGCCCACCGCGAGCCGCACCACGTTGTCCTCGTCGGTGATCACGTCGGCCCCGAGCACCCGGCCGGCGAACTCACACAGCAGGCTCGCGGAGTGCCCGAGGGCGTGTACGGCGGTCGTCGGGTCGTTGATGCCGGGCGAGAGCGCCTTGACGGCGACGTCGGTCAGCTGACGCAGGCCGTAGCCGATGTCCTCCGCCGACGTACGCTCCTTGCCAAGTTGTACCGCCTCGGTCACACCGCGGCGCAGCCGCTCCACGGCGGACCGGTCGAAGATCCCCGAGCGTGGCCACGCCGCGCCGATCGGATTGCCCTCCACCAGCCAGGTGCCCGGCCAGCGGTCGATCATGATGATGGCGTCGAGCTCTTTGGCCGTGGCGACCAGGTCCTCCCGGTCGAGACCGACCAGGAAACCCGACGCCGGGGCGTGCACGAGCGTCGCATGTGCCGGCGGGGTCGGTACCGCGCTCACCCACGGCGCCTCGGCCCGTGCGGTCAGCTCGCGGCGCAACGTGACGCCGGCCGCGCCCCGCACCGTCTGGAGCATCGTCTCCACCCGGATCACCTGGGCGAGGTGGGCCAGGAACAGGACCAGGCCTATGACGCTGGCGGTGGCCAGGATGAACGCCACGGTCACAGACAGGCGGGGTACGAACTCCTGGTGCGAACCGCCTTCGCTGCGCACGCTGCGCAGCACGGTCAGGGAGAAGGTGAAAGTGGAGAGGAACAGGGCCAGGGTGACCTGGACGAACAGGTCGCTGGTGAAGGTTCGGAGCAGTCGCGGAGAGAACTGGCTGCTGGCCAGCTGCAGGGTGACCACGGTCAACGAGAACGTCAGCGAGGTGACGGTGACCGTGGAGCTGGCGATGGCGTCCAGAACCGTGCTGGCGGCTCCGCCGCCCCCGCCGAAGAGCAGGTTCTTCAGAGTCGGGGGCAGGCTGTCGTCGATACGGCCGTCCAGAACCGGAAACCAGAACCCCAGGATCAGGGCCAGCACCACGCCCATGATCGGCAGCGGCCACAGGTCGCTACGCAGGGAGTCGCGGAGTACGGCCAGTCCTCCACGCAAGCCTCGATCGCTCATCGTCACTCTGTTCTGCCGGGGTCGAAGTGGGCTCACCCCATCACAGCGCCGGCGCCGTCAGGCGGGCGACACCCTGTCGGCCTCTAGCGAGGGCGTCGGGGACCGACGATCCGGGTCGGTCCAGGTCGGTCAGTCCCAGGACAGGCTGCGTGCCACCGCCTGGCGCCACCGGGCGTGCCGGCCGTCGCCGCGAGCTCCCTCGACGGGGGTGAATCGGCGGTCCTCCCGCCAGGTGGCGGCCAGCTGGTCGGTCGAGGACCACACGCCCACGGCCAGCCCGGCCAGGAACGCCGCGCCCAGCGCGGTCGTCTCGGTGACGACGGGGCGGCGTACCGGCACCCCGAGCTGGTCGGCCTGCAACTGGCAGAGCAGGTCGTTGGCCGACGCGCCACCGTCGGCGGACAGCTCCGGTACCTCGATGCCGGCCTCGTCGACCATCACGTCGACGACGTCGCGGACCTCGAACGCGATGGCCTCCAGGGTGGCCCGCGCCAGGTGTGCCCGGGTGGTTCCCCTCGTGATGCCCACGATGGTGCCGCGGGCGCCCGGATCCCAGTCCGGGGCCCCGAGACCGGTCAGCGCCGGGACGAAGAACACGCCGCCGGTGTCGGCCACCGTCCGGGCGAGCCCCTCGATCTCGGCGGCCTGATCGATCAGTCCGAGCCCGTCTCGCAGCCACTGCACCGCCGCCCCCGTGACGAAGATGGCGCCCTCCAGTGCGTAGACCGGCCCGGCACCGAGGTCCCACGCGACCGTGGTGAGCAGCCCGGCCCCGGAGCGGACCGGCGTACCCCCGGTGTTGGCCAGCACGAACGAGCCGGTGCCGTAGGTGCACTTGGACGCACCCTGCTGGTAGCAGGCCTGCCCGAACAGCGCCGCCTGCTGGTCCCCGGCGATCCCGGCGATGGGCAGATCCAGCCCCAGGAACGACGCCGGATCGGACCGGCCGAGTTCGCCGGAGGACGGCACCACCTCGGGGAGCGCGGACTCCGGTACGCCGAGCAGCGCGCACAGCTCCGCCGACCAGCCCCCCGCCTCCAAGTCGTAGAGCAGCGTCCGGCTGGCGTTGCTGGGGTCGGTGACGTGCCGGCGCCCGCCGGTCAACCGCGCGACGACGTAGGAGTCCACCGTGCCGATCGCGACCGCGCCGTCCCGCACCCCGGACCAGGCCCGCTCGTCCTCCTCGGACAGCCACGCCAGCTTGGTCCCGGTGAAGTACGGGTCCAGCCGCAGCCCGGTCAGTTCCCGGACCCGGTCCTCGTGCCCGGCCTCGCGCAGCCGGGTGCACAGCGCCGCCGTGCGCCGGTCCTGCCACACGATCGCCGGCCGGGGCGCCTGCAGTGACGACCGGTCCCAGAGCACGGCGGTCTCCCGCTGGTTCGTGATCCCGATCGCCACCGGCGCCCGCGGGGCGGCCTGCAGCGCCACCCGCGCCGACGACAGGGTGGCCGACCAGATGTCCTCGGGTTCGTGCTCGACCCAACCCGGCCGCGGGAAGCGTTGGGTGAACTCCGAGTAGCCCCGGCCGGTCACCGCGCCGTCCTCGTCGACGACGAGCGCCGTCACCCCTGTCGTCCCGGCATCGATCGCAAGCACACCCATGGTTCGCTCGCTCCGCTCGCTCACGATGGCACCGTCCTGCGGCCGGTGACCGGCTTCGCCGGGACATCGTGAACGCCCATGGTTCGCTCGCTCCGCTCGCTCACGATGGCACCGTACGGTGAGCCGCGTGCGGCGCTACTTCTACGACACCGAGTTCATCGAGGATGGCGTCACCATCGAGCTGGTGTCCATTGGCGTCGTCGACGAGACCGGCCGGGAGTTCTACGCCGTGTCCACCGAGTTCGACCCGGACCAGGCGATCGGCTGGGTCCGCGACAACGTGCTGACGAAGCTGCCGCCGCCGGCCGACCGGGCCTGGCGCTCGCGGGCGCGGATCCGCGAGGACCTGCTGGCCTACTTCGCCGAACCGGACGAGGACGTCGAGCTGTGGGCGTGGTACGCCGCGTACGACCACGTCGCGCTGTGCCAGCTGTGGGGCGCGATGCCGGCGCTGCCGCGGGCCATCCCGCGCTTCAGCCACGAACTGCGGCAGCGCTGGGCCGACCTCGGTCGCCCGGCCCTGCCCGCGCCGCCCTCCGATCAGCACGACGCGCTGGCCGACGCCCGGCACAACATGCACCGCTGGCAGGCTATGCAGCGGTAGCCCGGCGCAGTGCTGCCGCCACGGCCGTCCGAACGTCGAGAGGGAGCCGCGTCATGCGCATCGGTGTGCTCACGGGGGGCGGGGACTGCCCCGGCCTGAACGCCGTCATCCGGGGGGTCGTCCGCAAGGGGATCGGGGTCTACGGGCACGAGTTCGTCGGCTTCCGCGACGGCTGGCGGGGGCTGCTCGACGCGGACACGGTCCCGCTGACCGTCGCCTCGGTCCGCGGCATCCTGCCTCGCGGCGGCACCATCCTCGGCTCCTCCCGGACCAACCCTTTCAAGGTCGACGGCGGCCCGGAGCGGATCACCACCGGCCTGGCCGACCACGGCGTGGACGCCCTGATCGCGATCGGCGGCGAGGACACCCTCGGCGTGGCCAAGCGGCTCGGGGACGGCGGGCTGCCGGTCGTCGGCGTACCGAAGACGATCGACAACGATCTCGGCGCCACCGACTACACGTTCGGCTTCGACACCGCAGTCGGTGTCGCGATGGAGGCCATCGACCGCCTGCACACCACGGCGGAGAGCCACCACCGCGCGCTCGTCGTGGAGGTGATGGGGCGGCACGCCGGCTGGATCGCCCTGCACGCCGGCATCGCCGGCGGCGCGAACGTCATCCTGGTCCCCGAACGGCCGTTCCGCATCGCCGAGGTGGCGGCCTACGTCACCCGCCGGTTCGAAACCAACTACGCCTGCATCGTCGTCGTCGCCGAGGGTGCGACCCCCGCGGAGGGCGAGCTGTCCCTGGTCGCCGGCGAGCTGGACTCCTTCGGCCACGTCCGGCTCGGTGGGATCGGCCAGGTGCTGGCCGCCGAGATCGAGCAGCGCACCGGCAAGGAGGCGCGGGCCGTCGTGCTCGGCCACATCCAGCGCGGCGGTACGCCGAGCGCCTTCGACCGGGTCCTCGCGACCCGGTTCGGGATCCACGCCATCGACGCCGTGCAGGACAAGGCGTGGGGGACGATGGTGGCCCTGCAGGGCACCGACATCGTCCGGGTGCCCCTGGAGGAGGCGACCCGCGAGCTGAAGCTGGTGCCCGACGAGCGGATGGCCGAGGCCGAGGTCTTCTTCGGCTGAGCGGCACCGAACCGCCCGGACCTCGTGCCGGGATGCAGTCCGGACCCCCGCGGGGTCCCTGATCGGCTCGGAGGCGGCGGTGCGTGGTGGTGTCGCGGACGTCGCCGTCGTCGGCGCGGGGCCGGCCGGGGCCGCCACCGCGCTGCGCGCGCTGCAGTTGCGGCCCGCCGCCCGGGTCGTGCTGCTGGACGCGGCGGACTTCCCGCGGGACAAGGCCTGCGGCGACGGGGTGGCCGCGCACGTCTTCGACCTGCTGGACGGCCTGGGTGTGACCGGCCTGAGCGGACTGGCTCCGCCGGTGGACTGGTTGCGGCTGCGGACACCGAACGGCCGGGTGGTGTCGCGCATGTGCGCCCGGCCCAACCGGGTGGTGCCCCGGACGGTCTTCGACGCGGCGCTGGTCGCCGCCGCCGTACGGCGTGGTGCGCTGCTGTACCGGCACCGGGTGCGCCGGATCGAGGTCCACCCGGACCGGGTCGTGCTCGACGGCGAGATCGCGGCCCGCGTGGTCGTCGGCGCCGACGGCGCGAACTCATCCGTCCGGCGGCTGATCGGGGGGCCGCGGACACCGCCTTCGGTCACGGCGGTCGCCATCCGCGGCTACACCGGGTGGGCCGCGGACCCGGACACGATGGTCATCGAGTTCGCCCGGGGCCCGGTCCCGGCGTACGCCTGGTCCTTCCCGCTGGCCGACGGCGGCGCGAACGTCGGCTACGGCGTGGTCGACAGGCGTGGCGGGGTGTCCCGCCGCCAGCTGCTGGACGCGCTGAGCGCCCTGCTGCCCGGCCACGATCCCGATCCGGCCACCATCCGCGGGCATCACCTGCCGCTGTCGCTGGCCCGCCGCTGGCATCCCGACGGTCGGGTGCTGCTCGTCGGTGACGCTGCCGCGATGATCAACCCGCTGACCGGCGAGGGGATCTACGACGCGGTCGCCTCCGGCATCCTGGCCGGGCGCGCGGCGTTCGAGGGGCCGTCGGCGGGCGCGGTGCACCGCCTCGCCGTGCAGAACTGCTTCGGCCGCCACCACCGGCACACCGCCGCCCTGGCCCGGTTGATGCGGCTGCCCGGCTTCGTCGACGCCGCGGTGAGCGCCGCGGCCCGGCACCGCTCGGTGTTCGACGCCGCGGTGGATCTCGGGCTCGGGCGGGGTACGGCGCCGGCCAGCGCGCTCGGCCGGGTGGCCGTGAGCTACCTCACCGCCGGCCGCGCCTGACCGCTGGGGAAGCTCGGCGTTTACGCTGGCAGGGTGAGCGTCGACCTGGACCGGTGGCGGTTGCGTCCGGCCGGCCAGCAACCGGAATGGGCCGACACCGACGAGCTGCGCGCGGTGCTGTCCACCATGAGCACCGTCCCGCCGATCGTCGCTCCCGCCGAGGTGGATGCGCTCCGGGAGCGGTTGGCCGAGGTGGCGCACGGAAGGGCCTTCCTGCTGCAGGGCGGCGACTGCGCGGAGACCTTCGACGACAACACCGAACCGCACCTGCGGTCCACGACGCGGACCCTGCTGCAGATGGCGGTGGTCCTCACCTACGGCGCGAGCCTGCCGGTGATCAAGCTCGGCCGGATCGCCGGTCAGTACGCCAAGCCGCGCTCGGCGGCGACCGACGCCCTCGGGCTGCCGTCCTACCGCGGCGACATGGTCAACTCGCTGGAGGCCACCCTCGAGGCGCGCCGACACGACCCGGGCCGGATGCTGCGGGCCTATGCCAACTCGGCCGCGGCGATGAACATGATCCGCGCCTACGCGCACAGCGGGCTGGCCGACCTGCACGCCGTACACGACTGGAACAACGAGTTCGTCACCAGCTCCCGCGCCGGGGTGCGCTACGAGACGATCGCCCGCGAGATCGACCGCGCGCTGGC
Organism: Mycobacteriales bacterium; assembly: GCA_038200385.1. Lineage (GTDB taxonomy): Bacteria > Actinomycetota > Actinomycetes > Mycobacteriales > Geodermatophilaceae > JBBPYA01. The sequence continues at coordinate 18,557 of JBBPYA010000266.1, forward strand.
GTTCATGGCCGCGTGCGGGGTGGACGACAACGCGCTGCGCAGCGTGGACCTGTACTCCAGCCACGAGGCGCTGATCCTGGACTACGAGCGGGTCCTGACCAGGCTGGAGGACGGGACGCCGTACGACCTGTCCGGCCACTTCCTGTGGGTGGGGGAGCGGACCCGGGAACTGGACGGCGCGCACGTGGAGTTCGTCTCCGGCATCGCGAACCCGATCGGGGTCAAGCTCGGACCGAACTGCACGCCCGAGGCCGCGGCGGAGATCGTCGAGCGGCTCGACCCCGACCACCTGCCCGGCCGGCTGACGCTGACCACGCGGATGGGCAACGGCCGGGTCCGGCAGGCGCTGCCGCCCATCGTGGAAAAGGTCGAGGCGACCGGGCACCGAGTGGTCTGGCAGTGCGACCCGATGCACGGCAACACGATCGAGAGCTCGACCGGGTTCAAGACGCGGCACTTCGACCGTGTCGTCGACGAGGTGATGGGGTTCTTCGAGGTACACCGTGCGCTGGGCACGCACCCCGGCGGGATCCATGTCGAGCTGACCGGCGAGAACGTCACCGAGTGCCTCGGCGGCGCCGACGACATCAGCGACGCCGACCTGTCCGGGCGGTACGAGACGGCCTGCGATCCGCGGCTGAACACCGGGCAGTCCCTCGAGCTGGCCTTCCTGGTGGCCGAGATGCTGCGTGGGTAGGCCGGGCACCGGGTCCGCGGTCGACCTCCGCTCGGACACCGTCACCCGGCCGACGCCGGGCATGTGGCAGGCGATGGCGCAGGCCGAGGTCGGCGACGACGTGTACGGCGAGGATCCCTCCGTCAATGCCTTGGAAACGCAGGTCGCGGCGCTGTTCGGTCACGAGGCCGCGCTGTTCGTGCCGACCGGGACCATGGGCAACCAGATCGGGCTGCGGCTGCTCGCCGAGCCCGGCCGGGAGCTGATCTGCGACAGCGCGGCGCACATCGTCACCTACGAGATGGGCGCGCCGGCGGCGCTGTTCGGCATCAGCACCCGGACCGTTCCGGGCGAGCGGGGCAGGCTCGTCCTGGACAGCTACGTCGAGCAGGTGCACCCGACCGACTGGCACACCGTCCCCACGGCGGGTATCGCGGTGGAGAACACCCACAACCGGGGCGGTGGCACGGTCCAACCGCTGGAGCAGTTGACCGCGTTGCGGGCGTACGCCGACGGCGTCGGGCTCGCCGTGCACTGCGACGGTGCCCGGATCTGGAACGCCAGCGTCGCCGACGGGGTCGCCCTGCCCACCTACGGTGCGCTGTTCGACACCCTGTCGGTGTGCCTGTCCAAGGGGCTCGGCGCGCCGGTCGGGTCGGTACTGATCGCCGATGCGGCACGCATCGACGATGCCCGGGTGCTGCGCAAGCGGCTCGGCGGCGGGATGCGCCAGGCCGGTGTGCTGGCCGCCGCGGGCAGCTACGCGCTGGCCCACCACGTCGAGCGGCTCGCCGAGGACCACGTCCGGGCTCGACGGCTGGCTGACTCGTTGGCGGGGTACGGCGTCACCGAGGACTGGCCGGTCGAGACGAACATCGTCGTGCTCGATCTGGTCAAGAGCGGTCACGATGCCGGGACCCTGGCCGCGGCGGCCCGCGAGCGCGGCGTTCTCGTGTCGGTGGTCAGCCCGACCCGGGTCCGGTTGGTCACCCACCTCGACGTCGACGACGACGGCGTCGACCGGGCGATCGGCGTACTGGCCGAGCTGCTCGGGACCTGAGGGCTCGGCGCCGCGGCGGATCCGGCGTCGGCGTCGGTCAGGACCGCTGGGCCGGCGGGGACACCGCGGTCCGGCCGAGCAGCGGGGGGAGGATCCGCAGCAGCTCGGCGAGTTCGGCCAGGCTCTCGCCGTGCAGCGCCTGCGCCCCGTCCACGAGCGCGGTGTCCGGGCTCGGGTGGACGTCCACGATCAGGCCGTCCGCCCCGGCCGCGAGGCCGGCCCGGGCCAGTGGGAGCACCAGGTCGCGCCGACCGGCGGCGTGCGACGGGTCGACGATGATCGGCAGGTGGCTCATGGAGCGGACCATCGGGACCGCGGCGACGTCCAGGGTGTTGCGGGTCGCCGTCTCGTAGGTGCGGATCCCGCGCTCGCACAGCACGATGTCGAGGTTTCCGCGCTGCGCGATGTACTCCGCGGCCATCAGCCACTCCTCGTACGTCGCGGTCAGCCCGCGCTTGAGCAGCACCGGGCGGCCGGCGCTGCCGACGGCCTGCAGCAGCGTGAAGTTCTGCATGTTGCGGGCGCCGACCTGCAGCATCGCGGCGTGCTCGGCCACCTCGTCGACGTCGGCGGCGTCGACGACCTCGGTGACCGCCGGCATCCCCACCTCGGCGCTGACCTCGGCCAGGATCCGCAGCCCGTCCCGGCCGAGCCCCTGGAAGGCGTACGGCGACGTGCGCGGTTTGAAGGCCCCGCCGCGGAGCAGGGCGGCCCCGGCGGCGCGGGCCATCCGGGCCGCGGCCAGGGTCTGCTCCGGGGTCTCGACGGCGCACGGCCCGGCTATCAACGTCACGGTGCCGGGCCCGATCGGGACGCCGCCGACCGACACCGTGGACGTGCCGGCGTGGTGTTCGCGGCTGACCAGCTTGTACGGCGCGGTGATCCGCACCACCTCGGCGACCCCGGGCAGGTGCACCACGTCGATGCTGTCCAGCACCAATTCGTCGCCGACCACCCCGACGATCGTCCGGTTGATCCCCCGGCTGACGAAGGCCGCGCCGCCGGCGGCCTCCACGTGGCTGACCACGGCCTGCAGTTGCAGGTCGAAGTCGCCGGCACCGGCCGGTGCCATCACGATGACCACGGTCAGAACGTCGCGAGCAGGGAGATGGTCGACCCGCGCAGCGCCATCGAGCCGGCCTGGGGATCCTGCAGCGTCACCGTTCCGTCCCGGCACAGGAAGCAGGTGCCGTCGACCACGAAGCCGGCCGCCTGCAACGTGGCCACCGCCTCCGACAGCGGCAGCCCGGTGACGTCCGTGACCTTCACCAGGTCCGGGCCCTTGGACACCTGCAGCGTCACCGTGCTGCCGCGCGCGACCTTGCCGCCGTCGGAGCGCGGGTCCTGGCTGATCACCAGGCCCTTGTCCACGTCGTTGCTGAACGCCTCGACGGCGTTGCTGTTCAGGCCGCCGCCGCGCAGCGTGTCGATGGCCTGTTGGCGCTCCATGCCGACCACCGAGGGCACGTCCACGGGCGCCGGGCCCCGGCTGACCACGACTGTCAGTGGCTGGTCGCGGCGCAGTGGCGTACCGGCCGGCGGGTTGAACGCCGCGACCGATCCTTCGGGGACCGTCTCGTTGTAGGCCTGCGTCTCGGAGGTCCGGATCGGCATGCCGGCCAGCGCGTCCCGGACCTGCTGCAGGGGTGCACCCACGAGCGCGCTTCCCACCAGGAAGCGTTCCGGTCCCTTGGACACGGTGGCGACGACGTCGGTGCCCCGCACCACCTGGCTGCCGCTGACGGGATCGGTCAGGATCACCTGCCCCGCCGGGACGGTCTCGCTGAAGATCGACTGGCTCAGGATCAGGTCGACGCCGGCCTGCTGCGCCGTCGTCACCGCGTCGGCCTCGCTCAGGGACACCAGCGCCGGGACCTCGGTGTACCTGCCGGTGCCGAACCACCAGCCGGTGCCGCCCGCGACCAGCCCGAGCCCGAGCACCAGACCGAGTACCAGTAGGCGGCGCCCGCGCCGACGGCGGGGGACGCGAGCGGCGGGCTGCGTCGGGCGGGCCAGCTGACGCCCCGGGACGGAGGCGCCGCGGCCGGTGGCCGGCAGCCGGGTGGTGGGCCGGCCCGCGGGCGGCATCGGGCGCGGGGCGCGGGCCGGCAGCGGTATCCGGTCCAGGCCGAGGTCGGTCCGGACGTCCCACAGCTCGGCGAGGAACGCCCCGGCGTCCACCGGCCGCCCGGCCGGCGACCGCCTGGTGGCCTCCACGGTCAGGTCGTCCAGGGCCAGGGGGAGCGAGGGTACGAGCCGGGAGGGCGGGGGTACGTCGGAGTGCACGTGCCGGTAGGCGATCGACAGCGCGGTGTCCCCGGAGTACGGCAGGGAGCCGGTGAGCATCTCGTAGAGCAGGATGCCGGCGGCGTACACGTCGCTGCGGGTGGTTGCCGAGCCGGTCTCGATCTGCTCGGGGGACAGGTAGGCGACGGTGCCGATCAGCACGTCGCCGCTGCGGGTGGCGGCGCTGCCGGCCGCCACAGCGCGGGCCAGCCCGAAGTCGGCGACCTTGACCACACCCTGCGCGGAGATGAGCACGTTCTCCGGCTTGATGTCGCGGTGGACCAGGCCGGTGCGGTGCGCGGCGGTCAGCCCGGCGAGGACCGGCTCGAGCACGGCGACGGCCTCGGCGGGGGACAGCCGGCCGCGCTCGCGGAGCAGGTCACGCAGGGTGTACCCGCGGATGAGTTCCATGACCAGGAAGGCGTGGCCGCCGTCGGTCCCCTGATCGAACACCGAGACCACGTTGACGTGCGACAGCCGGGCCGCCGCCCGGGCCTCCCGGGTGAAGCGGTCCACGAATGCGGCATTGCCGGCCAGCGTCGGCGTCATCACCTTGATGGCCACGGTCCGGTCCAGCCGCAGGTCGGTCCCGACGTAGACCGTGGACATCCCGCCCTCGGCCAGCCGCTGGTCGACCCGGTAGCGCCGGTCCAGCACGACGCCGATCAAGGCGTCGGTCAGGGTGGCGTCCACAGCGGGTGAGTCTACGTTCGCCGGACCGACCCGGCCGGGACGTCGGATCCGGCCCGGTTCCCGGCCGGTCCGGCGGCGTCAGGCCGGCGCGAGCAGGTCCGTGGGGACGTCGCGGACGTCGGTGACTCCGCACAGCGCCATCGTCAGGCGCAGCCCGGCGTCCAGTTCGGTGAGCACGTCGCGCACGCCGTCGGCGCCGCCGGTGGCCAGCCCCCAGATCGTCGGGCGACCCAGGAACACCGCCCGGGCGCCCAGCGCCAGCGCGGTCAGCACGTCGGAGCCCCGCCGTACGCCGCCGTCGACGTACACCTCGGCGTCGCCCCCCACCGCCTGTACGACCTCGGGCAGGGCGCTCGCGGAGGCGACGGCGGGATCCACCTGCCGGCCGCCGTGAGTCGACACCCACACCGCGGCCGCGCCGGCGTCCAGGCAGGCCCGCGCGTCGTCACCGCGCAGGACCCCCTTGACCACGACCGGCAGCTCGGTCAGGCCGGCGAACCGGCTGATGTCGGCGAAGGTCCAGGTGGACGTCGCGATCGTGCCGAGGGCCTGGTCCAGCTGCCGCTCGCCGTACGCCGCCTCGCTCGGGTGGTTGGCCATCTCGATTCCGGGTGGTAGCTCGAAGTCGTTGACGAGGTCGCGCAGCCGCCGGCCGAGGAAGGGCAGGTCGACGGTCATCACCAGCGCGCGGTACCCGGCGGCGGCGGCCTGCCGCACCAGCTCGTCGGTGTAGTCGGCGTCGTGGACGCGGTAGAGCTGGAACCACTTCGGTCCGGTCGAGGCGGCCGCCACTACCGCCAGCGACACCGTCGCCGTCGTCGAGACCGTCATCACCGTCCCGGCCTCGGCCGCGCCGACCGCGGTCGCGCGCTCCCCGTCGGGATGGGCCATCCCCTGCAGGGCCCACGGGGACACCCCGATCGGCATCGCCACCGGCGTTCCGAGCAGGGTCGTCGCGGTGGACACGCTGGACACGTCGCGCAGCATCCGGGGCCGCAGCCGCCAGCGCTGCCAGGACGTGGTGCTCTCCCCGAGGGTGATCTCGGCCTCGGCACCACCGGCGTAGTAGTCGTACACCCCGGCCGGCAGCAGCGCGCGGGCCCGGTCGTGGCGGGCGTCGAGTTCCACGCCTGCACCCTAAGTGGCGCGGGTCGCAGGTTGCCGGTCGAATGGCGGCCCGGTACTCGCGGTACGTGACATGGGGGTGTGACGCAAGCCGCTGGCCGACTGGGTCCGGTCCGTGTCAGGCTGTCTGCCCGTGATCGACGACATCGTGTGGCTGTCCGTGCCGGAGGTGGCCCAACGCCTCGGCGTACCGCTGAGCAGGGTGCACCAGCTGCGCCGAGAGCGGCAGCTGCTCGGCCTGCGGGTCGACGGCGTGCTGCGGATCCCAGCGGAGTTCCTGGACGGTGCGGCGCCGGTGAAGCACCTGCCGGGCGTGCTGACCCTGCTCGGCGACGGTGGTTTCACCGACGAGGAGACGATCGAGTGGATGTTCACCGCACAGGACTCGCTACCGGGCCCGCCGATCCAGGCGCTGCACGAGAACCGTGCCACCGAGGTCAAGCGGCGGGCCCAGGCCAGCGCGCTGTGAGCGGCCCCGCCGGGTCCGGCTGAGCCGGTGCACCTCACCTATCTGGCGGTACTGGCCGGTTGCCTGCTGGGCACGCTGCCGCTGGAATTGGTCCTGGGGGCCAGGGTGTACGCGCGCTGGCCTCGGTGCCTGCTTGCGCTGGCGCCGGGCTTCGTGCTTTTCGTGGCCTGGGACCTGTACGCGATCTCCCAGGGCCAGTGGTCCTTCGACCGGGCTCAGATCCTCGGGCTGGTCGCGCCGGGGGGCGTCCCGCTGGAGGAGCTGCTTTTCTTCGTCGTCATCCCGACCTGCGCGCTGCTGGCGTTCGAAGCGGTCCGGCGTACGACGGGGTGGCCGGCCGGGGATGAGGAGGCGTGAGCGTGAGCGAGCGCAGCGAGCGAACCATGGGCGTTCACGGCCCTCCCGCGCAGCGGGTCACCGTGCGAAGCGCGGTGCGGACGTGAGCGAGCGCAGCGAGCGAACCATGGGCGTTCACGGCCCTCCCGCGCAGCGGGTCACCGTACGAAGCGCGGTGCGGACGTGAGCTACACCGCGCTGTCCGTCGTGGGCGTCGTCCTCGTGCTGGGCGTGGACCTCGGGGTGCTGCGCACCCGGCTGGTCCGGCGACGGGTGTTCTGGACGGCGTACGCGATCGTGGTGTTCTTCCAGCTGATCGTGAACGGCGTGCTGACCGGGCGGCGGGTGGTGACCTACGACCCCGGGGCGATCCTCGGCCCGCGGGTCGTGTTCGCGCCCGTGGAGGATCTGCTGTTCGGGTTCGCCCTGATCCTGCTCACCCTGTCGACCTGGATCTGGCTCGGCCGGCACCGGGTCGGGACCGGGACGGGAAGGCAGGGGTGAGCCGGATCGCTGCCGCCCCGGCGCCGCGATCGGTGCCGCACCGGCTGCCCGAGTTCGCCGACCTGTTCGTCGGGCGGGAGAGCGAACTCGCCACGCTCGGGTCGATCCTGGCCGGGCGGCGCGCCAGGCTGGTGACGCTGACCGGGGCGCCGGGGATCGGAAAGACGCGGCTGGCCGTCGCGGCCGCGGCCGAATTCATCGCGCGCACCGGACGCCAGGCGTCCTTCGTGGATCTCACCCCGATCCGCGAGCCCGAACTCGTGATCTCCGAGCTGGTACAGATCCTGGGTCTGGACTCGGACGGCCCCGGCGGGTCGGCGTCCGCAGCGGCGGACGGCCGACGTCTCGTGCTGCTCGACAGCTGCGAGCACGTGCTGGCTGCCGCTCCCGGGATCGGGCGGATCCTGGCCGGCGCTCCCGGGCTGCAGATCCTGGCCACCAGTCGGGAGCGACTGCATCTGTCGGCGGAGCAGGTCTTCCCGGTGCCCGCGCTGCCGCTGCCGGGGCCCGGCGACCTGGTCGATCTGAGCGCGCTGACCGCCAATCCCTCGCTCGCCCTGCTCCTGGACCGCGCGCGGCGGGGAGATCCCGGATTCGGTCTGACCGCGGGCAACGCCACGGAGCTCGTGCAGGCCTGTATCCGGCTCGAGGGCATGCCGCTGGCCATCGAACTCGCGGCCGCCCGGCTGGAGCTGCTGACGCCGGCAGAGCTGGCGTTCCGCCTCGGTCACCGGATGGACGTGCTGGCCAGCCGGTCCCAGGATGTTCCCTCCCGGCACCGCACACTGCGCGCCGCCGTGGCCTGGAGCTACGAGCTGCTCTCCGACCGCGAGCAGGCGCTGTTCCGCCAGTTGTCGGTCTTCGTCGGGGGCTGGCGGCTCGCCGACGTCGAGGCCGTCTGCGAGGTCCCCGGCGCGGATCCGGCGGCCGGCATCGAGTCCTTGCTCGACAAGAGCCTGCTCCGGCGGGCCGCGGGGGACGGCGAGATCGCCGAGTTCTCGATGCTGGACAGCCTGCAGGAGTACGGCGCCGAGCAGCTGAGCCGGCACGGCGAGGTCGGGGACACCCGGACCCGGCATGCGGCGAACTACGCCGAGTTGGCGGTGCAGTTCGAGGCGGCCCTGGGTCTCCCGGCGGAACGTCAGTGGTGGGGACGGATTGCCCTGGACCAGGCGAATCTGCGGGTCGCGCTGGAGCACAGCCTGGCGACCGGCCGGGAGGAGGACGCCCTGGCGCTGGCCGCCGCGCTGGGCTGGTACTGCTACACCCGCGGCCATCTCGGTGCCGGTGACCGCCTGGTCACCGACGTCCTCGCTCGGGTGGGGGATCCGGACGAGAGCCGCGCGGGCGCCGCTGCACGGGTGGCCGGGGGCATGCTGGCCTGGAGCCGGGTCGAGTTCGACCGCGCCGAGAGCCTGCTGCACGGTGGGCTGGCCGCCAGCCAGGCGCTGGGCGACGTACGCCGCAGCAGCGTCGCGAGCGCGTTCCTGGGGCA
>JBBPYA010000267.1:0-3752 GCA_038200385.1 Mycobacteriales bacterium
GACCTGGACGACATCGCCCGGCTGGAGGTCCGGACCGCGTCCGGCCAGGTGGTGCTGACCCGGACCTTGTAGCCGCCCGCGCACCGGGGTCCCGCGGCCCGCTAGCCTGCTGTGACAGCACCATCACTTTGTGTTATTGGTCAGGCGCTGAGAGGACTCTGATGGGGATACGTCGACGTACCGGGCCGAGGATGTCGGCCAGCCTGGCCGCCACCGCCGCACTCGCCCTGGGGATCGGGCTGCTTCCGGCACCCGCGCTGGCCGAGCCCGCGGCACCGGTCCGACCGACGTTCACGGTCACTGAGGTGGTCACCGGGTTGAACCTGCCCTGGGATGTCGCCCAGGCCCCCGACGGCACGCTGCTCATCGACGAGCGGATGGGCGGGCTCTCGGTCCGGCGCACCGACGGATCGGTGAACGCGCTCAGCGCGGACTTCAGCGACCTGTACGCCAACGGCGAGACTGGGCTGATGGGCCTCGTCCTCGACCCCGGGTTCGGGACCAACCGGCGCTTCTACACCTGCCAGGGCTATCGCGGTGACACCGTCCGGGACATCCGGGTGATCGCCTGGACCGTCGACACGGGCTACACCGCGGCCACCCGGGTCGCCGATCCCCTGCTTGGCGGCATCCCGGTGAACACCAGCAGCGGCCGGCACGGAGGCTGCCGGTTGCGCTTCGACGGCTCCGGCGCCCTCATGATCGGCACCGGCGACACCGCGACCGGCACCGCGCCGCAGGACCTGACCTCGCTGGCCGGCAAGGTGCTCCGGATCGACTCCGTCACCGGCGGCCCGGCGGTCGGGAACCCGGCCATCAATGCCGGCAACCCCAACACCCGGTTGCTGTGGAACTACGGGCACCGCAACGTCCAGGGGATGGCGCTGCGGCCGAACGGCCAGATGTTCAACGTCGAGCACGGGCCCTCGCGCGACGACGAGGTCAATCTGGTGCTGCGCGGCCGAAACTACGGCTGGGACCCGGTCCCCGCCGGTGGCGGCACCGGCTACAACGAGCAGGTCCCGATGACCGACCTCTCCAAGTTCCCCAACGCCGTGATCGCGTCCTGGAGCTCGGGCTTCCCGACGCTGGCCACCAGCGGCGCGACCTTCCTCAGCGGCCGGCAGTGGCGGGCGTGGAACGGCTCGATGGTGGTCGGCGTGCTCAAGGACACCGGCCTGCTTCGGCTGACTTTCGACCGGGCGGGGACGCTCACCAGCCAGGAGATGATCCCCGAGTTCGACGGCACCTACGGCCGGATCCGCACCGCGCAGCTGGGCACCGACGGGTCGCTGTACCTCACGACGTCCAACGGGGGTCAGGCCGACGTCATCCTGAAGGTGACCCCCACCGGCTAGCCGGCCCACCGCCGTGTGGCCCGGCTCAGTCCTGCTGCGGGACCACCCAGCTGTCGCGGCCGTTCAGCAGATCGGCCAGGTCGGCGGTACCGGTGCTCTGCGCCTGCGCGATCTGCTGGCCCATCAGCCGGTCGTACGTCGGTCTGCGCACCGACCGGAAGACTCCGATCGGGGTGTACCGCAGGTCCTGCCCGGAAAGCCGGGACAGCGCGAAGGCCTGTGCCGGATTCTCCGAGTCGGGCTCGTGCACGACGATGTCGGCCGGGTCGACCTCGTCGGTCCGGGCGACCGACAGACCGTCGTGGGTGTGTACCACGCAGCGCTCCCGGTCCGGGCCGAACACGATCGGGGCGCCGGCCTGCAACGGCACCGTCCACTCCCCGCGGGTCGCGGGATCCTTGAGCAGGTCGAACGCGCCGTCGTTGAAGATGTTGCAGTTCTGGTAGATCTCGACCAGCGCGGTCCCCTCGTGCGCGGCCGCGGCGCGCAGCACCCCGGTCAGGTGCGCCCGGTCGGAGTCGATCGTGCGAGCCACGAAGGAGGCCTCCGCGCCCAGCGCGAGGGACACCGGGTTGAAGGGGTGGTCGAGCGAGCCGGCCGGCGTCGACTTGGTGATCTTGCCGATCTCCGACGTCGGTGAGTACTGGCCCTTGGTGAGCCCGTAGATCCGGTTGTTGAACAGCAGGATCTTCAGGTTCACGTTGCGGCGCAGCGCGTGGATCAGGTGGTTGCCGCCGATCGACAGCGCGTCCCCGTCCCCGGTGACCACCCAGACGGACAGGTCCGGCCGGGAGGCCGCGAGCCCGGTGGCGATCGCCGGCGCCCGGCCGTGGATCGAGTGCATCCCGTAGGTGTTGAGGTAGTAGGGGAACCGGCTGGAGCAGCCGATTCCGGAGACGAACACGATGTTCTCCCGGCGCAGACCCAACTCCGGAAGGAAGGACTGGACCGCGGCGAGGATCACGTAGTCACCGCAGCCGGGGCACCAGCGCACCTCCTGGTCGGACTTGAAGTCCTTCGCCTTTTGGGCCGACTCCGCGCGAGGGACGTCCGCCAGCGCCGGGAATCCGAGGTCGGTGGTCATGTCCGCATCGCCTGCCCTCGCGTACTGCTGCTCACGACTGTCCCCGCACCGCGTCCCACAGGGACTGCTCCAGATCGGCCGCCCGGAACGGCATCCCGCGGACCTGGTTGATCCCGATGACGTCGACGAGGTAGCGCGCCCGCAGCAGCATCCGAAGCTGACCGGAGTTCATCTCGGGCAGCACCACCCGGTCGTAGCCGCGCAGCAGCTCACCCAGATCCGACGGCAGCGGGTTCAGATTCCGCAGATGCAGTTGGGCCACCGGGACACCGCGTCGGCGCACCCGGTGGCAGGCCGCGTCGATCACGCCGTAGGTCGAGCCCCAGCCCACCACCAGGATCCGCGCCGAGCCGGACGGGTCGTCGACCTGCAGGGGGGCGTAGGACTGCGCGATCCGATCGACCTTGGCCTGACGCAGCTCGACCATCCGCTCGTGGTTGGCCGGGTCGTAGCTGATCTCGCCGGTCACGTCGGCCTTTTCCAGCCCACCGATCCGGTGCTCCAGGCCCGGTGTACCGGGGATCGCCCACGGCCTGGCCAGGGTGGCCGGATCGCGGCTGTAAGGCTGGAACGGCTCGTCGGACGGCTCGGCGAAATCCGGGCGGAGAACGGGCAGCGAGTCCACGTCGGGGACCAGCCACGGCTCGGAGCCGTTGGCGAGATAGCCGTCGGAGAGCAGGAAAACCGGGCAGCGGTAGGTCAGCGCGATCCGGGCCGCCTCCAGCGCAGCGTCGAAACAGTCCGCCGGCGATCGTGGCGCGACGATCGGCACCGGTGCCTCACCGTTGCGGCCGAACATCGCCTGCAGAAGGTCGGTCTGCTCGGTCTTGGTCGGCAGGCCGGTGGACGGGCCGCCCCGTTGGATGTCGCAGACCACCAGCGGCAGTTCCAGGGAGACCGCGAGCCCGACGGTCTCGGACTTCAGGGAGACCCCCGGTCCGGACGTGGTGGTGACCCCGAGGGCACCGCCGTACGCCGCGCCGAGAGCCGCCCCGATCCCGGCGATCTCGTCCTCGGCCTGGAACGTGCGAACGCCGAAGGCCTTGTGCTTGGACAGCTCGTGCAGGATGTCGCTGGCCGGCGTGATCGGGTAGGCGCCGAGGAACAGCGGCAACCCGGACTGCTGGCCCGCCGCGATCAGCCCGTAGGCCAGGGCAAGGTTCCCGGAGATGTTGCGGTAGGTGCCCGGTCGCATCCGCGCCGGTCGCACCTCGTTGGAGACGGCGAAGGACTCCGTGGTCTCGCCGTAGTTCCAGCCGGCGCGGAACGCCGCGATATTCGCCGCCGCCACCTGCGGCTGCCGGGCGAAC
>JBBPYA010000268.1:0-6709 GCA_038200385.1 Mycobacteriales bacterium
AGCCGGTCCCGCTGGTGGCCGAGCAGGCGCACTTCTTCGTGGACGTCGGGTACCACGCGCTTGGCCGCGTCGGTCGGCGTGGCGGCGCGGACGTCGGCGGCCAAGTCCACCAGCGGCGTGTCCGGCTCGTGGCCGATGGCGCTCACCACCGGGGTGGCGCAGCCGGCCACTGCCCGGCACAGCGCCTCGTCGCTGAAGGGGAGCAGGTCCTCGACCGAACCGCCACCGCGCGCAAGGACGATGACGTCGGTGTCGGGGTCGGTGTCCAGCCGGCGCAGCGCGGCGATCACCTCCGCGGCCGCGGCCGGGCCCTGCACGGCGCAGGACTCCACCCGGATCCGCACTTCGGGCCAGCGCTGCCGGGCCACGCTCAGGACGTCGTGCTCGGCGGCGCTGGACCGCCCGGTGATCAGGCCGATGCCGCGCGGGAGGAAGGGCAGCGGCCGCTTGCGGGCCGCGGCGAAGAGCCCTTCGGCGGCCAGCAGCTGCTTGAGTCGTTCGAGGCGGGCCAGCAGCTCGCCGACCCCGACGGCGCGCAACTCCACCGCCCGCAAGGACAGGGTGCCCCGGCCGAGGAAATAGTCCGCGCGGGCCCGGAGCACGACGCGGGTGCCCTCGGTCAGCGGCGCGGACAGGATGTCGCGCCGGCAGGTGACCGACACCGAGATGTCCGCCGACGTGTCCCGCAGGACCAGGAAGCAGGTCGCCCCGCGCAGTGACACCTGGGTGACCTGGCCCTCGACCCAGACCTCGCCGAGGCGGGCGATCCATTCCCCGATCTTGCGGGCGACCGTGCGCACCGGCCACGGCGCGTCGGCCGAACTCGGCGCGCTCACGGCTCAGCCGCGGCGGGAACGGGCCAGCCGGTTGGTCAGCATCGTGACGTACGGCAAGCGTTGCCGGGTGGTCTCCTCGTGGACGAGCAGCGCGGCGAGGTCCTCGTCGGAGAACCTGGAAAGCCGGGCCCGCAGCTGCGCCACCGTCCACTCGTCGTAGCCCTCGACGGGCGCGGCCGGCCGCACGACCGGAGGCGCAACGACCCCGGCCGGCCCGAAGGGCTCATCGCCGGGAGCCAGCAGCGCGGTCGACTCGACGGGCCCGTCGTCCGGATCGATGAGTCCGGCAGCCGGATCGATGATTGGGTCGGCCGGATCGGTGAGTCCGTCGAATCGATCAGCCGGCGGCGGCTCGGCGACGAGGTCGAACGCGGACGGCGCGACGCCCATCGGGGTGAGCAGCGGAGCCAGTCCGGGCCGCCGGCCGCGGGTCTCCCGCGGGACCGTCATCGGGATCGCGGGGTCCGGGTCAGCGCCGTCGCCGCCCGGGCCGTCGTCGTCGAACGTGGCCCAGGCCGGAGCGTCGTCGGGCCGGCCGCGCACCTGCAACAGGAACTCATCGCCCCGCGCCACCAGGTCGGCGTACTCCTGCTGCACCCGCATGGACGCCTGCATCGCGGCCCCGACCGCCTGCACGGGCAGCGCGACCACCCGTTCGGGCAGCCGACGGACCTCGTCCAGGGTGCGCGCGGCGAGCCCGGCCACGGCGCGCAGCGGCAACGGCAGTTCAGCGCTCATCCCTACAGCGTGCCCTACCGGCGCCGGAGCGCGCCCGAGCCGGTCCCGGTCCGCAGCCACGTACGATCGGGTTATGTCGTCTCCGCCGGCCCGCCGGGTCCTGCTGGCCGCGCCGCGCGGATATTGCGCCGGGGTAGACCGCGCCGTGGTGACCGTGGAAAAGGCGCTGGAGCTGTACGGAGCACCGGTCTACGTGCGCAAGCAGATCGTGCACAACGTCCACGTCGTGCGCACCCTGGAGGCGCGCGGGGCGGTGTTCGTCGAGGAGAACAGCGAGGTGCCCGAAGGGGCGCGGGTCGTGTTCTCCGCACACGGGGTGGCCCCGGTGGTCCACGAGCAGGCCGAGCAGCGCTCGTTGCGGACCATCGATGCGACCTGCCCGCTGGTGACCAAGGTGCATCTGGAGGCGCGCCGGGTCGCCGGTGACGACTTCGACATCGTGCTGATCGGGCACGAGGGGCACGAGGAGGTCGTCGGGACGACGGGGCAGGCCCCCGAGCACATCCACCTCGTGGACGGACCGGACGACGTCTACTCGTTCGAGGTGCGCGACCCGGACAAGGTGGTGTGGCTGTCCCAGACCACGCTGTCGGTCGACGAGACGCTGGTCACCGTCGCCGCCCTGCGGCGGCGGTTCCCCAATCTGCACGCCCCGCCGAGTGACGACATCTGCTACGCCACCCAGAACCGTCAACTCGCGGTCAAGCAGCTCGCCGCGCAGTGCGACCTGGTGCTCGTCGTCGGATCGACGAACTCCTCGAACTCGGTACGGCTGGTCGAGGTGGCGCTGGAGGCCGGTGCGCGCACCGCGCACCTGGTCGACTACGCGGACCAGGTCCAGGAGAGCTGGTTGCACGGGGTCGGCACGGTGGGCGTGACCAGCGGAGCGTCGGTACCCGAAGAGTTGGTCACCGAGCTGCTGGACTGGCTCGCCGGACGCGGCTTCGACGACGTGTCGATCCTCACCGCGGCCGAGGAGAGTCTGGTCTTCAGTCTGCCGCGGGAGTTGCGCCGGGACCTGAAGGCTGCCGGCCGATCGGCCTGAGCGCTCAGCGCCCGGTGACCTGGCGCAGCGCCGCCACCACGACGGCGAGCGCGGTCGCCACTGCCATCGCCGGGAACCCGAAGACCACCCCGGCGGCGATGCCGGGCGCACTGAAACTGAGGGTGGGGGCAAGCGCTGCAGCCGCAGCGCTGAGGGCGAGGTAGACCAGCGGCGCTGCGAGGACGACGGTCAGCAGACCGCGCCGGCGGACCAGCCAGCAGGCCAGCACCGAGCCCACCGCGAGCATGACGAGCGTCCCCAGGCCCAGGACCGGGCCCAACAGCAGGTCCGTGAACGCGCCGAGCGCCCCGCCCACGAACATCACCAGCACGGCACCGGCAGCGGTCAGGCTGATCCCGCCTCCCGCCGAGCGGTCTGGTCGGCCGGAGCGGTCCGACACGCGTGGGCGGTCGGGCCGACCGGAGCGCGCGGCGGCAGCAGGATCGGCCCAGGGTGGGGCCCCTCCGCCACGCGGATCCGACGTGCGGCTGCGAACGGTCATGGCGTCCCACGGTAGCCGCTGCGGGCGGCCGCGATCGGCACCGGCCTACGGCGGGTCGGTCCGGACCAGGCCGTCCTCGGCGCCCTCGATCAGCTCCGGTGCCTGCAGCACCCGTGCCATGTCCTCCACCGGTCGCGGCCCCGGCAGGGCGGCCGAGGTCACGTCGAGTTCAGTGAACTGGCGGGCGGTGACCAGGACCTTGCGCTCCAGTGAACCGACCGTCTGGTTGTACCTGGTGACCGCCGAGCCGAGGGCGGCTCCGAGCCGGTCGAGGTGCCGGCCCATGGTGGCCAACCGGGTGTGCAGCTCCCGGCCCAGCGCGAGCACCCGGTCGGCGTGCTCGGCCATCGTCTCCTGCCGCCAGGTGAACGCGACGGTCCGCAGCAGGGCGACCAGCGTGGCCGGGGTCGCGATCACCACGTCCCGGCCGAATGCGTGCTCGAGCAGCGCCGGATCGGTCTCCAGGGCGGCCTGCAGGAAGGCGTCGGAGGGCATGAAGAGCACTACGAACTCCGGGCTCGGTGCGAAGCGGTCGGCGTAGCCCTTCGCCGCGAGCTGGTCCACATGGGTCCGCACGTGGCGGGCGTGCGCGCGCAGCCGGGCTGTCCTGGTGGCCTCGTCCCGGGCGTCAAGGGCCTCGACGTAGCCGGCGAAGGGAACCTTCGCGTCGACGACGACACAGCGTCCACCGGTCAGGGTCACGACGAGATCGGGCCGCAGCCGCCCGTCATCGGTAGTCGACGTCGGCTGCTCGAGGAAGTCGCAGTGCCGGAGCATGCCGGCGGCCTCCACGATCCGGCGCAGCTGCATCTCGCCCCACCGCCCCCGGACCTGGGGTGCACGCAGCGCGGTGACCAGCGCACCGGTCTCGCGGCGCAGCCCGGCGGAGTCCTCGCTCATCGCCCGGACCTGCTCCCGCAGCGCGCCGTAGGCGGAGCTGCGTTCGCGCTCGATCGCCTGGATCTGGGCCTGGACCCGCTCCAGCGTGGCGCCGAGGGGCGCCACGGCATCGGTCAGCGCGGAGGGTCCGACGTCGTGGCGGCCCAGCCGGGTGCCGGCCACGAAGCCGGCCACGAAGCCGGCACAGCAGCCGGCCGCCACAAGAAGCACGCACAGCAGCACCCCGGTCACGGTCATGCCGTCAGGATGCGGGCCGGGTCTGACAGTTCCGGGCGGCTACCGGCTGGGGGCCACCGGGCGGGAACCGCCGGTCCCCGCCACCGGCCGCCCCGAGGGAGGCCCACAGGTGCAGGACGGCGTAGGAGCGCCAGGGCCGCCAGCGCTGGGCGTCGGGCGCGCCGAGCCCAAACCTGCGCAGTGCTTTGACCACGCCGAGGTCGGTCGGGAGGAAGACGTCCGGGTCGCCGAGGCAGCGCATCCGGATGTAGGACGCGGTCCACGGCCCGATGCCAGGGACCGCCAGCAGCGCCCGCTCGGCCTCGTCCCGGTCGACGCCGGCGTGCAGCTGAACCCGCCCGTCGTCCAGCGCGGCCGCCAGGCCGGTCACGGTCTGCCGCCGGGACGCGGGCATGCGCAGCACCCCCGGTCCGGCCGCCCGCAGCGTCGCCGCCGTGGGGAACACATGGGTCACC
Source organism: Mycobacteriales bacterium (assembly GCA_038200385.1). Lineage (GTDB taxonomy): Bacteria > Actinomycetota > Actinomycetes > Mycobacteriales > Geodermatophilaceae > JBBPYA01. The sequence goes on from JBBPYA010000268.1 coordinate 4,714, forward strand.
GATCCCTCCGGTTGCGGTAGCCGATCACCGAGCGCGGCCACGATCCGCCCGGCCAGCGTCCGGGCCCCGGCGACCGACACCTGCTGCCCGAGGACGGCCCGGGTGGCCAGTTCGGTCGGATCGGCCGCGCCTGGGCGGCGGCGGCCCGGACCGGCGCGCACCAGATCGGCCAGGGCCGGGTCCGCGCCGAGCCGCCGGGCTATCGCCCGGGGATCGGCGTCCAGGTCGAGGAGCACCCGGCAGCGCCGGACGGCGGCCGCGAGATCCCGCAGGTCCTCCAGGCGCGCGGTGCACATCACGTGGTCGGCGGCCATCGCCAGCGTGAGCACACCCGCGCCGCGCGGCAGCCGGACCGTGCGCCGGTACACCGCCGCGCCGTCGCTGCCGGTGATCCCGCCGGGCAGCACCTCCTCGATGCCGGGCACCGCTCGGGCGCCGAGGAAGGCCACCAGGCCCGGCCAGTCGAAGGGTCGGCGCACCGGCAACCGCAGCAGCACCTCGCGTGGCGACAGGGGGCCGCGTGGGGGGCGTCCCCGGAACGGGTCCGTCGAGCAGAGGGCGGCGACCGTTCGCTCCGGCTCGTCCGGGTCGGTGTAGCCGGCCGCCCGGGCGAGCGCCGCGGGCTCCAGGTCGGAGCACTCCAGCAGCTCGCGGGCCAGGTGGGCGCGGTGCACCCCGGCCAGCGTCACGGCGTCGGCGCCGGCGTGCCGGCGCAGCGCGGCATCGACCTGCGTGGCCGGGCTGTGCAGCGCGGCAGCCAGTCCCGCGACCCCGACCCGTTCGACGGCGCCGTCGGCGATCAGGCGCATCGCCCGGGCGGCCAGATCGCCGGCACCGGCCCATCTCGGGGAGTCCGGTGCGCGGTCCGGGCGGCAACGTTGGCAGGCCCGGAAGCCGGCGGCGCCGGCAGCACCGGGACTCGGGAGGAAGACCACCCCGGGCCGACCGGGATCGCACTCGGGGCAGCCGGCCCGGCAGTACCGGCCGGTGGCTGCCGTCGCGACGTACACCCACCCGGCCAGCCGGGTGTCACCGGCGCGCAGCGCGATCCGGCAGCGTTCCTGGTCCAGGACGAACTCGGCCGGCACGGCCCCGAGGATGCCAGCCGGACCCGGCTGCCGGCGCCCGTAGACTGGCTCGTCGTGAGTTTGACCATCGGAATCGTCGGGCTGCCGAACGTGGGCAAGTCCACCCTGTTCAACGCGTTGACGAGCAACGCCGTCCTGGCGGCGAACTACCCGTTCGCCACCATCGAGCCCAATGTCGGTGTCGTCGGGGTCCCCGATGCCCGGCTGCCGGTGCTGGCCGACCTGTTGGGCAGCGAGAAGATCGTCCCGGCCGCGGTGTCCTTCCTCGACATCGCCGGCATCGTGCGGGGAGCCAGCGAGGGTCAGGGGCTCGGCAACAAGTTCCTCGCGACCATCCGGGAGGCGGCGGCGATCTGCCAGGTAATCCGCGCCTTCGACGACGGGGACGTCGTCCACGTCGACGGCAAGGTCTCGCCCAAGGACGACATCGAGACCATCAACACTGAGCTGATCCTCGCCGACCTGCAGACGGTGGAGCGGGCCCTGCCGAGGCTGGAGAAGGAGGCGCGTACCCAGCGGGACCGGGCGCCGCTGCTCGCGGCCACCGAGACCGCCCGGGCTGTCCTGGACTCCGGGCGCCCGCTGTCCGCGGCGGCCGACGAGGTGGATCTCGACGTGCTGCGGGAGCTGTCGCTGCTCACCGCGAAACCGTTCCTGTACGTGTTCAATGTCGACGAGGCCGAGTTGGCCGACGCCGGCTACCTCGACGAGCTGCGGGCGCTGGTCGCACCGGCGGAGGCGATCTTCCTCGACGCCAAGATCGAGGCCGAGCTGATCGACCTGCCCGCAGACGAGGCGCTGGAGCTGCTCCAGTCGATCGGCCAGGACGAGCCCGGCCTGCACCAGCTGATCCGGGTCGGTTTCGCCACCCTCGGCCTCCAGACGTTCCTCACCGCCGGCCCGAAGGA
>JBBPYA010000269.1:0-4455 GCA_038200385.1 Mycobacteriales bacterium
CGACGGGATGGCGGCGGCGACATTCGTGGCCACGGAGAACACCCAGTGCCGGCGTTGCCCGGTGGCCACCAGCTGTCCGCTGGTCGCCCGCGGCCGGCAGGTGACCGGGTGAGCACCGATGCCTGACCCCGTCGTGGGCGCTGCGGAGCTGGCCGCGCTGTTGTCCCAGCCGCCGCCGACCGAGGAGCAGGCGGCGGTGATCGAGGCACCGCTGCAGCCCGGCCTCGTGGTGGCCGGAGCCGGCTCCGGCAAGACCGAGACCATGGCCGCCCGGGTGGTCTGGCTGATCGCGAACGGCCTGGTCCGGCCCGACCAGGTGCTCGGGCTGACCTTCACCCGCAAGGCCGCGGCCGAGCTGGCCACCCGGCTCGGGCACCGGCTGGTCCAGCTGGGCTCCGCCGGGGTCGTCACCGAACCCGTCGTGCTCAGCGGCGAACCAACGGTCTCGACGTACCACGCCTACGCCGGGCGGATCGTCGCCGAACACGGCGCCCGGCTGGGGATCGAACCCACCTCCCGGCTGCTGAGCGACGCCGTGCGCTGGCAGTACGCCGCCCGTGTCGTGCAGGCCTACGACGGCCCGATGGAGCACGCCCGCTTCGCGCCGAGCACCGTCACCGCCGACATCCTCGACCTGGCCGAGGAGATGGGGGAGCACTTCGTCACCCCCGAGGCGCTGCGCGAGTTCACCGAGCACCTGATCAAGACCGTCCGGTCGCTGCCGGATTCCGCGCGCAAGCAGGGCTTGTACGTCGACGTGGCCAAGACGCTGGACCGCCAGCGGGCCCGGTTGGAGCTGCTGCCGATCCTGGCGCGCTACCTGCAGGCCAAGCGCACCCACGAGGCCATCGACTACGGCGACCAGATGGGCCTGGCCGCCACGTTGGCCAGCCGGGTCCCCGACATCGGGCGGGTCGAGCGCGGTCGCTACGCCGCCGTCCTGCTCGATGAGTACCAGGACACCAGCCATTCCCAGCTCGTCCTGCTGCGCAGCCTGTTCGGCGAGGGCCACCCGGTGACCGCGGTCGGTGACCCGTGCCAGTCCATCTACGGCTGGCGGGGTGCCAGTGCGGGCAGCCTGCAGCGCTTCCCGGAGCACTTCGCGGTCAACGACGGCACCCTGCTGCCGCCGCCGACCCCGACCCGGGTGCTGTCCACCAGCTGGCGCAACGACGGGGCGATCCTGGAGCTGGCCAACGCCGTCGCTGCCCGCCTGCGCAGCGGGGGCGCGGTCGTTCCGGTGCTGCGCCCGAGACCGGGCCGGGAGACGGCGGGCGCCGTGCACTGCGCGCTGCTGGAGACCGACGAGGACGAGGCCCGGTGGGTGGCCGCCTCGGTGGCTGCGGCCTGGTGGGGGGCGGACGGGGCGCGGACGGGGGTCACCGCCGCGGTGCTGACCCGGCGGCGCTCGCAGCAGCGCATCCTAGAGACCGCGCTGCGCGCGGCCGGCCTGCCGGTCGAGGTGCTCGGACTCGGCGGCCTGCTCGACACCCCGGAGGTCCTCGACGTCGTCAGCACGCTGCGGGTCGCGGTGGACCCGCAGGCCGGCGACGCCCTGCTCCGGCTGCTGGCCGGCGCCCGCTGGCGGCTGGGGCCGCGGGATCTGGACGCGCTGGGGAGACGTTCGCGGCAGCTGGCCTGGGCGGACCGGGGCGCCCCGACCGCCGCGGCGGGACGCGAGCCGACCTCCGGCGCGGGACTCGACCCGGCCTCGGTAGCGGGACCGGCGTCCGACCCGCCGGTCGTCCGGGCCGACCTGGAGGACCAGGGCAGCATCGTCGACGCGCTGGACGACCTCGGCCACCCGGACCAGTACTCCGAATCCGGTTGGAGCCGGCTGACCGCGCTGCGCGACGAGCTACGGGCCCTGCGCCGTCGAGTGGACCAGCCGCTGCCGGACCTGCTCACCGACATCGAGCGCACCATCGGCCTGGACGTGGAGATCGCTGTGCGCAGACCCGGCGAGCACGACCTGGCCAGGGGGCACCTGGACGCGTTCCTCGACGTCGCCGCGGACTTCGCCGCCGATCTCGGCGGCGGTGAAGCCGCCGGGGGAGTCGTGCCGGCCTTCCTGGGCTACCTGGAGGCGGCCGAGGAACAGGAGCGCGGGCTGGAGGCCGGGGTGGTGGAACGACGCTCCGACGCGGTGCAGGTCCTCACCGTGCACGGCGCGAAAGGCCTGGAGTGGGACGTGGTCGCGGTGCCGGGTCTGGTCACCGGAGTCTTCCCCTCTCGCGACGCGGGTCGGGAGGTGTGGACCACGAAGGTCGGCATGGTGCCGTACCCGCTGCGGGGGGACCGGGCCGACCTGCCGTCGTGGGATCCCGGCGGCTGCGCGGACCATAAGGACGCCGACTTGTCCCGGGCGCGGTTCCTCGAGGACTGCCGGCAGGTCGGTCAGGTGGAGGAGACCCGGCTGGCCTACGTGTCGTTCACCCGGGCCCGCTCGGGGCTGATCTGCTCCGGCTACTGGTGGGACGACGCCACCGGCGCCCGCGGGCCCTCGCCGTTGCTGGACACCGTCCGCGAGCACTGCGCCGGGGGCGGCGGCCGGGTGCATGACTGGTACCCGGCGCCACCCGACGGGGCGAGCAATCCGCGCCGGGCCGAGGTTCGTACCGCCGGCTGGCCGCATGATCCGCTCGGTGCCCGGCGCTCCGCCGTCGAGCAGGCCGCATCGCGGGTGCGGGCCGCAGCCGCCAAGGCACCCGGCACACCGGCCACGGCGGCCGGCGCGGGCTGGGCGGAAGACATCGACCTGCTGCTGGCCGAGCAGGCGGCGACCGGCCCGGCGATCGAGGACGTCATGCTGCCCGCGCAGCTGTCGGTCTCCCAGCTGGTCGTGCTGCGGCGCGACCCGGCCGGGCTGGCCGAGCAGATCCGCCGACCGATGCCGTTCCCGCCGGCAGCGCTGGCACGCCGCGGCACGGCCTTCCATCGGTGGCTGGAACAGCGCTTCGGTGCCCCGCGGCTGCTCGATCTCGACGAACTCCCCGGGTCCGAGGACAGCGGGGCCGACGACTCCGAGCTGGCCGCGCTGCAGCAGGCATTCCTCGCCGGTGAGTGGGCCGACCGCACCCCGGTGGAGGTCGAGGTCCCCTTCGAGCTGCGGGTGGCCGGAGTGTCGCTGCGCGGCCGGATGGACGCCGTCTTCAGTGCCGGCCCGGACCGCTACGACGTCATCGACTGGAAGACCGGCCGCCCCCCGACCGGGCGCGATTCCGACGCGGCGGCGGTCCAGCTCGCGGCGTACCGGCTGGCCTGGTCGGAGCTGACCGGGCTCCCGGTCGAGCGGATCGGCGCCGGGTTCCACTACGTGCGGGACGGCCGCACCGTCCGGCCCGCGGACCTGCTCGACGCCGCGGGCCTGCGGGCACTCCTGCGCAGCGTCCCGACCGGGAGCGGGTGATCGACCGAGCCGCCCGCGCGGAACGGACCGGGTCAGGGTCCGGCGCCGGTCGTCAGGCTGTCCTGGTGGGCGTCGGCGCCGGCGGCGCCGGGCCTCCTACCCGGGGCCGGCGCCGGACAGCGGGTCGGGTGCTACGAGCAGATCCAGGCGGCGCCCAAGGATGACGAGCACACCGGCCGACCGGCAGACGACGGCTCCGGCCGAGGTACTGGTCCTGCAGCACATCCGCTGTGAGCCGCCCGGGGTGTACGAGGACGTGCTGCGCGAGCGAGGTGCCCGGATCCGGCGCGTCGAGCTGGACGAGGGCGAGCCGCTGCCCGCGGACCGGGACTTCACGCACGTCGTGGTCATGGGCGGCCCGATGGGCGCCTACGACGGCGACCGGTGCCCCTGGTTGGACCTCGAACAGCGGTTCATCCGGGAGGTGGTCGCCGCCGGCATCCCGCTGTTCGGCGCCTGCCTGGGCTCCCAGCTGCTGGCCGCCGCGATGGGGGCGCCGGTCTACGTCGCGCCCGAACCCGAGGTCGGCGTCCTCGCCGTCGAGCTGACCCCGCAGGGCCGGGCCGATCCGGTCACCGGCGGCCTGCCCGAGCGCTTCGACACGCTGCAGTGGCACAGCGACACCTTCGACCTGCCGGCCGGCGCGACGCTGCTGGCCCGCTCGCCCGCCTACGCCCAGCAAGCCTTCCGAGTCGGCGAGACGGCGTACGCCGTGCAGTTCCATCTCGAGGTCACCACCGGGATGGCCGCCGAGTGGGCGGCGGTCCCCGCCTACGCCCGGGCGCTGGAGGCGGTGCAGGGACCGGGAGCGCTGGACCGGCTGCTCGCGGATTTCGGCGCTGCCCAGGAGCGGATGCAGGACCACGCACGGACCTTGATTGCCGCCTGGTGGGACCACGTCACCCCGGTCCCGGCGTCGGTCAGCCCCGGTCCACCCGGGCCCTGATCGCCTCGACCAGCGCGTCCGGCGCCTCGTCGGGGATCCAGTGACTGATCCCGTCCAGCTCCACGAACCGGTAGTCCGCAGCGACGTGCCGCCCGCAGCG
>JBBPYA010000270.1:0-2656 GCA_038200385.1 Mycobacteriales bacterium
ACTCCCACACCAGGTCGGGATCGGTGTCGGCCAGCTCCAGGGCCAGCTGGCGGCCCCGCACCGCGCAACAGCGGTCCCGCCTGCCGTTCGTGCAGACCAGCGCCGTCCCGCCCGGAAGGGTGATCCCGGTAGCGGGGATGACGCCGGCGGCCAGCGCCGCGGCATCCAGGGTCAGGACGGCGGACGGTGCGTCGACGGTGAGCAGCCGAAGCCAGGACGCGGCGGGCGCGGCGTGCGCGATCAGGACGGCGTGCCGCCCCTCGTGGTCGGGGTGCCGCCCCGGGCGGCGGACGAGGACGACCTTGACACCGGTGCCGTCGGCCCAACGTTGCAGCGCCGTGCCGACCTCCGGGTCCAGATGGCTGCCGGTCAGGGCGTCCCGGCCCCAGGGCCCCGGTTGCTCGATGGCCACCCAGGTCCGGGCCACCGGTGCGGTGCCGATCAGGGCCTCGCCGAGCTCCCGGCTCAGCGCCGAGCAGGTCCTGGCCTCGTCGATGCCGGTCATGCCCGGCCGCACAACCGGACCGCGAGCAGCGCGAGGGACCGCGCGACATCGAAGACCTCGGCCAGCGGTACCCGCTCGTCGGGGGCGTGTGCCCAGCCGACATCGCCCGGCCCGTAGTGCAACGTGGGGATTCCCGCGGCGACGTACTGGCGCAGGTCGCTGCCGTAGGGCGCGGCCTGCTCGGAGGGCTCTGATCCGGTGGCGTCGGCGGCGGCTTGCTGGGTGGCGGCGAGCAACGGGTGTGCCGCCGGCAGGCTGCCGCTGCCGAACTGGCCGCCGGTCCACTCCACGACGACCGGATGGCCGCGCAGCCAGGGATCGGCGGTGCACGCCGTGGCGACGCACTCCTCGAACGCCGCACGGGCGGCCCACGGCGGTTCGCCGAGGGCGACGCCGTAGCGGCCCTCGGCGACCAACCGGTCGGGGACGGTGCTGGCCCATTCCCCGGCGCGCACCGACCCGATCGACAGCGCGTAGGGCCGGGGGTAGCCGGCGAAGCGCGGGTCGACGTCGCGGTTGCGGTCGTCCTCCAGCGCGAGCAGCGCCCGGTACACCGGGAGGAACGCCTCGAACGCGCTCGTCCCCAGGTCGCGGACCGCGCCGTGCGCGGCCAGCCCGGTCACGGACAGCCGGAATCCCAACGCGCCGGCGTTGCCGGTGACGACCCGGCCGCCGGTCGGTTCCGGGATCACGCAGGCCGCCCCACCGTGCCCGCGCCGCAGGGTGCCCAGGGTGCCCAGACCGCCGTCCTCCTCACCGACCACGCTGTGGACGGCCAGCGGCGCGGCCAGCGCGACGCCGGCGGCGCGCACGGCCCGGGCCGCGCCCAGCGCCGCGATCAGCCCGCCCTTCATGTCGCAGGCGCCCCGACCGTGTACGGCGCCGGCCAGCACCCGCGGCACGAACGGATCGGCCGGCCACTGGCCGCGATCACCGGCCGGGACGACGTCCACGTGTCCCGACAGCACCAGCCCCGGCGCACCGTCGCCGGCCGCGGTGCCGACCAGTCCGTACCCCTCGCTGCGCGGGGCCTCCGTGCCGGGGAAGTCCGGATCCGCGGTCAGGGCGGTCAGGTCCAGCGGCCACAGGTCGACCTGCAGGCCGCAGTCGGCGAACCAGCCGGCGAGCAGGTGCTGTGCCTCGCTCTCGGCGGCCGAACCCGTGACCGACGGCACCGCCACGAGCTCGGCCAAGCGCGCGGTGAGCCACTGCTCGTCCACGGCGGCCAGCACGGCGGCTTCCACGCTGTCGACAGGCACGTCGCGCAGTCTCGCACCGTCCCCGGGGCGGCTGCGAGACAATGACCGCCGTGGACGACGGCGTGGCAGCTGTGATCTTCGACTGGGGAGGCACCCTCACCCCGTGGCACACGATCGACCTGGCCGAGCAGTGGACGGTCTACGCCGCCGCGGTCCACGGCCGGCGCCCGGAGCGGGTCCGGCAGGCCGCGGCGGCCCTGCACGAGGCGGAGAACGCGGCCTGGGCGGCCAGCCGGGACGAGCAGACCAGCAGCCGGCTGGCCGACATCCTGACCTCGGCCGGAGTGGGCCGGCACGAGGCGGGGGAGCTGGCGTACCGGCAGTTCTGGGAGCCGCACACCCTGCTCGACCCGCAGGTGCCCGCCCTGTTCAGCGCGCTGCGCGAGCGCGGCGTGCGGGTCGGCGTGCTGTCCAACACGATCTGGGACCGCCGCTGGCACGAGGAGATCTTCGCCCGGGACGGGGTGCTGGACCTGATCGACGGCGCGGTCTACACCAGCGAGGTGCCGTGGACCAAGCCGCACCGGGAGGTGTTCCGGGCCGCGATGGCCGCGGTCGGGGTCGCCGATCCGGGGGCGTGCGTGTTCGTGGGCGACCGCCCCTACGACGACATCTCCGGGGCGGTGGCGGCCGGGATGCGTGCGGTGCTGGTCCCGCACAGCGACATCCCGTCCTCGCAGCAGGTCCCGGTCGACGTCGAGCCGGATGCGGTCGTCCAGCAGCTGGGCGACCTGCTGCCGATCGTGGACGGCTGGCGGCGCGGTGGGCCGGGCACTGGCCGGGCAGCGCGACCGTGAGCGGCCGGGCGCCGGAGCGCTGCCGCCACCGCACCGCCTGCACCGCGCAGGCGGTGAGCGCGTCCAGGCCGGTAGCCCGCAGGTCACCATGCTCG
>JBBPYA010000271.1:0-2439 GCA_038200385.1 Mycobacteriales bacterium
GTGGGCATCCCGCTGGCCATCGTGCTGGTGATCCTGCTGCTGCTGCCCGACCGGTCCACGCCGGAGGAGGACGAGCCGCTGCCGGAGGGCCTGGTCCCCGAGCAGCCGGAGTCGAACTTTCCGATCCCGCCGATGGACCTCGTGGTGCCGCACCGCACGGTCGGCACCGCGACCAGTCTGCGCAAGGAACCCGCCACGATCGGCGCCGGATCCGAGGGGCCGGGAGGCGAGGATGCCTAACCTGTTGCCCAAGCCGTTGCAGGGCTTCGGGCTGACCTTCGGCCAGATGTTCAAGAAGGTCACGACCGAGCAGTACCCGGAGGACAAGCGTCCGACCGCGCCGCGCTACCACGGCCGGCACGTCCTCAACCGGCACCCGGACGGGCTGGAGAAGTGCGTCGGCTGCGAGCTGTGTGCCTGGGCCTGCCCGGCGGACGCGATCTACGTGGAGGGCGGCTGGAACACCGAGGAGGAGCGGTACTCACCCGGTGAGCGGTTCGGCGCGATCTACCAGATCAACTACCTGCGCTGCATCTTCTGCGGGTTGTGCATCGAGGCCTGCCCGACGCGGTCGCTGACGATGAGCAACGACTACGAGCTGGCCAACGACAACCGGCAGAACCTGATCTACACCAAGGAGCAGCTGATGGCCCCGCTGCTGCCGGGGATGGAGCAGCCCCCGCACCCGATGCGATTGGGGCAGACCGAGCAGGACTACTACGTCCGCGAGGCCGGCGCACCGCTGCCCGACGTGGACGTGGACACCCAGGCCGCCGACGCACCGAACCCGGACAGCGAGGTGCAGGCGTGACCCACACCGTGGTGCTCGCCGCTGGCGCGGTGAGCACCGGGGAGGCGGTCACGTTCTGGATCATCGGTCCGCTCGTCCTGGCCGGGGCCCTCGGCATGGTCTTCAGCCGCAACGCGATCCACTCCGCGCTCTGGCTGGTGCTGACGATGCTGGGCCTGGGCGTGTTCTATTTCGTCCAGCAGGGCCCGTTCCTCGGCGCGGTCCAGATCATCGTCTATACCGGCGCGATCATGATCCTGTTCCTGTTCGTGCTGATGCTCGTCGGCCGGGAGTCCTCCGACTCCGTCGTGGAGACGCTGCGCGGTCAGCGGCAGGCCGCAACCGTCGCGGGGGTGGCCTTCGCGGCGCTCGTCGGTGCCGGCATCGGGCGGGCGGTGTACGGCGCCCCCGTCGCCGGCCTGGACCAGGCCAGCGCCGACGGCGGCAACGTGGTCTCGATCGCCCGGATCCTGTTCACCGACTACCTGCTCGCCTTCGAGCTGACCAGCGCCCTGCTGATCACCGCCGCCGTCGGCGCCATGCTGCTTGCGCACGTCGAGAAGGAGCCGGGCGAGCGGCGTACCCAGCGCGACCTGTCCGCCGAGCGGTACGCCGGATCCCGGCCAGGGACCCTGACCGGTCCCGGCGTGCTGGCCACCTCCAACTCCCTGGACACCCCGGCGATACTGCCCGACGGTCGGGCCGCATCGGACAGCGTCGCCACCGGGATCGAGATGAAGGAACTGCCCGCGGCAGCCCGGGAGTCCTCGTGAGGATCCCGACCGCAGCGGTGCCCGCCGGGATGTCGGCCGCCGCATGACGCCGACGTACTACCTCGTCCTCGCCGCGATCCTGTTCACCATCGGAGCAGTCGGCGTCCTGGTCCGGCGCAACGCGATCGTGGTCTTCATGTGCGTCGAGTTGATGCTCAACTCGGTGAACCTCACCCTCGTCACCTTCGCCCGGATCAACGGGACGCTGGACGGCCAGATCATCGCGTTCTTCGTGATGGTGGTGGCCGCCGCCGAGGTCGTGGTGGGGCTGGCGATCATCATGTCGATCTTCCGTACCCGACGTTCGGCCTCGGTCGACGACGCGAACCTGCTGAAGTACTAGAGGACGCGAGGTCGAGGGAACGTGAACGCGACGACGGTCGAGTACGCCGCTGCGTCGGGCGTGCTGAGCTGGCTGTGGCTGCTGATCGCGCTGCCGCTGGCCAGCGCCGCCGTGCTGCTGCTCGCCGGTCGGCGGTTGGACCGCTACGGGCACCTGCTCGGCGTCGGTTCGGTCGCGGTCGCCTTCGTGCTGGCCGTGGTGGACGTGAGCGCGCTGGCCGGCCTGGACAACCGCTCGGTCTCGCTGAACCTGTTCAGCTTCATCCCGGTCAACGGCCTGCAGGTGGACGCCGGCCTGCTGCTGGACCCGCTGTCGGCAGTCTTCATCCTGCTGATCACCGGGGTCGGCTCGCTGATCCACGTCTACTCCGTCGGCTACATGGAGCACGACCCGGGACGACGCCGGTTCTTCGCCTACCTGAACCTGTTCGTCGCAGCGATGCTCCTGCTCGTCCTCGGCAACAGCTTCGTCGCGCTGTACGTCGGGTGGGAGGGCGTCGGGCTCGCGTCGTACCTGCTCATCGCGTTCTGGTA
>JBBPYA010000272.1:0-3580 GCA_038200385.1 Mycobacteriales bacterium
CCCTCGCCCACCTCGACCGCTGAGGCGCCGGTGAGGTCGGCGGCGTAGAAGTGGTCGAAGTCCTGCCCGCGCAGGTCCAGGCCGGTCTCCTCGAACAGCGCGATGGCGAAGCGCTGGTGCAGCGCGGTGTCGTGGACGTCGTCGACGACACCGAACAGCTTGGCGTCGCCGTCGCTCACCTGAGTGTCGACGGTTGCGGTGTGCAGGCAGAACCGCGGATCACGCTGCAGATCGCGGAACTTGGTCGTGTTGGGCATGCCGATCAGCCACAGCCGGCCCTCGAAGAAGCGTGGCTCCATCGGACTGATCCGCGGGAAGCCGTCCGAGCGCAGGGTGGCGAGCATGCACAGATTGCCGGTGGCCGCGTGCCGCCGCGTGAAAATGGCGGCGATCCTGGGCGCGTCCTCGGTCAGTTCCTGCCAGCTGGGCACGCTCCGACGCTAGGGCCTCGCGGCTCCGGCGCCAAGCCTGTCCCGGGACGACGCTGCTTCGGCGTTCGGCCCGCAGGTGATGATGGGGCGATGAGCCAGCCCTCGTTCGTCCCGTACCAACCTGAGCGGGTTCCTATCGACGTCGGACTCGATCGCGGTCGGGAGTTCCTGGCTCACCTGGACCGGCGGCGCAGCGTACGGATGTTCAGCGCGGACCCGGTCCCGGCAGAGGCGATCGAGCTGGCGGTGTGGGCGGCCAACACCGCGCCGTCGGGCGCGCACCTGCAACCGTGGACCTTCGTCGCGGTGGCGGACCCCGAGGTGCGGCACCGGATCCGGTTGGCCGCCGAGGTCGAGGAACGCCGGTTCTACCAGGAACGTGACGTACCGGAGTGGCACGAGGCGCTGGCGCGGCTCGGCACCGACGAGCACAAGGACTACCTGGACGTCGTGCCGTGGGTCGTGGTGGTCTTCGCCCAGAAGCACGCCGTACTGCCCGACGGACAGCTGCGCAAGAACTACTACGTCAGCGAGAGCGTCGGACTGGCCTGCGGGCTGTTCATCGCGGCCCTGCACACGATGGGGCTGGCCACGTTGCCGCACACGCCGAGTCCGATGGGTTTCCTGACCGACCTGCTCGGACGGCCGTCCAGCGAGCGGCCGTACGTCCTGTTCCCGGTGGGCTATCCCGCCGCTGACTGCCGGGTGCCCGACATCGAGCGTAAACCACTGGCCGAGGCGCTCGTGTACGTCTCCTGATCGACAGCGGCGGCACCGGGCGGGAAGCGGTTCGGTGTCGCGTCGCAATGTGTCCGGCATCCTGCGGGTCCGGCGCCACTGACCGCTTGAGCCTGCGGATAGATTGTTAGCCATGTTCACGACTCGGCCGGAACTTGCCGGCACGTTCGGCATGGTCGCCTCCACGCACTGGTTGGCCAGCCAGTCCGGCATGGCGGTACTCGAGGAGGGCGGGAACGCGTTCGACGCAGCGGTGGCCACGGCCTTCGTGCTGCACGTGGTCGAGCCGCACCTGAACGGGCCGGCCGGTGACGTGCCGGCCATCCTCACCACGGCCGACGACCCGACCCCGACCGTCCTCTGTGGGCAGGGTCCCGCGCCGGCTGGTGCGACCGTGGAGCACTACACCGGGCTCGGCCTGGAACTGGTGCCGGGCACCGGTTTTCTCGCCGCCACGGTGCCAGGCGCCGTACCCGCTTGGCTGACGCTGCTCCGCGACCACGGCACGAAGTCCCTCGCCGACGTGCTGCGCTTCGCCATTGACTACGCCGAGCACGGTCACCCGCTCCTGCCGCGGGTCGGGGCGACCGTCGCGACCATGGCCGAGTTGTTCACCGACCAGTGGCCGAGTTCGGCGGAGGTGTGGCTCGCCGGCGGCCGGCCGCCTGCGGCCGGCGCACTGTTCCGGCATCCGGCGCTCGCCGCGACGTACCGGCGGCTGGTCGCCGGGGCGGTCGGCGGCACCCGCGAGGCCCAACTCGACGCCGCCCTGCGGGCCTGGTCCGAGGGCTTCGTCGCCGCGGCTGTCGAGGAGTTTGCCTGCTCGGAGCTGATGGACGACTCGGGTACGCCGCACGCCGGCGTACTGACCGGTGCGGACCTGGCCGGCTGGCGGCCGTCCTACGAGCCGGCGGTCACTCTGGACTGCGACGGCTGGACGATCGCCAAGGTTGGCCCGTGGAGTCAGGGCCCGGTGTTCCTCCAGCAGCTGACGCTGCTCGATCCCGCCGAGATCCGGGACATGGACCAGGCCGCACTGATCCATGCGGTGGTGGAGACCACCAAGCTCGCCTTCGCCGACCGGGAGGCGTGGTACGGCGACGCCGACGTGCCACTGGCCGACCTGCTGTCCGCCGGGTACGCCGCCCAGCGCCGGGCGCTCGTCTCCGACGAGGCGTCGCTGGAGCTGCGGCCCGGCTCGCCCGGCGGCCGGCCGCCGCGGCTGCCGCGCTTCGTCACCGAGGGGCGGTTCGCGCAGTCCGACGGTGCCGGAGTCGGCGAGCCGACGGTCGCCCGGTCGGGGGCGACCCGCGGGGACACCTGCCACATCGACGTGGCCGACCGCTGGGGCAACATGATCAGCGCGACCCCGAGCGGGGGGTGGTTGCAGTCCTCGCCGACGATCCCGGGACTGGGCTTCTGCCTGGGCACCCGGGCGCAGATGTTCTGGCTCGAGGAGGGGCTGCCCAACTCGCTGGCGCCGGGCAAGCGGCCCCGCACGACGCTGACGCCGTCGATGGCGCTGCGCGACGGGGCGCCGGTGCTCGCCTTCGGTACCCCCGGCGGGGACCAGCAGGAGCAGTGGCAGATGGTGTTCTGGTTGGGTCACGCCGTACGCGGGCTGGACCTGCAGGCCGCCATCGATGCGCCGAACTGGCACACGAACTCCTTCCCGGCCTCGTTCTTCCCGCGGCAGAGCTCACCCGGCGAGGTCGTCGTCGAGGCCCGGGTCGGCGAGGCGGTGATCGCGCAGCTGCGCCGCCGCGGGCACCTCGTGACCATCTCCGACGACTGGTCGCTCGGCCGGCTGTCGGCGGTGGCCCGCGACCCGGCGACCGGCGTACTGCGGGCGGCGGCCAACCCCCGAGGCATGCAGGGGTACGCCGTCGGCCGCTGACCAAGCCGCGCCCGCCCGTTGGCGGCGTTGTCCACCCTTCCGCGCGACGGATGACGTGGAGATCCCCGCCAGGACGGAGCCGGCTCACGAGTACAGCGCTGCCCGTACGGCCGCGATCACCGCACCCGGGTGGTGCATGTCAGCGGCGGTGACGCGGATGACGCGCCAGCCGGCGGCGACCAGGCGGTTGAGTCGCTGCCGGTCCCGCCCGAACTGGCCGGACTCGGCGTGCCAGGCGCCGTCGTACTCGATGGCCAGCTTCTGCTCGGGGTAGGCCAGGTCGACGCGAGCCAGGAAGCGTCCCTCGTGGCGCACCTCGTACTGCGGCTCCGGCGCCGGCAGCCCGGCCAGGATCAGCCGCACCCGCAGCCCGCTCTCCGGTGGAGACTCGGCGCGGCCGTCGGCCAACTCCAGGGCCCGGCGGCCCAGGGCGCTTCCGGGCCCGGCGCTGAGCCAGCCGCGAACCTCCGGCAGCCGAGGGAGGCGTAGCGCTCCGGCGGCAAGCAGGTGATCA
>JBBPYA010000273.1:0-4207 GCA_038200385.1 Mycobacteriales bacterium
CATGACCAAGCTGATCGAGCGCAACACAACGATCCCCACCAAGCGCTCGGAGATCTTCACCACCGCTGATGACAACCAGCCCTCGGTCCAGATCCAGGTCTATCAGGGCGAGCGCGAGATGGCCTCGTACAACAAGAAGCTCGGCATGTTCGAGCTGACCGGCCTGCCGCCGGCACCGCGCGGTGTCCCGCAGATCGAGGTCACGTTCGACATCGACGCCAACGGCATCGTGCACGTCAACGCCAAGGACCTGGGGACCGGCCGCGAGCAGTCGATGACGATCACCGGCGGCTCGGCGCTGCCCAAGGACGACATCGAGCGGATGATGCGCGACGCCGAGAGCCACGCCGAGGAGGACAAGCAGCGTCGCGAGGAGGCCGAGACCCGCAACGTCGGCGAGTCTCTGATGTACCAGACCGAGAAGTTCCTGGCCGAGAACGGCGACAAGATCCCCGACGACCGCAAGTCCGAGCTCACCGACGCGCTGTCGGAGCTACGCGGCGCCCTCGGCGGCAGCGACATCAGCGCGATCAAGTCCGCCCAGGAGAAGGTCGCCAAGCTGTCCCAGGACATCGGCGGGGCGATGTACGCCGACCAGGCCGACGCCGCGGGCGCCGGGCAGAACGTCGGTGGCGACGCCGGTCCGGAGCCCGATGCCACTGAGGACGTCGTGGACGCCGAGATCGTCGACGAGGAGCCGGGTCGGGAGCAGCAGTGACCCCGGCAGCCGAGCGTCCCGAGACCGACGAGGAGGCGCCGCGCGTCGTAATCCGCGACAAGCGGCGCATCGATCCGGTGACCGGAGCGAAGCGTGACCCGGATCGCGAGTCCCCGCCGGCGGGCTTCCCGCCCGCCGGCGGGGGTACGCCGCCCCAGACATCTGACGAGCTGGCCGAGCGCACCGCCGACCTGCAGCGGCTGTCCGCCGAGTACGCCAATTACCGGCGACGCGTCGAGCGGGACCGGGTGGCCGTCGTCGAGGTGGCCCAGGATCGTGTCCTGGCCGCGCTGCTGCCCGTGCTCGACGACGTGGACCGGGCCCGCGAGCACGGCGACCTGGACGGGGCGTTCAAGGCGGTCGCCGAGCAGCTGATGGCCGTGCTGGCCCGCAACGGGCTGGAGTCCTTCGGCGCCGTCGGAGACCCGTTCGATCCGACCGAGCACGAGGCGGTCATGCACTCCACCAGTGCCGACGTCGACGGGCCGACCTGCGTGGCCGTGATGCGGCGCGGGTACCGGCGCGGGGAGCGGGTGTTGCGACCGGCCATGGTCGCCGTCGCCGACCCGGCTGATCCCGCCGATCCGGCCGAGCCTGCCGAAGGCCCCGCGGACGCCTCCGCGGCGGCGGCCGAGGAGTGATCACAAGGGCGGGCGGCGGCGTACGGCCGGCGCCGCTGGACCGGGGGGAGGTGTACGGATGAGTACCCGGGACTACATCGAGAAGGACTACTACAAGTCGCTCGGCGTCGCCAAGGACGCCAGCGCCGCGGACATCAAGAAGGCCTATCGAAGCCTGGCCCGGGAGCTGCATCCGGACAAGAACCCGGGCGACACCAAGGCCGAGACCAGGTTCAAGGAGGTCTCCGAGGCCTACGACGTGCTCTCGGACCAGACCCGCCGCAAGGAGTACGACGAGGCGCGCTCGCTGTTCGGCGCCGGAGCCGGCGCCCGGCCCGGTGGTTTCGGGACCGGCGGTTTCTCCCCGGGCGGGTTCCAGACCGGCCAGGGCGGCGGTGTCCCGTTCGACGTGAACGACCTGTTCACCTCCGGTCAGCGCGGTGGACAGACCAACCTCGGTGACCTGTTCGGCGGCGTGTTCGGTGCCGGCGGCGCCGGGGGTGCCAGCTCGGCGGGCCGCGGCGCGGGTACGCCGCAGCGCGGTCAGGACGTCGAGACCGAGGCCACTCTCGGCTTCGACGAGGCCGTCCGTGGGGTCACCGTGCCGCTGCGGATCACCTCCCCGGGAGCCTGCCCGACCTGCCGGGGCAGCGGGGCCCGGCCGGGCACCATCCCGCACGCCTGCCCCACCTGCGGCGGGGTCGGGCTGGTGACCCGCAACCAGGGCGCGTTCGCGTTCTCCGAGCCGTGCCGGGACTGCCGGGGCACCGGCTCCGTGGTCGACGACCCGTGCCCGGACTGCCGCGGCACCGGGGCCACCAACCAGACCCGGACCATCACCGTGCGGATCCCGCCCGGGGTCAAGGACGGCCAGCGGATCCGGCTGGCCGGCAAGGGATCACCTGGCAGCCGCGGCGGACGGGCCGGCGACCTGTACGTCGTCGTGCACGTGGCCCCGCACGAGCTGCTCGGCCGGTCCGGGGACAACCTGACGCTCACCGTGCCGATCACCTTCGCCGAGGCCACCCTCGGCGCGACCCTGCGGGTGCCGACGCTGGACTCCACGGTCCGGCTGAAGATCCCGTCCGGCACCGCCAGCGGGCGGACGTTCCGGGTGAAGGGGCGCGGGGTGAAGGGAGCCAAGCGCATCGGCGACCTGATGGTCACCGTGGAGGTCGCCGTACCGCAGAACCTCACCGCCGAGGCACGCAAGGCCTTGGAGGCGTACGCCGCCGCCCAGACCGACGACCCGCGGCCGCTGATCACCAGCCGGGTAGCCAGCAATGCCTGACTATGTGATCGGGCCCCTCCCGGAGGACGCCCCCGTCTTCGTCATCTCGGTGGCCGCCGAGCTGGCCGGGATGCACCCGCAGACTCTGCGCCAGTACGACCGGGCCGGCCTGGTCACCCCGGGACGTACCTCCGGCGGCGGCCGGCGCTACAGCCCCCGCGACGTGGCGCTGCTGCGCGAGGTACAGCGGCTGTCCCAGGAGGAGGGCGTCAACCTGGCCGGGATCAAGCGGATCATCGAGCTGGAGTCCCAGGTCGAGGCGCTGCAGAGCCGGGTCACCGAACTGCTCGAGGAGCTGGCCCGGACCCACGCCAGCGTGCTGGCCGCGACCAGCGCCGTGCATGCCTCCTATCGCCGCGACCTGGTCCCGGTCCGCGAGCAGGCGCTGAACGTCTGGCGTCCGGCACCCCGGCGTTGACCGGCCAGAGTTGAGTGGAACAGACTCAACTCTGGGCACGTTGCGGGGAAGGGGGAACCCGTCACCACGGAGGTCCGGTTTGGAAACCAAGCTCACCACCCGTTCGCAGGAGGCCGTCACGGCGGCCCAGCGGCTGTCGGTCGAGCGCGGCAATCCCGCGCTGGAGCCGGTACACCTGCTGCTCGCCCTGCTCGACCAGGCCGAGGGGCTCACCGCCACCCTGCTCGGCGCGGTAGGTGGGGACGTGGCCGCGGTACGCGCGGCGGCCCAGGTGGCGGTGGCCGCGCTGCCCAGCGCCAGCGGCTCCACGATGGCCGCGCCGCAGCCCTCCCGCGACTTCGTCAAGGTGCTCGCCGAGGCCGGCTCGCAGGCCACCGCCCTGGGCGATGAGTACATCTCGACCGAGCACCTGCTGATCGGCCTGGCCGCCACGGGCGGGACGGCTGCCCCGATCCTGACCGGAACCGGAGCCACTCCGGCCGCGCTACTCGGGGCGCTGAACGTCGTACGCGGGTCCCGGCGGGTGACCAGCCCCGACCCGGAGTCGACGTACCAGGCGCTGGAGAAGTACGGCGTCGATCTCACCGAACTCGCCCGCGAGGGCCGGACCGACCCGGTCGTCGGCCGGGACACCGAGATCCGGCGCGTGGTGCAGGTGCTGTCCCGGCGGACCAAGAACAACCCGGTCCTCATCGGTGAGCCCGGAGTCGGCAAGACCGCGATCGTCGAGGGCCTGGCGCAGCGGATCGTCGCCGGTGACGTCCCGGAGAGCCTGAAGGGCAAGCGGCTGATCTCGCTGGACCTGTCCGCGATGGTGGCCGGCGCGAAGTACCGCGGGGAGTTCGAGGAGCGGCTCAAGGCCGTCCTCGCCGACATCAAGGACTCCGACGGCCAGATCGTCACGTTCATCGACGAGCTGCACACCGTCGTCGGCGCCGGTGCGACCGGCGAGTCCGCCATGGACGCCGCCAACATGCTCAAGCCGCTGCTGGCCCGCGGCGAGCTGCGGATGGTCGGCGCGACCACGCTGGAGGAGTACCGCAAGTACATCGAGAAGGACGCCGCGCTGGAGCGCCGCTTCCAGCAGGTGTACGTCGGGGAGCCCTCGGTGGAGGACACCATCGGCATCCTGCGCGGGCTCAAGGAGCGCTACGAGGTGC
>JBBPYA010000274.1:0-3179 GCA_038200385.1 Mycobacteriales bacterium
GTGGAGGCCTTCCGTGCAGCGGTCGCCCTGCACCCGCTCAGCCTGCGGCCGACGGAGCACGCGATGGCCAAGGCCAACCTGGCGCTGGCCTACGAACGCCAGGCGTTCCCGGCGCACGCCCGGCTGGCCGCGGTGCAGGCACTGGCCGCGACCGCGGTGCCGGGTCCGGTGCGGCAGCAGGCCAGGGAAATCCTGGATCGGCTGCCCGCGGAGTCCGGGGCCGAACTCTTCGAGGTCCTTGCGGCCGAGCCGGCGCAGCGAAGGGACGTCCTGCTGCGCGAGGAGGTCACCCGGTGGGCTGCCTGCTCGCCGGCGCTGCGCAGCGCCGCCGCCGGGCCCTGGGTGGCCGGCGTGGTGCAGCGGGCCGGTTCGGGTCCGGAGCTGAGCGAGGGTCTGCTCAACGCCCTGCTGGAACTTCCGCCGGCGGCCTATGAACGGGTGGTCGCCGCCGTGGTGAGCGCGGCCGAGCGGCGCCCGGCCGGTGAGGCCGACCGCTTCCGGTCGGTAACCCGATCCGGGATGGCGCGGTTCCCGGTGCCGCAGTGGCAGCGGCTGGCCGCGACGTTCGAGCGAGCCGCCACCGGCACGGGCACGGGCACCTCGTCGGGCTGGACGTGACCGGGGACGACCTGAGCGACGGCGCGCTGATGGCGGCGCTGCCCGGTCGCCCCGCCCGCAGCTACCCGGCCCTGCTGTCCACCGAGTCCGATGCGATGGCGTGGGCGCGATCCGGAGCCCGCAGTGGCTCAGTGGTCGTTGCCGACTACCAGGCGTCCCCGCGGGGGCGGGCGGGGCTGCCGTGGCAGGTCACCCCCGGCCGCAGCCTGGGATTCTCGCTGGTGGTGCGCCTTGCGCTGCCGTTGGAGCGGGAGGGCTGGTGCTATGTCGCCGCCTGCACCGGAGTGCACGACGCCGTCGGGACCGAGGACACCCGGTTGCGCTGGCCGGACGGCGTGGAGGGCCCGGGCGGCGCGGCGGTGGCCGACCTGGGGATGCACGTGCAGCTGGGTCCCGGCCGCACCGAGTGGGCCACCGTCACGGTGCTGGTGGCCTCCGCCGCCCCGCCGCGTGCGCCGTTGCTGGCCCGGCTCGCGGAGGCGATCGAGGCGCGCTTCGAGCAGCCCCCGGGGCAGGTGCTCGAGGCCTACCGGCAGCGGTGCGCGACCTTGGGGACGGCGGTCCGCGCGCGGCTGATCCCGTTGGGCCCCGGCGGGCCGGAGGTCCTCGGGGAGGCTGTCGACGTGCTGGCCGACGGTGCGTTGGTGATCCTGACAGCGCGGGGCAACCGGGTCGCGGTCCGGCCGCAGAACCTCGGTCTGCTTGAGCCGGGGGGTACCGACGACGACACCGAGGTCGGCCCCGCCGACAGCGGCCGGACGGCTCCGGAGCCGAGGTCGGCGCCGGAGAGTGAGCCGGACTTCTAGCCGGCCGTCGGGCCGGGGCCCCGATCGGATCCAGGCCGCCGGCGCAGCCCGTTCCACCCGATACCGGCTGCCAGGATCAGCAGGGCGCCCCCAAGGTAGTACACCGCCTGGATGCCGAGGGTCGTTGCCAGCACGCCGCCGACCAGCAGCGAGACCAGCCGACCGGCCTGCCACACCATGTCGAAGCTGGCGAAGACCCGCCCGCGCAGCCGCTGCGGGGTGTGCGACTGCAGCAGCGAATTGAACGTCACCGCACCGGAGGAGGTCCCGAGGCCGTAGCCGACCAGCGCGACCAGGGCGACCGGCAGGGCGGTCGCGACGGCCAGGACCAGATCCACCAGGCCGCGCAGCAGGTACGGGCCGAACACGAAGGCCGGGCGCCGCGGGTCGGAGGTGATCCGGGTCAGCAGGACGGGACCGAGGACGGCACCGATCCCGATCGCGCCGAGCAGCAGCCCGTAGCCGCCTGGCCGCAGCCGCAGCTGGTCGGCCGCGAGCACGACGAGCAGGGCGCTGGTCGCGCCGGCGGACAGCGCCGCCAGCAGCTGCCCGCCGGCGAGGGTCCGCAGCACCCGGTCCGAGGCGATCTCGCGGACTCCGGCGAGTGCGTCGGACAACCATCCCGGCCGGGCCGTGCGGGCCGGCGGGTCCGGGAGCCGGAGCCCGAGCAGCACCGCGGCGCTGAGCAGGAAGCTGCCGGCGTTGACCGCGAACGCCGGGCCGGGCCCGAACCCGGCGTACAGCAGGCCCGCAACGGGCGCCAGGACGATCTGGGAGAGCACCGCGGCGGTCCAGATCCCGCTGTTGGCTGCCACCAGTTCCTCGTCGGCCACCAGCGCCGGGAGCACACTGTTGGCGGCCGGATTGAACAGGACGGCGCCGGTGGACAGCCCGAACGCGATGACGTACACCGCGAGCACCTGGTCGGCGAGCAGGACCAGCGCCAGCGCAAGGACCGCGCGCAACAGGTCGGCACCGACCAGGACCGCCACCCTCGGCAGCCGGTCCACCCACGCCCCGGCCAGCGGCGCGAACGCCAGGACCGGCACGATCTCGGCCAGCACCACGCCGGTGACGCCGAGTGCGGATCCGGTCAGGTCCAGCACGAGCAGGGCGAGCGCGACGGAGGCGAGCACGTCCCCCCACTGCGAGGCCGTCCGCGCCACCCACAGCCGCCGGTAGCCGGGACGGGCGAACACCGTGCGCAGGCCGACTCGTGGCCGCCCCCGGCCGGTCCCGCGCACTAGCGGTCGATGCTCTCGTCGGCCTCCAGCCGGTCCAGCTCCTCGATCAGCGACCACCACAGGCCCCAGTCCCGGTGGGTCATATTCTCGCTGGTGTCACCCGCGGCGATGGTGAGCCGGAGCTGATCGCGCAGCGCGAACGATCGGCCCCACCGCGCTTCCTCCTCGAGCAGGCGCAACTCGGCGAGCAGAGCGGTCATCGTGGTCACGGCGGGGGAAGGCTCCAGCGGGGTGGTGCCGGGGTCCGGGACGCGGATGATGTCGGCGAGGTCGAGCAGCGGCGTACGCCGGATCTCGGTGCGCACCAGCTCGATGGCCCGCTCCAGCCCGGCCGCCGCCGTCGCGGTGAGTCCCTCCCCCGGCCCGACGCGCTCGGGTTCGACCTGGACGACGACGGTCCGCGCCGGCAGCGCGCCCAGGCCGGCCGCGACCTCGATGATGAGTTCGATGCCGACGTAGCCGGTGACCGCGTCGCCGACCGCGGCCTGCATCTCCCCGGCGCTGAGCGAGA
>JBBPYA010000275.1:0-3181 GCA_038200385.1 Mycobacteriales bacterium
CCCGACCAGGCACACCACCGCGGCGAGGTAGCACAGCTGGCCGGGGCTGGGCTGCAGCCCGACCAGGGGAATCGCGAGCACCGCCACCGCGACCGCGGCCACCCCGAGGGCCGGGGACCGGCGTCGCAGCGCCAGCCACAGCAGGATGACGACGACGGCCACGGTTATCCGCAGCTGCGTCTGGTATCCCGCCAGCGCGGAGGCCCCCGGCAGCAGGAAGCCCGGAAGGACGTACCCCGGGATGATGTCCAGGTTGCCGTTGGCGTCCAGGACCGTGCCCCCGGGGACGACGATGCCCGGCAGGTAGCTCCCGGCCTCCGCCGCCCGCCAGGGCAGCCCCAGCGACAGCAGGGTCAGGACGGCAAGGGCCGCCGCCCGGAGCGAGGTCGCGGGTGCGGTCGGGCTCACCGCCGCCGGCCCGGCGCGAGCCACAGTGCGGCGGCGGCGCAGGCCACGCCCAGCGTCTGCGCGAAGTTCACGTTGCTGGTCACCGCGGGCAGCACGACGATCACCCAGTAGCCGAGCAGGGCACCCGTTCCCACCGCCGCGAGCGTCCACGACTGCTCCGTCGGCCACGACCGGGAGCGACCGTACGGGTAGGCGAGCAGGGCAACCAGCGCCGCGACGACGGCGAAGCCGGCCCACGCCGGGTACGACGTGACGCCGAAGACACCGTTCTCGGGGATGGCCAGCCCGGCGATGACGAGCAGCAGCGCCAGCGCCTGCAGCCCGACGACCCGGCCGGGCAGCGCGCTGGCCGCCGGCGCCGGCGGGGGATACCCGGGGCCGCCGCCCAGGTACCCGGCATGCGGGTACCCGCCCTGATAACCCGGCTGCGGGCCCGGCCCGGAGCCGGGGTGCGGCCCGGGCGGGTAGCCCTGCTCGGAGCCGGGGCGCGGCGGGTAGCCCGGCTCGGGGCGCGGCCCGGGCGGGTAGCCCGGCTCGGGGCGCGGCTGGTATCCCGGCGGTGGATAGCCCGGATGCGGCCCGGGACCCGCACCGTAGGGTGCCGGTCCGCCCGGTACCGACCCGCCCTGCTCGCTGCTCATCGGCATCTCCTTCTGCGGTCGGGCAATCGTAGCGACGGCGACCGGCTCCCCGGGGCCGAGCGCCTAGCCTCGCCGTGTGCCCGCCGTCGCGTTCCTGCCGCATCCCCCGGCGCTGTTCCCCGAGCTGACCGGCGGTCCACTTGCCGAGTTCGAGATCACCCGCCGGGCGGTGGACGAGGCGCTGCGGCGGGTCCTCGCCGACCGGCCGGGCGCGGTCTGGATCGTCGGGGCCGGGCCCGCGGAGCACTGGTACGGCGCCGGCAGCCAGGCGCTGCGCACCGCCGGGGGCGCCCTGGCCGGCTTCACCGCCGACGTTCCCGCGGACGGCGCCGGCACGACCTCGGAGCTGCCGACCGCACTCGCGGTCGGTGCCTGGTTGCTCGACCGCGTCGGCTACTCCGGGGAGCGGGCCGCGCTGGCCGTCCCGGCCGGTGCCGACGCCGCACAGCTCGACGACCTGGCCGCCGAGCTGACCGGCGCTCCGGTCCTGCTCGTGATGGGCGACGGATCGGCGATGCGCGCCGACGACGCCCCGGGATCCCGGCATCCCGAGGCCGTCGGATTCGACGACCTCGTGGCCACCGCCCTGCGGGTCGGGGACTCGGCCGCCCTCGCCGCACTCGACCCCGACCTGGGTATGGCGGTGCGGGCCGCCGGCGTACCGGCGTGGCGGTTGGCCGGTCGGCTGCTGGCCGGCCGGTCGGTCCGGGCGGAGCTGCTGGACTACCGGGCGCCCTTCGGGGTCGGGTACCTGGTCGCGACGTGGACCGATCGCTGAGCGGGTCGGCGCAGCCGCTGCCCGGCCCGGTGCTGGCCGTCGTCGGGCCGACCGGCGTGGGCAAGAGCGAACTCGCCGTCGAGCTCGCGTTGCGGGTCGGCGGGGAGGTCGTCAACGCCGACTCCATGCAGCTCTACCGCGGGATGGACATCGGCACGGCGAAACTGGCGCCGGACCAGCGCCGCGGCGTCCCGCACCACCTCCTCGACGTCTGGCCGGTCACCCGGACCGCGAGCGTCGCGGACTACCAGCAGATCGCGCGGGCGGCTGTGGACGACGTGCTGGCCCGCGGTCTGGTCCCGGTCCTGGTCGGCGGATCCGGACTCTACGTCCGCGCCGTGCTCGACCCGCTGCGCTTTCCGGGCACCGATCCCGAGCTGCGGCGCCGGCTGGAGGACGAGGTGGTCGCGGTCGGGGCGGCGGCCCTGCACCGTCGGCTGGAGGACCTGGATCCGGCGACCGCCGACCGGATCTCCCCGGCGAATCCGCGGCGCATCGTGCGGGCCCTGGAGGTCATCGAGCTGACCGGGCAGCGCTACGCCTCGACGCTGCCGGCGTACCGGTCGGTGTACGCCGTCGAGCACATCGGGCTGGACCGGGAGCCGGCAGACCTGGACCGGCGACTGGAGGCGCGGGTCGAGCGGATGTGGGCCGCCGGCCTGCCCGCGGAGGTTTCCGAGCTCGCCGACCGCGGGCTGCGCGAAGGGGTCACGGCCGGGCGGGCCCTGGGCTACGCCCAGGCGCTGGCCGAGCTGTCCGGGAGCTGCTCCGGCGAGCAGGCCCGGGCGGACACCGTGCGGGCGACGAAGCGCTTCGTCCGGCGCCAGCGATCCTGGTTCCGCCGGGATCCGCGGATCGACTGGCACGACGCGGCGCGGGTCGAGGCCGCCGGCCTCGCCCCTACGATCGGGCGGTGACGAGGGACCCGCTGCGCTACCTCAAGGGACACGGAACCGGCAACGACTTCGTCCTGCTCGCCGATCCGGAGGACCGGCTGGAGCTGACCGGGGCGCTGGTCCGTGCCCTGTGCGACCGCCGGACCGGGCTCGGTGCGGACGGGGTGCTCCGGATCGCCCCGGCTTCAGGCGGACCGGCACGGTGGTTCATGGACCATCGCAACGCCGACGGGTCCGCCCCGGAGATGTGCGGCAACGGGCTGCGGCTGTTCGCGTTGTTCCTGCTGCGCAGCGGACTGTCCATGGACCACGAGCAGCTCATCGCGACCCGCGCCGGCGTGCGCCGGGCCGTGGTCTGCCCGGACGGGGCCGTCCGGGTGGAGATGGGCGCGGCCGAACTGGGGGAGCCCTCGGTCGCGCTGCTGGGCGGCGTGGAATATCCGGGTACGGCGGTGTCG
>JBBPYA010000276.1:0-6707 GCA_038200385.1 Mycobacteriales bacterium
AGACCCGCTCGGCCATCTCGGTGAGGATCACGGTGGGGCACAGCGCGTTGGCCCGTACATCGCGACCGCCCAGCCCGAGCGCCCTTACCAGGGAACACCCTCTCACCGCCATCGGCTCCGGCCTCGTCCCGACCGACACCAACTGGGCCCGGATCGAGCGGGCGGTCGAGCCCCATCCCGGCAACCGGGACCGCTACGACCAGCTGTACGAGGCCCCGGCGACCCGCGAGCAGGGACACCTGCTGACCTCGCTGCAGGAGGCCGGCGGCCCGGCCCGAGCGCACGCTGGCGCTGCGGGTGGACCGCGATTGGATGTGGGCACCGCAGCGTCCAGGAGGTCCGATGACGCACCGTCGAGCGCACCTGGTCGGAAGCCTGCCCGGGGGGTCCGCCGAGCAGGCCATGACGTTGGCCATGGACACCGTCGGCCCGCACCTGTCGAGCCTGCCCGACGGGGAGACCGGGCCGCGCCGCAACTGGATCATCTCCATCATCGAGGGTTTGCGCGGGCATCCCGACCTCGAGTTGGCCAAGGACGGCGACTGGTCGGACTACGACCGGACACCGACCTTCAAGGTGCGCCGGGGGCACCGGCTGCTGGGTGCGTCGCTGGACCTCGGCCTGCTGGCCGCGGCGCAGGACGCTCGCCCGGCGTTCGAGCGGATCCGGGCCGAGCGCGGGCAGCCGGAGCTCGATTTCCTCGTCGGCGTCCCGGGCGACTTCGACCTGGCGATGTTCACCCTCGGTCCCGGCCGCGCGCTGCGGTACCGGCGGGCCTTCACCGAGGCCGTCGTCGCCCAGATCACCGCGATCCACCGGATGTTCGGCGACACCGCCGTGTTCCAGTTGGAGCTGCCGGCCGAGCTGGTCGCCCTGACGATGCTGCCGGCACCGGCCCGCCCGCTGGCCGCGCGACCGCTGGGACGCGGTGTCGCGCGGTTGGCCGCGGGCTGCCCGGCCGGGGCGCGCTTCGGGCTGCACCTGTGCCTCGGGGACATGAACCATCGCGCGTACGGCCGGCTGACCGACGTCGGACCGCTGGTCGCGCTGACCAACGCCGTGACCGCGCGCTGGCCGCAGGGTCGCCCGCTGGAGTTCGTGCACGCCCCGTTCGCGGCCGCCGACGACCCCCCGCCCCTCACGGAGTCCTTCTACGCGCCGCTGGCCGGCCTGTCACTGCCGGCCGGCACCCGCTTCGTCGCCGGTTTCGCACACGAGGACCAGCCCGTCGACGAGCAGCGGCAGATCCTGACCTTCATCGAGCGGTACGCCGGCCGCCCGGTCGACGTGGCGACCTCTTGCGGACTCGGCCGGCGGGACGAGGACGCCGCTCGGCGCGCCCTGGAACGGGTCGCTGAGCTGAGCGGCTGACCGGCCCGGACGGGGTTCCGCGCAACGGATGCGGATCCGGTTCGGGTCGGACCGCTTTGGCATCCATTGCTGGGCGCATCGCGCGAGAACGGGGTGCTGTCGCCGGGTCAGGGCAGCAGGGCCCGCAGGGTGTCCAGGGTGTCGGCCTCGGCGGGGGACTTGTCAGGGCGGTAGCGCACCACCCGCGCGAAACGCAGCGCGACCCCGCCGGGATAGCGGGTGCTGCGCTGCACGCCATCCAGCGCGATCTCGACGACGAGTTCGGGACGCAGGAACACCACGTGCCGGTCACCACCGGTCCGTAGCGGCGGGAACGTCGCGGTCTGCCAGGCCAGCAGTTCGTCGGTCATCCCCTTGAACGTCTTGCCTACCATGACCGTTTCGCCGCCGGCCCGGTCCAGCGCGCCGAGGTGGATGTTGGACAGCCACCCGGTACGCCGCCCGGAGCCCCATTCGGCGGCCAGCACGACCAGGTCGACGTTGTGCACCGGTTTGATCTTCTGCCAGGACCGCCCGCGCCGGCCGGCGGCGTACGGCGAGGCCAGCGCCTTGACCATCACGCCCTCGTACCCGCCGTCCAGGGCCGCCGCCAGCAGCCGCTCGGCCGCGACCGGCTCCGGGGACAGCAGCCCGGGTATCCGTGCGGCCGGGGCCACCGTGGCCAGGGCGGCTAGCCGCTCGGAAAGCGGGCGGTCGATCAGGTCCGCCCCGTCCAGGTGCAGGCAGTCGAAGACGTGCGGGCGCTGCAGGCCCGCCCCGGCCAGGCTGACCGACTCCTGGAAGGGGCGCGGCCGGCCCTCCTCGGTGACCGCGAGCGACTCCCCGTCGAGCACGACCGCGCGGGCCGGCAGATCCCCGGCCCACGCCACCAGCTCGGGGACCGCCGCGGTGATCTCCCGCAGGCTGCGGGTGAACACCGCGATGCCCGCGCCGTCCTTGTGTACCTGGATGCGGGCGCCGTCCAGCTTGTACTCGACGCTGACCGCCGGGCCGAGTTCCACAAGGGCCGCCGCCAGCGAGTCCCCCGGCGAGGCCAGCATCGGGCGGATGCCGCGACCGACCTGCAGTCCGATGGCGGCCAGCGCCGCAGCCCCGCCGGCCAGGGCCACGTCGGCGGTGTCGGGCAGCCGCCCGGACAGCATGAACGCCCGACGCACGATGTCCAGCGGTACCCCCGCGGCCCGCGCGACGGCGTCGACCATGACGCCCTCCAGGGCGCCCTGACGCAGTTCGCCGGTGAGCAGCCGGCCGAGGAAGGCCTGCTCAGCGGCGGTGGCGGCCCCCCACAGCCCGCCCAGGGTCTCTGCCCGCCGACGTACCGATCCCGGGCCGGCTGTCGTCGCCAGCACGTTCAGGGCGCGGTCCACCGCGGCGACGGACAGGGTGCATCGCTCCGCGGCCGGGACGTCCAGGCCGGACAGGGTCCGCCAGCCCGTCCCGATCCGGCCCTGCCGGGGCTCGCCGGTCAACCACCCGACGACGGGCAGCACCTCGGCCGGCCTGAGCCGGCGCAGATGCTCGGCCAGGGCCTCGACCTTGGCCGTCCGCGACCGGGTGGCAGACACCCCGGCGGACACCGCCACCACGTCGGCGAGGAGCACGCCGACAGTGAACCAGCCGGCGGCCCCGCACGCGCCGAGCCCGGGCGGGTGAACACTGCGCTCCGGCGGCCCCGAGACATTTGACAGCGGGAGTTGCCTCTCAGTAGTAACTGCAACACGGAACTTCCTGTCCGACATCCTCGGCGGCAACATCATCAAGGTGCGGACCTCCTGCGACCGGCCGACCCCCACGATCATCGCCGGTGGGGGGTGGGCAGGCGGCTACGGTGAGGGTCGTGTCCGACCTGCCGCATAGTCCGCTGCTGGACCGGATCCGGACCGCGGTGATCGGCGACGACCAGGTGATGCCGGGGCCCTACGGTCCGCGCCGGGTGACCTACGCCGACTACACCGCCTCCGGGCGCGCCCTCGGCTTCATCGAGGACTTCATCCGCGACGAGGTGTTGCCCCGCTACGCCAACACCCACACCGAGTCCTCCGGTACCGGCCTGCAGACCACGCGGTTGCGGGAGGACGCCCGCCGGCTGGTCCGCGACGGCGTCGGCGGCAGCGACGAGCACGCCGTGCTGTTCTGCGGCTCGGGTACCACCGCGGCCATCGACCGGCTGATCGGCGTACTCAACCTGCGCATCCCCGCCGACCTGGACCGGCGGTACGGATTGTCGGCGGGCATCCCGGCCGCGGACCGGCCGGTGGTGTTCATCGGGCCGTTCGAGCACCACTCCAACGAGGTCTCCTGGCGGGAGACCATCGCCGACGTCGTGGTGATCCCGGAGAACGCCGACGGCCTGATCGATGTCGTCGCGCTCGAGCGCGAACTGGTCCACTACGCCGACCGGGCGGTGAAGATCGGGTCGTTCTCGGCGGCGTCCAACGTCACCGGGATCGTCACCGACACCTGCCTGATCGCGGACCTGCTGCACCGCCACGGCGCGCTGTCGTTCTGGGACTTCGCGGCCGCGGCTCCCTACGTCGAGATCGAGATTGACCCGGTCTGCCCGGAGCACCCGCTGGCGCACAAGGACGCGATCGTGCTCTCCCCGCACAAGTTCATCGGCGGCCCCGGGACACCCGGCGTCCTGGTCGCCCGCCGGGAACTGCTGACCAACCGGGTGCCGGTGGTCCCTGGCGGCGGCACCGTCGCCTACGTCAACCCGACCGGGCACCGCTACCTGGCCGACCCCGAGCAGCGGGAGGAGGGCGGCACCCCGGCGATCGTGGAGTCGATCCGCGCCGGGCTGGTCTTCCAGCTCAAGGCCGCGGTCGGAACCGAGGTGATCCGGGCCCTCGAGGAGTCCTTCCTGCGGCGCGCGGTGCAGTCCTGGCGGACCGACCCCGGCCTGGAGATCCTCGGCAACCTCGACGCCCGGCGGCTGTCGATCGTGTCCTTTGTCGTACGCCGGCCCGGCGGTCGGTACCTGCACCACAACTTCGTCGTCGCGCTGCTGCACGACCTGTTCGGGATCCAGGCCCGCGGCGGGTGCTCCTGCGCCGGGCCGTACGGGCACCGGCTGCTCGGCATCGACCTGGAGCGCTCCCAGGAGTTCGAGCAGGAGATCGCCTCGGGTTGCGAGGGCATCAAGCCCGGCTGGGTACGGGTCAACTTCAACTACTTCGTGAGTACGACGGTCGTCGACTACATCATCGCCGCGGTTCACGCGGTCGCCGCCGGGGGGTGGCGGCTGCTGCCGGACTACCGCTTCGACCCGGTGTCGGGCCTGTGGCGGCACCGCGCCGGTCCGGTCGAGCCGCCGCTGCGGCTGGCGCAGGTCCGCTACGACGACGACGGTGTGCTGCGCTACCCGGATCAGGGGGCGCGCGCCGAGGAGTCCGTGCTGGCCGGGTACCTGGAGGAGGCCGCCGAACTGTTCGCCGCCGCCCCCGGTCCGGTGCCGCCGGCCGCGGCAGCCTCAGCAACCGAGGCACCGGCAACCGGAGACCGGGCCGTCTCGGCCAATTTCGAGGCGCTGCGCTGGTTCGAGCTGCCCGCCGCCTGCCTGCGCTGACCCGCTCCGGGTCGGGCTCCTGGCGGTGGGGGCCTCGACCCCTTGACCCGGTCGAGGCCGCCGACCGCCCCGACACGGAAAGTGTGCTCTACGTCACAAACTGCTAGCCTCCGCGATCAATCACCGGCCGCGGCCACCCTCGTTTTCTCCAGGAGGTCCTCATGTTCGGCTTGTCCCGCCTTTGCACCCGGGCCGTGCTCGCCCTCGGCGCCTCCGTCCTCGTCACTGCCGGGCTGGCCGGCCCCGCCCAGGCCGCGCCCGCGCCGAAGCTGAGCGCCGCCGCGGCCACCGCGCTTGCCGACAGCCTCGGCCGGCCGGGACCTACTACGACGCGGCCACCGCCACCATGGTCGTCACGGTGACCACCGCGAAGCAGGCCCAGCGGGTCCGCGCCGCCGGCGCCACCGCGGCCCGGGTGACCTACAGCCGCGCGGACCTGCAGGCGGCTCTGGACCGGCTCAACCGCGACGCGCTGATCCCCGGCACCGCGTGGTCGGTCGACGTGGCCACCAACCAGGTTCTCGTCATCACCGACCAGACCGTCACCGGTGACCGGCTGGCCAAGCTGACCTCGGTGACCTCCGCCCTCGGCGCGCGGGTCCGCGTCGAGAGCACGCCCGGCGTACTGAGCCGGTACATCAACGGCGGCAAGGCGATCTACGGCGGTGGCTACCGCTGCTCGCTGGGCTTCAACGTCCGCAACGGCAGCACCTACTACTTCCTGACCGCCGGCCACTGCACGAACCTGGCCACCAACTGGTACACGAACTCCTCGCTGACCAAGCTGATCGGCACCCGGGACGGCACGAGCTTCCCGACGAACGACTACGGCATCGTGCGCTACACGACCAACGTCGGGCACGCCGGCAGCGTCAGCCTGTACGGCGCCGGCACCCAGGACATCACCAGCGCAGCCAACGCCTACGTCAACGAGTCCGGCCGCCGCTCCGGCAGCACGACCGGCGTGCACTCGGGCACGGTGACCGGCCTGAACGCCACGGTGAACTACGTCGAGGGCACCGTCTACGGGCTGATCAAGACGAACATCTGCGCCGAGGGCGGTGACAGCGGCGGCCCGCTGTTCGACAACAAGATCGCGCTCGGGCTGACCAGTGGCGGCAACGGCAACTGCTCCGCGGGAGGTACGACGTACTTCCAGCCGGTCACCGAGCCGCTGAGCGTCTACAACGTCAGCGTCTACTGAGCACCACCGCGTGCCGATGAGGCGGACGATCGTGGCGGCCCTGGCCGCCAGGTGGCGGCGTACGACCTGGCCGTGCAGTACACCCCCGCCACGGGACGTCCTGCGCGGTGTCGCCACGATCAGCGCGCACGCCACCGCGAACCTGTCCTCCTTCAACCTGGACCTCGACGGGTTGACCGTCCGCTCGATCACCGTCGGGCGGACGGCAGCCACCTGGACCCGCGACGGCGGCGAGCTCAACGTCACCCCCGCGGCCGGGCTGCGCACCGGGTCGGCATTCACCACAGTCGTGCGCTACGACGGGGTGCCCAAGACCCTGGGCTCCCGGCTGATCGGTGGGTCCGGCTTCAGCCACACCGACGACAGGGCGCTCGTGGTCGGCGAGCCCGACGTGGCCGCCACCTGGTTCCCGGGCAACGACCACCCCAGCGACAAGGCGACGTACACGCTGGGCGTCACCGTGCCGGCCGGGCTGCAGGTGGTGTCCAACGGGGTTCCCACCGGCCAGAACACCGCGGCCGGGTGGACCACCTGGTCCTGGGCCGAGCCCGAGCCCGAGCCGAT
>JBBPYA010000277.1:0-9421 GCA_038200385.1 Mycobacteriales bacterium
ATCGCCGAGGCCGAGACTCTGGATCCCGGCGATCTGGACAAGGCCAAGGAGGCGCTGCGCGAGATCCAGGAGCGCTACGACGCGGTGGGACACGTCCCGCGGGAGGCGATCCGCGGCCTGGACGCGCGGATGCAGAACGCCGAGCGCCGGATCCGCGATGCCGTGGAGGACCGGTGGGACCGCAGCGCGGCCATCGAGAACCCGGTCCTGGTCCAGTTGCGCGAGGCGGTCACCAAGGCCGAGAGCCAACTCGCCAAGGCGCAGGCCGCCGGTGACGCCCGCCGGATCGCCGACGCCGAGGCGGCGCTGGCCGCCCGCCGGCAGTGGCTGGCCGACGCCGAGCAGTCCGCGAGGTCGTGACCGGCCGCTGCCGATTCGCGGTGCTCGCCGAGTCGATCCGGGCCGCCGCGCCACCGTCCCCGATGCCGCTGCGGCTGGTCGCCGTGGACGGCCCGGGGGGTGCGGGCAAGTCGACGTTCGCAGCCCGGCTGGCCGCGGCCCTCGACGACGCGCCGGTCGTGCACACCGACGACCTGGCCTCCCACCGGCACCAGACCACGTGGTGGCCGCTGCTGGAGGCCTGGGTCCTCGGACCGCTGGCCGCCGGCCGGCCGGCCCGATTCCAACGCTATGACTGGGAGCAGCGCCGCCGGACCGACTGGTGCGACATCCCGGCCGCTCCGGTGGTCCTGATCGAGGGGGTGACGGCCGCGCGGGCGGCGATCCGGGCCCGGCTCACCCGGTCGGTGTGGGTGCAGACCGACCGGGAGCGGCGGCTGCGCCGCGGGCTGCAGCGCGACGGAGCGGAACTGGCCGGGTTCTGGGCCGAGTGGATGGTCGAGGAGGACGCCTTCTACGCCGCGGACCCGGTGTACGGCGCGGTCGATCTCGTCGTCGACGGCGATCCCCGCCGCGAGCACGACCCGGACGAGGAGTTCGTCGTCATCCGATGCGGACGCTAGGCATTCCCAGCGGCACGCCACGGGGGGACTCGGCGGCGTCGCCGGCCCGGGTCCGGCGGTGCGCGACGAGGGGGCCGTCCGCGACGAGGTGGTGCGGGGCGGCGTACGTCACGACCGTCTGGACCACGTCGCCGGGCCGGACGCCGGGCTGCGCCGGGAAGTGACACAGCCGGCCATCCCGGGTCCGCCCGCTGAGCCGGCCGGTTCCGGCGTCCTTGCGTCCCTCACCGCGCGCCACGAGCAACTCGACCCGGCGCCCGACCTGGGCCTGGTTGCCCGCCCAGCTGATCTCCTCCTGCAGTGCGACCAGCCGCTCGTAGCGCTCCTGCACCACGGCCTTGGGTACCTGGTCGGGCAGCGCTGCGGCCGGTGTCCCGGGCCGCGGGGAGTACTGGAACGTGAACGCGCCGGCGAACCGGGCCGCCCGGATCGCCTCCAGGGTGGCCTGGAAGTCCGCCTCGGACTCCCCCGGGAACCCGACGATGACGTCGGTGGTGATGGCCGCGTCCGGCATCGCGGCGCGGACCCGATCGAGGATCCCGAGGAAGCGGTCGCGCCGGTACGAGCGACGCATCCGGCGAAGTACGTCGTCGCTGCCGGACTGCAGCGGCATGTGCAACTGGTGGCAGACATTCGCGGTGTCGGCCATCGCCGCGATCACGTCGTCGGTGAAATCCCGCGGGTGCGGCGAGGTGAAGCGGACCCGTTCGAGGCCGTCGATGTCGCCGCAGGCCCGCAGCAGGGTGCCGAACGCGTGCCGGTCGCCGAAGCCCACGCCGTAGGAGTTCACGTTCTGCCCGAGCAGCGTCACCTCGAGCACCCCCTCGGCGACCAGCGCCGTGATCTCGCCGAGCACGTCGCCCGGGCGCCGGTCCTGCTCGGTGCCGCGCAGTGACGGGACGATGCAGAACGTGCACGTGTTGTTGCACCCCACCGAGATCGACACCCACGCCGAGTACGCCGAGTCCCGCCTGGTCGGCAGGCTGGACGGGAAGACCTCCAGCGCTTCCTTGATCTCCACCTGCGCGGCGTCGTTGTGCCGGGCGCGCTCGAGCAGGGTCGGCAGGGCGCCGATGTTGTGGGTGCCGAACACGACGTCGACCCAGGGGGCTCGGCGGGTGATCTCGCCGCGCTCCTTTTGGCCGAGGCAGCCGCCCACCGCGATCTGCATGCCGGGCCGGGCGAGCTTGACCGGGCGCAGGTGCCCGAGGTTGCCGTAGAGCCGGTTGTCGGCGTTCTCCCGGACCGCGCAGGTGTTGAAGACGACCACGTCGGGGTCCGCGCCGGCCGGTGCCGGGAGGTAGCCGGCGGCGTCCAGCAGCCCGCGCAACCGCTCGGAATCGTGCACGTTCATCTGGCAGCCGTACGTGCGGACGTCGTACGTCCGCGGCGAGGTGGTACCGGTGTGGTCCATGGCGGTACGAGGGTACGGCGCGACCCGGAGTTACCGTGCCGTGATCTTCGGTTCCGGTTCCGGCAGTGGTCGGCCCGTTAGGGTGCACCGCATGGTTTCGGACACGTCAGGCACATCGGGTCAGCCGTTGGTGCGTCTGGCGGGAGTGAACAAATGGTTCGGTGACCTGCACGTCCTGCAGGACATCGACCTCGACATCGCCCACGGCGAGGTCGTCGTGGTGATCGGGCCGTCCGGGTCCGGGAAGTCCACGCTGTGCCGCTGCATCAACCGGCTGGAGCACGTCCAGCAGGGCGAGATCACCCTCGACGGGGTGAAGCTGCCGGAGGAGGGCAAGCTGCTCGCCAAGCTGCGCAGCGAGGTCGGCATGGTGTTCCAGAGCTTCAACCTTTTCGCGCACAAGACGATCCTGGACAACGTCACCCTCGGCCCGATGAAGGTCCGCGGCGTCAGCCGGTCCGAGGCCGAGGAGCGCGGACGCAGCCTGCTCAAGCGGGTGGGGATCGCCGAGCAGGCCGACAAGGTTCCGGCACAGCTGTCCGGCGGCCAGCAGCAGCGGGTGGCGATCGCCCGCGCGCTGGCGATGGAGCCGAAGGTGATGCTCTTCGACGAGCCCACCTCCGCGCTGGACCCGGAGATGATCAACGAGGTGCTCGACGTCATGACGTCCCTCGCCAAAGAGGGCATGACGATGGTCGTCGTCACCCACGAGATGGGCTTCGCCCGCAAGGCCGCCGACCGGGTGGTCTTCATGGACCGCGGCAAGATCGTCGAGCAGGCCACCCCCGAGGAGTTCTTCACCAATCCTCGCAGCGAGCGGGCCAAGGACTTCCTGTCCAAGATCCTGACGCACTGAGCACGACGTTCCGTGCGCCGACAAGAGAAGAGGTTGACCCATGCGGCATCCCATCCCACGGGCGGTGTTCAGCGCGTTCGCGCTGGCCCTCGTCCTGTCCGCCTGCAGTAGCGGGGCCGGCACCGGCGGCACCACCGCACCGACGGTGACCGCGGACACCAAGGCGAGCTTCCCGGCCGGATCGACGATGGCGCGGCTGCAGCAGGCCGGCAAGGTCACTGTCGGCACGAAGTTCGACCAGCCCGGGTTCGGCCTGCGCTCACCCAGTGGTGAGGTCCAGGGCTTCGACGTGGAGATCGCGAAGATCATCGCCGGCAAGCTCGGCATCGCACCGACCGACGTGAACTTCGTCGAGACCGTCTCGGCCAACCGGGAGCCGTTCATCCAGAACGGCCAGGTCGACTACGTCGTCGCGACGTACACCATCAACGACGACCGCAAGAAGGTCATCGACTTCGCCGGCCCGTACTACGTCGCCGGGCAGGACATCATGGTCAAGGCCGACGACGAGTCGATCAACGGGCCGGACGACCTGGCCGGCAAACGGGTCTGCTCGGTGGACGGGTCCACCCCGGCGGAGAACATCCGGACCAACTACCCCGACGCGACGCTGACGACGTTCGACGTGTACTCCAAGTGCGCCGACGCCCTGAGCAACGGCCAGGTCGACGCCGTGACGACGGACAACGTCATCCTCACCGGCCTGGTGTCCCAGAGCAACGACGCGTTCAAGCTGGTCGGCAACCCGTTCACCGAGGAGCCTTATGGCATCGGGCTGAAGAAGGGTGACGACGAGTTCCGCTCCTTCATCAACGACGCGCTCGAGGAGTCCTTCGGCAACGGCACCTGGGCCGCGGCCTGGGATGCCACCGCGGGTGCGATCACCGGTAAGCCGGCCCCCGAGCCGCCGACGATCGACCGGTACTGAGCATTCGCAGCATGACTGACGGGAGGCCCGGAACGGCATGAACGTGCTGACCGACAATGCCGGCCTGCTGTTCTCGGGCTTCCTGAAGACCCTTCAGCTCAGCGTCGTGGCCGGGGTGGGGGCGCTGATCATCGGCACGCTGCTCGCTGGCTTCCGGGTGTCGCCCATCCCGCCGCTGCGAGCGGCAGCGACGTTCTACGTCGAGGTACTGCGCAACACGCCGTTGACGGCGGTGTTCTTCCTGGTCGTCTTCGGGCTGCCCCAGCTGGACCTGACGTTCCAGAACTTCACCTACGCCGCCATGCTCGCCCTGACGCTGTACACCGCGGCGTTCGTCTGCGAGGTGGTGCGCTCCGGGATCAACTCGGTGAGCATGGGTCAGGCCGAGGCCGCCCGGGCGCTGGGCCTGACGTTCCGGCAGAGCCTGCGCGAGGTGATCCTGCCGCAGGCGTTCCGGACCGTGGTGCCGCCGCTGGGCAACGTCTGGATCGCGCTGGTGAAGAACTCCTCGATCGCGGCCGGCTTCGCCGTCACCGAGCTGACCGCCCTGGTCGGACGGCTGGCCAACACCAACGCCTCGCAGGTGCTGGTGGTCTTCGGCGGCGTCGCCGCGGCCTACATGGTCATCACGGTGCCCTCCGCGATCGGGGTCAACTACCTCGAACGCCGGGTGGCGATCCTTCGATGACCGCCATCGGCGGAGGACCGGCATGACGACGACCGTGCTCTTCGACGCCGCAGGCCCGCGGGGGCGACGCAACGTGCGGATCGCCACCATCGTCGGGGCGCTGGTGGTCGCGGGGCTGCTGGCGCTGGCGCTGGTCCGGCTCGGCGCCAACGGTCAGCTCGGCAACGAGTGGTTGATCCTGCTCGACCCCAGCACCGACGTCCCGCAGAGCCTGCTGCGGGCCTTGGGCAGCACGGTCAAGGCGGCGGCGCTGGGCATCCTGTTCGCGGTGCCGCTGGCGGCGTTGCTCGCGATCGGGCGGCTGTCGGACCACCGGTGGGTACGGCTGCCGGTCAGCCTGCTCGTGGAGTTCTTCCGGGCCGTCCCGCTGCTGCTGGTGATCTTCTTCCTGTTCCTGGGGTTCCCGATCCTGTTCGGCTTCTCGCTGGGCACGCTGTGGGCGCTCGTGCTCGGCCTGATCCTCTACAACATGGCGGTGATCGGGGAGATCTTCCGGGCCGGGATCCTGTCCATCGACCGCGGCCAGAGCGAGGCGGCGTACGCGCTGGGCCTGCGCAAGTGGCAGGTGATGACGTTCATCCTGGTCCCCCAGGCCGTCACCCGGATGCTGCCCGTCCTGGTCAGCCAGCTCGTCGTGCTGCTGAAGGACACCTCGCTGGGCTTCATCATCGGCTACGTCGAACTGCTGCGGCAGGCCCGCGGCAACGTGGAGTTCTTCGGCTCGCGGTACTCCCTGCAGCTCTATGTCGCGGCCACCGTCGTGTACATCGCGATCAACCTGCTGCTCAGCTGGCTGGCCCGGCGCCTGGAGCGGCGCCGCCGCACCAGGACCGGTGGCGCGGCAAAGATCCAGGACGACCTGGCCGTCGTGGACCCCGGCCAGATGGCCGCCGGGGCCGACGCTCACCGCGTCTGAGCGGGCCGCGCCGGGCGTGGCTCAGTGCGCGATCTCGCTGGCCCGGGACTCCCGCACCACGGTGACCCGGATCTGGCCCGGGTAGGTCAGCTCGTCCTCGATCTGCTTGGCGACCTCGCGGGCCAGCACGTGCGCCTCGAGGTCGTCGATCCGGTCCGGTGCGACCATGATCCGGATCTCCCGGCCGGCCTGCATCGCGAACACCTTGTCCACGCCCTCGCGGCCGGCCGCGATCTGCTCGATCCGCTCCAGGCGCTTGACATAGCTCTCCACGCTCTCCCGGCGGGCGCCGGGGCGACCGCCGCTGCACGAGTCGCTGGCCTGGGTGAGGACCGCCTCGATGGTCTGCGGTAGCACCTCGTTGTGGTGCGCCTCGATGGCGTGCACGACGTCCTCGTGCTCGCCGTACCGGCGCGCGAGATCCGCCCCGATGATCGCGTGGCTGCCCTCGACCTCGTGGGTGAGCGCCTTGCCGATGTCGTGCAGGAACGCCGCCCGCTTGAGCAGCCGGCCGTCCACCCGGAGTTCGGCGGCCATCACCCCGGCGATGTGCGCGGTCTCGATCAGGTGTTTGAGGACGTTCTGGCCGTACGACGTCCGGTACCGCAGCCGCCCCAGCAGGGTGACCAGCTCGGGGTGTACCTCGCCGATGCCGACGTCGAGGATCGCGTCCTGCCCGGCCCGCTGACACAGCGCCTCGACCTCGAGCTTGCTGCGCTCGTAGACCTCCTCGATGCGGTGCGGGTGGATCCGGCCGTCGGCGACCAGGGCGTCGAGGGTCAGCCGCCCCACCTCCCGGCGGACCGGGTCGAAGCAGGACAGCAGCACCGCCTCCGGGGTGTCGTCGATGATCAGGTTGACGCCGGTCACCGCCTCGAAGGTGCGGATGTTGCGGCCCTCCCGACCGATGATGCGGCCCTTCATCTCGTCCCCGGGAAGGTGCAGCACGCTGACCACGCTCTCCGCGGTCTGCTCGCTTGCCACCCGTTGGATGGCCTCGGCGACGATGGCGCGGGCGCGCTGCTCGCCCTCCGCCCGGGCCTCGACCTCGATGTCCCTGATCAGCCGGCCGGAGTCGCGCCGCAGCTGCTGCTGCATGCCGGCGAGCAACTCGGCCTTGGCCTCCGCCGCGGTCAGCCCGGCGATCCGTTCGGTTTCGGCGGCGTGCTGCTCGGCGCCGGACTGCAACTGCGCCTCGGCCTCGGCCAGGGCGCGTTGGGCCGCGCTCAGCTCCCGGCCGCGGGTGCGCAGCCGGTCCTCGTCGCCGTCGAGGCGTTGTTCCCGCTCGGACAGTCGCTGATCGCGGCGCTCCTGGTCCACCGACTGCTGGCGCACGGCGCCGAGGATGCCGTCGCGTTCGCGCTCCGCGGCCTGCTGAGCGGCCTGGACGGCATGCGAACGCTCCCGTTCGGCGTCGGTCCGGGCCCGCTCCAGCACCTGCGCCGCCTGCTCGTCGGCGGCGGTCCGGGCCAGGAGAAGGATCGAGTCCCGCTCCTGCTCGGTTTCCCGACGGACACTTGTACGCAAGGCAGCGAGTTCGGCGGCGACCTGATCCGGGTCGGGCGGCGCCGGCCCGTGCGATCCGCTCGGGATCCGGCGACTGCGCCTGAGCAGCACCAGAACGGCGGCCAGCAGCAACACCACCAGGACGAGGAGCAGGAGTTCCCACCCGCCGAACTCCATCCCAGCCTCCTCATTCTGCCTCGCCACGGCGGGTAGATGCTCGTCGCGGGGACGCGACGCAGCGGCACGAGGAGTACCGGTCCGGTCAGTGGGTGGGTTCGCCGACGACGGTGCACCGGGGCCGACGGCGGGCGGCGGCCCGGTGCTGTCCGGGGATGGGTGTCGGGGGATGGACGGAAGAAGGGTCGGTGGTCGGGGCGGTGGGTCTGCTCCGCCGGCCTGGCCGGCGGTTGTGTTCACGTTATGGCGAGCCGAAAGTCATCCAGCATTCAGTTCGTTGTCATCCGCCTACGCGGACTCCTCATGATCGCAGGCTAGGACCGGCGACCCGGAAGAGCAAGAAACCGCTCCCGCTCCCGGGATGGAGTGCTACTCGCTCCGGCTCCGGTCGCGCCCGGCGAGCTCTTCCCGCACGACGTCGTGGGCCATGCCGGCGGGGTACCCCTTGCGGGCCAACAGCCCGGCCAACCGTCGGGTCGCCACCTCCCGTGGTACCCCGTCGAGCTGACGAAGCCGGCGCCGCACGAGCGAGCGGGCGGTCTCCTGCTCGGTCGCCGGATCCAGCTCCGCCACGGCCGCGTCGATCACGTCGGCCTCGACACCGCGGGTGCGCAGCTCATGGCGCAGGGCCCGCCCGGCCAGCCCGCGACCGCGGTGCCGGGAGCCGACCCAGGCCCGGGCGTACGCGTCGTCGTCGATCAGGCCGACATCGGCGAAGCGGTCCAGTACCGCTCGGATCGCCTCCTCCGGCACGTTGCGACGGCCCAGCGCCGCAGCGAGTTGCGCCTTGGTCCGGGGCGCAGCGGCCAACAACCGCAGGCACACGATCCTGGCCACGGTCTCCGGATCGGCGTCCCGGCCGTCACCCGGATCGGTACGCGACTGCACCCCCGGCCGGCTCAGAAGTCGACCCGCGCCGGCTCCGGACGGGCCTCGACCGCGGGCTCGTCCAGCTTGGGACCGATCCCGAGCTTTTCCTTGAGCTTCTTCTCGATCTCGTCGGCGAGGTCGGGGTTGTCCCGCAGGAAAGCCCGGACGTTCTCCTTGCCCTGTCCCAGCTGGTCCCCCTCGTACGTGTACCAGGCGCCGGACTTGCGCACGATTCCCTGCTCGACCCCGACGTCGATCAGCGACCCCTCCCGGCTGATGCCCTGGCCGTAGACGATGTCGAACTCGGCCTGCTTGAACGGTGGGCTGCACTTGTTCTTGACCACCTTGACGCGGGTCCGGTTACCGACCGCCTCGCCACCGTCCTTGAGCGTCTCGATCCGGCGCACGTCCAGGCGTATCGAGGCGTAGAACTTCAGCGCCTTGCCGCCGGTCGTCGTCTCGGGGCTGTTGTGCACCAGGACCCCGTCTGCCAGGTAGTTGTGCGAGCCCTCGACTTCAATGTCGAAGCGGTGCATCGACCCGGACCTCGGTCGGGTCGTGATCGAGACGACGGGTGCCGGCACCGGGACGATCGCGGGCTGCACCCACTCCGGCTCGACGGCGAAACGGCCTCGCAGCCGGGGCAGCAGCGTGTGGTCCATCGACGGGTGCACATACGGCGCGATCAGCTCGTGCAGCTTCGCCGTCTCGCCCACACCGAACCGGAGAGCTGCCCGCCGGCGCCGACCCCGTTCGGTCAGGGTCGGGTGCAGATCGAACTGACCGGCCAGCC
The DNA here is from genome assembly GCA_038200385.1 of Mycobacteriales bacterium. GTDB lineage: Bacteria > Actinomycetota > Actinomycetes > Mycobacteriales > Geodermatophilaceae > JBBPYA01. The sequence goes on from JBBPYA010000277.1 coordinate 9,111, forward strand.
ACTCCACGAGCCGCAGCCGGCTGCCCGGGCTCAGGGCCTCGACGCAGATCTCGCTCCCGCCGCCGCCCTCCCCCGTCCGCTGGGCCGCACCCGCCGCCGGGGCTGAGAGCGAGCCCTCGTCCAGGTACCAGATGGCCAGGGCCAGCGGGGTCAGCGTCTTGAGGTAGTCATAGGACAGGTGCTTCTTCCCGTCACCGAGACAGACCGCCGCACGCAACTCGGCCAGCTCGGGCAGGGCGACGAGATCGACGACTGCCGGGCCCGCGCCGTTCGCGGTACGGGATTGACCGATGTTGCCGAACAGCGTGGCC
>JBBPYA010000278.1:0-3215 GCA_038200385.1 Mycobacteriales bacterium
CATGCCGCGCTGAGGGGTTGCCCGGCCGTCGCCGTGACGAGCCGGGCGGCCTGCGGGGTGATGGCGGCGAAGGCGACCTGGTTGGGCAGCGGCACCCCCAACGCGGCGCCCACCGTGGGATAGGCCGCGAAGTACCCGTTCACCTGGTTGACCCCCGCCACCCCGACCAGCACGACGGCGCCCAGCGCCACCAGCCGACCGAGCGGGCGCACCGGCCGGATCAGGGCCAGCGTCAGCGCGGCCGCTGTCAGCCCCGTCCAGAGCACGGCCACACCGGGCAGCGGGTCCGGGAACGGCCGCCACCACACCTGAACGATCAGGACGAGCAGGACCGTCGTCAGCACACCGACGAGCGAGGCGACGGGCACCCGGTGGGTCCACCAGCGCCGCCCCCGCCGGAGCACCAGGACAGCGAGGGCCAGCAATCCCGCTGTCAGCAGGGCGATGGGAAGCGGTCCGTGCAGTAGCGAGGTGTGCAGCACGTCCCGGTACCCCTTCGCCGTCAGCAACGCCCGCAACGCCGGGCGCGGAGCACTCCTGGCGGGTCCGTCGCGGCGCCGCCGGAAAGACGGTACGCCGGGATCGGCCACCGGATCGGGCTCCGCCGGCGTCCTGCGCAGGTCGGCAAGGCCCGGGTTAACGCCCGGTGAGCACCGCGACAGGGCACGGTTCTGCCACCGCGAACCCGGGCTGCAGAACACGCTGACCGCGGTCAGCCGCCGACCGGCCGGGCCGACCGCTCAGCTACCCGCCGGGTCGGTCAGGCACCCGCTGGATGAGATCCCAGCGATTGCCATACAGGTCCTCGAACACCCCGACGGTGCCCCAGTCCTCCTGACGCGGACCCTCGACGAAACGCACGCCCGCGTCCAGCAGCCGGCGCGAGTCGGCCGCGAAGTCCGTGGTGTGCAGGAAGAACGCCACCCGCCCCCCGGTCTGGTTGCCGATGTGGCCGCGCTGGTCCCCGGTGGTTGCGCGGGCCAGCAGCAGCCCCGCCGAGCCGTCGTCGGCCGGTGCCACGACGACCCACCGCTTGCCGTTGCCCAGGTCGGTGTCCTCGCGCAACCGGAAGCCCGCTGCGTCGACGTAGAACCGGATCGCCTCGTCGTAGTCCGCGACGACGATGGTTGCGAGCGCGAGATGCGGCATCCGGCCATCCTGCCCGCGAGAGCGCGGCCTGCTGCGGTCAGGCTCCGGTGGTGATGCTCAGGCCACCGACTCGGCACCGAGGACGGCTCGCACCGCGCTCAGCAGGTCCGACTCGGCGTCGGCGAGCGCCGACCGGCGGGCGGCCCGCCAGTCGTCCGCGGCCGCCACCGCCCGCTGGATGCCGTCCGCGTGCTCCCGGACCCGGTCCGGTGCCGCGGCCCCCGGCGCCGACCGGGCCCGGACCAGCGCTCGGACGTCGGCCACCGCGAATAGCAGATCGTCTGGGAGATCGAGCTGCTTTCCGGTGATCTGCTCGGCCGCGCCGCTCAGATCCGGTCCGTCCAGCTCGGTCCGCCCCGCCGCGACGGCGTCGGCGACGGCGCGCCCGACGATGCGGTACGCCGTGCGGTAGTCCACCCGGAACTCCCGACTGAGGTCCTCGGCCAGGTCGGCGGCCCCGATGAACGATGCCCCCGCCGCGGCCGCCAGCCGCTCCCGGCGTACGGACAGCCCCTTCACGACTGCGGCGCCGAGCCGGACCAGGCGTGCCGCCAAGGCCAGGGACTCGGCCACTTCACCGTAGGTGTGCAGCCAGTTGTCGGTGCGCGCCGATGGGGTGCGGGCCGTGGTGACCGCTCCGGCGAGCCGCCCGGCCAGCGTCCCGGCCCCGGCGCGCAGGACCGCCAGCGCGTACGGGTTGCGCTTCTGCGGCATCAGCACGCTGGCCCGGCACAGAGAGGCGTCCAGCTCCACGTAGTCGAAGGCCGGGCTGGCGAAGATCTCCAGATCCTCGGCGAGCTGATCGACGGTCAGCCCGCACTGCACGGCGGCGTACACCGCGTCGATGACCCCGTCGGTGGACCACATGGCGTCCCGGGTATTCGCCCCCGCGGCCGCGAAGCCGAGCAGCTCGGCCAGCCGGGTGCGGTCGAGCCGCAGCCGCGTCCCCCCGGCGCCACCAGATCCGCCGGGGCAGACGTCGGCGCCGTCGTACGCCGCCTCGAGCCGGCCCAGGTGGCGCAGGCACTGCTCGCCGAAGTGCCCGAGGTAGTGACCGAAGGTCGACGGCTGCGCCGGCTGCAGGTAGGTGCTGTCCGCCCACAGCGTGTCGGCGTGCTCCTGCTCGGACGCCGCCAGGGTCCCGGCGAGGGCGCAGACGTCGCCGTGCAGCGTCAGCAGCAGCTCGCGCAAGGCGATCCGGAACGCGATCCGGCCGGCCTCGCGGCGGGTCCGCCCGAGGTGCAGCCAGCCGGCGACCGCCCCGAGTTCCTGCTGGAGCACGCGTTCCCGGCTGTTGTAGGCGTCGCCGTACACCGGGTCGTAGTCGAAGTCCGCCGGGTCGCTGTCGAGCAGTTCCAGCAGCCGGCGCAGCAGCGGAGCGGTGTCGGCCGGGTCGACCGCGCCGGCCTCGATCAGGGCGACCTGGTGGGCGAGGTCGGCCAGCCCCAGCCCGCGGTGCAACAGCGGGGCGTCGGCGGTCTCCAGCGCGTAGCCGGCCTCCACGAGTTCCGGTGCCGGGCCTCGGGTGATCCGCGCGTCGGTCCCGAGGTAGCCGGCCGGCGCGGCCGGGGTCGGGGGCTCGCTCACTCCTCGACCGGCCCGAACAGGGTCGGGGCGCCGCCGCTGACCAGGTACACCAGGGGGCCGGTCAGCTCGCCCCGGCGGGCGGCGTCGACGAGCGCGGCCATCGCCTTGGCGCCGAATACGGGGTCGAGGAACACGCCCTCGGTGCGGGCGACCAGCGCGGCCGCGGCATCCCCCTCGGGCGAGGCCGTGCCGTAGGCCGGCCCGATCCAGCCGCCGCGGACGTCGACGGTCGCGATGGCCGCGGTGGAGCCGAGCAGGTCGAGGCTGCCGCGGGCGAGTTCGGCGACCTGCTGCACGATCTGCGGCACCGGGCGGCTGACCGTCACCCCCACGACGGCGTACGCCGGTGCGAGGAGTGCCGCCCCGGCGACGAGGCCGGCCGTCGTACCGCCCGAACCCGCGGCCAGCCAGAACTCGCGCGGCGCCACCCCGAGCGCGTACAGCTGGGTCGTCAGCTCGGCGCAGGCCCGCAGGTATCC
>JBBPYA010000279.1:0-15161 GCA_038200385.1 Mycobacteriales bacterium
ACATACACGTGGTTGGCGGCCCGGCCGCGGGTCACCGCGACGTAGAGCTGTTGCCGGTTCTCGGCGCCGGTGGCCACCGTGTGGCAGGTGTCGGCGGTGATCCCTTGCGCGCCGTGCACGGTGGAGGCGTACCCGAGTTCGACGGCCTCGGCCACGTAGTCCGCCGGGAGGGTGAGGCGTCGGTTCGTGCCGAGGTGCACGGCGTCGACCGCCCCGCAGGCGCGCACCGCCACGACGGTCCACCGGTCGCCGTTCTTCACCCAGTCGCTGGAGGTGATGGGCAGCCGGCGGTCGTTGCGGCGGCTGATCAGGGTGTCGCCGGCGCTGGCCCGGTTCCCGTCGGCCAGCCCAACATCGGAACCGGTGCGGACGCCGGCCGCGAGCAGCCGGTCGGCGCGGGCCCGGGCGTTCAGCTGCGCCACGAGGTCGCGGGTGGGGGCGAGCATGACCGCGTCCCGGCCCACGGCGCGGTCCGCGGCCCAGGCGGTGTAGGCCTGATCCGCGCAGGTCGCCGGGTCGCCGACGTGGACGCGGCCGCGGTCGAGGTAGAAGCCCAGCCCGGCCGGGTCGCCGGTGCGCAGCGCCAGGGTGGCCGCGCCCTCGGCGGGGTCCTGGAACCGGATCAGCTGGGACAGGGTGACCGCGCCGTGGGTTTCGGCGAGGTCGCGGAGCACCCCGCCGGCGGCCACCGAGGCCAGCTGCCGGTCGTCGCCCACCAGGCGGACGCTGCCGCCCCGGTCCAGGACGAACGCGACGGCGTGCGCGAGGTCGACGGTGCCGGCCATCCCGGCCTCGTCGATGACCACCAGGGTCCCGGCCCCGATCCGGTCCGCCCAGGCCGGCAGCGCCCCGGCGGCCAGCGAGCAGGTGAGTTTGGCCAGGGTGTCGCTGTGCGCCCCGCCGAGCTGTTCGGCCAGCCCGGCTGCGGCCACGGCGGAGGGCGCGAGGCCGACGACGTCGCCGCCGGCGTCGGCCCAGGCCCGGGCCAGCACCCGCATCGCGGTGGTCTTGCCGGACCCGGCCGGGGCGATCGCCAGCTGCACCCGCGCTCCGGAGGTCGCCAGCTCCCCGACCAGCTGCGCCTGCCCGGGGTTGAGTTCGACGCCGTTAGCGGCGGATTCCAGCAGCGCCACCTCCACGGTCGCGGCGTCCACCGCCCGGCCGTCGCGGCGGCCCGCCGCGGCGACCAACGCGCGCTCGGCGTCGATCACCGGCTGCGCGGTGAACAACTGGGCGCCGGCCACGGTGTAGACGCTGGCCCCGTCCGAGCGCCGCAACACCGCCGGCTCGGTGACCGGATCGGGCTGTCCGAGGGGCACCGACCGGGCCGGGGACAGGGCAGCATCGACGATGCGGGTGACGGCCCGGTCGACGTCGCCGGGGGCGATACCGCCAACGCGGACCTGCCGTTCGGCTTCGGCGCGGACGTGCCAGGTCTGCCAGACCGCGCGCTGCTCGGCCACGCACCGCAGCACCCGGCCGGCGGTCTCGCTCACCCACCCGTCGGTGGCCCGGGGCAGCGGGTACGGGCGTCGGCGCAGCGCCTGCGTGACCATCGAGTCCACGGCGGTGGGGCCGCCGATCAGGGTGGTGGCCTCCCGGCGCCAGGTGAACCGCTGCTCACCGAGCGAGCGGGGTTCGTGTTTGCCGGCGCGGGTTTCCAGGGTGGCCTGCTGCGCCAGCTGCAGGGCCTCGATCGGCGACGGCGGACGGCCGTAGTCGTAGTGGAAGCGGGCGGCGAGTTCGCCGCGGCGGACCTCGATCGCCGCGCGCCGGCTCGACCAGGCGGCCAGCAGCCGCTCGTCGACGCCGACGATCTCCCGGACCGGGCGTTTCCGCAGGTCCGCGGCTGCCCGGTCGGCGAAGGTGACGCCGAGGCGGGCCACCAGCTGCGCCTCCAGGCGGGTGTTGTACCGCTCGGAGGCGGCGACAGTGGCCTTGTGCAACACCCGCCCGTCCAAAGCCAGCCATTGGCCGCCCAAGGTCTGGACCTTGTTGGAGACCGCGACGTGGGTGTGCAGGTCGGGGTCCCCGGCGCGGGAGTCGCGGTGCGTGAACACCGCGCCGATCAGCCCGCTGACCTCGACCTGCCGGACCCCGGCGGCGCCGGTCCGGGTGAAGCACGCGTCGCGCTCGAGCCACGCCAGGGTGTCGGTGACGGCGGCGTGGTGGGCGGCCTCGATCTGCTCCGACACCACCCGGGGGGCCAACGCCCACAGCGTGGACACCGACTTGACCGGGGAGAACGTCAGGTCGTAGCCGGCGACGGCGGTGGTCGCGGGCCGCCCGGCGCGGGCGATGAACCCGGCCAGCTCCCGCGGGTCCGCCGGCGGACGCTGGTGCTCGGTGGTGAACAGCCGGCGGCCGACGTCGGTGCGGATCGCCGAGCGGTCCGCGGCCGGCACCGGCCAGTCCCGGGGAAACCCGAGGCGGGCGTTGTAGTCGCCGTACCCGGCGGCGCACGCCTTCCGGAACTCGTTGGCGGTGGCCTCGAACACCGGGAACGCCTTGCCCAGCGACGCCGCCGCCAGCGCCTGCGCGGGGGAGCGGCCTGCGGTGACCACCTGCAGCTCGATGGCGGCCGCGTTGGGGTGGCGGCCCTCCCCGAACAGGGCCCGCATCTGCTCCTCGGTGACCTGCTGCCCGGCCCCCATGCCGTCCAGGCCGGTCAGCCCGGCGCCGGACCACCGCCCCGGCGCCTCCCCCCGCTGGGAGTAGTACTCACCCAGACCGTGGTGCGGCTTCTCGGTCGAATCCAGGGCCGCGACCTGCCGCGTCAAGTAGGTGTAGCCGTCCCCCGCGGTGAGCTTATGCAGAGTCATCACACCCCGAATCGTAGGCGGCCGAGCCGCTAGTGCAAGAGGTGTGACCTTCATTCCGTAGGGTTATTTTGGCGCGGGTCGTGATGCTTTCATTACCATCTATCGCGTAGTCTGATCAGGGTCCGAATATGGGCGAGCATCTGTTGTCCGTTGTTGACCGTGAGGTACTTATGGGACGGATCGCGAAGGCTGAGCAGGTCGCACGGGCTCGGGTTAGAGACAGACGAGTCCATTCGCTGTATCAGGGGAGAAGAGATCGTGATGGGCGTGTCGAGGCCGCTGCCGTGGAGGTGCTTCTCGGGCTGTCGGCGCGTGATCACGCAGCCCACCTGGTCCGCGACGCGGAGACCCGTGTCGGCGCGGCGCTACGTCGCATCCTCACCGAGGACATCACCGCCGAGCAGGCCGCGACGCTATGCGGGCTCACCGTCGCCGACGTGCGCAGACTCAGCCGGGGCAGGCGTAGCACCAGCTCAGGCGCCAAGGGGCGGCCGCGACAACAGGATGCCACCGTCTGTCCGGACGGCCAGCGGCAGTGACGTCGACGGTGCCCGACTCGACTACTGCCGTAGTCTCCATCGCCCGTGTCGGCCGACTCCCGATGCCGGGATGTGCGAGAAGCCCGAAGGGATTCTTCGCGGATCTGCGACAAGGCCCACTGAAGCGTCGTGTCCACGTTTCGCGCTGCGCATGAGTCACCTGATGAATTGCTGGGTGCGCGGTTGATAGACAGGCTATGGACGCCCGCGGCGCCTAGCGGGCAACGAAAGACATCCCAGAATCGGTGCCATGCGACCAATATCGTCGGATACCCCACCGAGCTGCCTTTGGAGCATGACTACACTGACCACGCCTATCGCTGGCCATTTGTATGGGAGCAGGCCGAAAGCGCTGCCCTGGGCTCCACATGACCACTCACACAAACTGAGCGACAGGTCTTGCTGTCATCGACAGTGTCGCGGCCATGGCATGACCACCCCCTGGCGCCTCCGACCGTCGGCTCGTCCGACGGGACCTGGTGGCGCCCTCCTTGATCGGCACCAGTCGACCTACCCCAGCCTTGCCCCGCCGTCCGGCGCCGACGGCCAGCGCATAGTGCGGACTCATGGCGCGGGGGGTGTTGGGGCGGGCACCGGATTCGGCGGGCCACTGGGTCCAACCAGCCGGTCCGGTCGGTCGGTGTCCCGCCTCGGAATCTGGCCCCGTTGCCGGCGACCGCGCTGCACGGGCTGCTGCGCGACAGGTCCGACGATCAGCCGGCGCGGCGGGAAGGTCGCCGTCCCGACATACCGATTTGGCAGGGCAAGGCTGGGAGGTGCAGAACCGTGGCGGAGGCGGCGACTCCCGGCCGGCGCGGGCGGCTGAGCCTCACCTCGGTGGGATGTCTGGCGGTCGGGCTGTGGCTACTGGTTGTAGCAGTCCTGTACTTCGACTGGCTCGGACGCTCGGTGGGCTGACCTCGGCGACATTCGGCGTGTCCCAGGTACGTAGCCGAGATGCGCGCGAGTGAGGGGTGACGACACGGGACCGGCCACCTGCGGGCGGCGAAGGCGCTTGGCCAACGGCTGGCGGCTGCTGCGCAGCCGGTGATGCAGTCCGCTCTCGCAGGCCGTCACGAGGCACAGCGCGGAGGCTAGCTGCTCGCCGGCACCGACACGGACCGTATACCGGTCCGCGGCGCACTCGCCGGCTCGCGCGACAGCGGCGCCGGCGACCGGATAGACGAAGGTCCCAAGGCGAGAGCGCCGAGCAGCACAAGGACCGTGACCTTCTGCCCGGCAGGCGCGTCCTGGGCCGCCGCCTGGACGGGTGGCGGTCGTGGTCGTCGGGGGCGTTGAACTCGCGGGCGCATCGGCCGGCGGGGCAGGTCGGTGCGATCTCCAAGCTGCGGTCCGGCTCGTACTTTCCGGACTGGCTGCTGGAGCGCCGCCGCCGCGCGGAACGGGCGCTGACCGCCGTGGTGGCCACCTGCTACCTGCTGGGGGTGAGCACCCGGCGCATGGAGGAGCTCGTCGAGAGCCTGGGGATCACCCGGCTGTCGAAGTCCCAGGTCTCGGAGATGGCCAAGGATCTCGACGCGCACGGCGCGGACTTCGGCGCCGCCCACCGGATGCCGGCCCTACACGTTCCTGCCCGCCGACGCCCTGGTGCTCAAGGTGCCCGCGAGCGGCCGGGTGGTCAACGTGCGCACGCCCTGGTCGCTACCGGGGTCAACGCCGACAGGCACCGGGAGATCCTGCGGCCCGCAGGTCACCTCCGCCGAGTACGGCGCCGGCTGGCTGGGCTTCTTCCGCGACCTGACCGCCCGCGGCCTGAGCGGGATTGCCCTGGTCACCTCCGACGCCCACCGCGGGCTGATCGGGGCGACCGTGCCCGGTGCCGCCTGGCAGAGGTGTCGCACCCATTACGCGGCGAACTTGTTGGCGGCGACCCCGAAGGCGTCCTGGCCGGTGTCCCGCCGGGAAGTGCTCAACGCGACCGGTGCCCTGCTGCACACGAACCTTGGTCGGGCGCCGCTGTCCGACGCGGTCCGCGCGGCCCTGCTGCTCGCCGCCGGTGGGTGTGGGCCTTGCTGCACTCGGTCTACGACCAGCCCGACGCCGCCAGCGTGCACGCCCACTTCGACCGGGTTCTTGACGCCCTGGCCGACAAGCTGCCCAAGGTCGCCGAGCACCTCGAGGCCGCTCGCGCCGACGTGCTCGCGTTCACCGCGTTCCCCAAAGGAGATCTGCCGGCAGATCTGGTCCAACAACCCCAGCGAGCGGCTCAACCGCGAGATCCGCCGGCGCACCGATGTCGTCGGCACTTCCCCGACCGCGACTGCCTATCCGCCTCGTTGGCACCGTACTCGCCGAGCTACACGACGAATGGAACGAAGGCCGCCGCTACCTCGCCTCGACGTCCTCGCCCGCTGCCGCCTCCGACCGGTCACCGCCAACGCCGACACCACCCGGGAGGTGACCACCGAGACTACAATCCCGGCGCTCAGCGCCTGACCAGCACGAAGATCACGCGGCAACCGTCACACACCACGCCAGCGGACTTGACCCGATGTCGGCTGCTTTTGGGCATGATAACGGCCTCTTCGGCGCGCACGTCGGTGCACGCTCGAACGAGGCCTGCGCTTGAGGGGCCGCTACGGGCGAGGTCTAGCTACGCGGCCAGCAGGTGCCGATTACCGGCGACGCCATGCGCGGATGATCTTCACCAGGCGGGCGGTGGGCCGCCCGCTGGGTGCGAAGATTGCCGCGGCCACGAGCAGCGTCACCGATACACCGATGATCGCAGCCGTCATGGCCTTCCCTTCGTTGAGGGGATCCGGACAGGACAGGACGATGCCTCCTGTTCTCTGGGGTAGTGGCGCACGCCGTCGAGCAGCAGCTAGCAGGCCGGTTCGCCGGGGTGGGCCACGCGTTGCGCCCGGCGACACGGTGCCGGGCATGACAACAGCCCCGGGGTTCAGTCCACCGGGGCCTATACGAGTGTGTAGACACACTCGCTCGTCACGAAACCTTACACATTCCGATCGCGGACGCTGTTCACATGCCGAAGGCCCCAGGAAACCTCCGGGGGCCTTGTTTTTGGGCGCATGCAACGCCCACGTGCGTCACAGTACTTGGATGGCCCTCCCGATCTCGACAACTGCCCATCTCGGCGTGCCGTGCGTGCTTTCACCCAGTGGCCTCGTGCTCGAGGAGCCGCCGGGCGGCGGCGGTCCCGGCGCGATCGTGCGCATCCAGGACCTCCCCACAGCCGCGCCACGCGCACGGGGCGCAGGTCAGCGGGGTCGACCCGTACGGGATGGCCTTAAGTTGTCCGCTGCCGGCGGGTCGGTCTTGCTGCGGGCCAGCTGGATGTGCAGCCCGTCCTCGCTGTGGCCCTCGACATCACCGACGTCGAGGGAGATCAGCTCGGAACGCCGGAACGCCCCCACCCAAGTCAGCAGGAGCAGGAGATGGTCGCGGCGGCGGGCGGCGCCGACGGGCCACCCGGGTGGCGGGAGATGCCCGAGCGGTCGTCTCACGTCCTCCAGGAGCAGCACCCGCTTGCGGGTCGGCCGGTTCCCGTTCACGCGGCGGATACCGGCCAGCGTGGCGCGGACCAGCGGGTCGACGCCGGGGGAGGGGTGCCCGGTGCCGACGTGGGCCCGGCCGATGGAGGTCACCCACCGGGTCATCGTCGACGCCGCGTACGCCGGCCGGCCGGTGTCGAGGTCCAGGGTTCGGGCGGCGTCGACGAGGTAGACCGCGACGGTTAGCGGGGTGGCCGGCAGCGCGGCCCTTTCTCGGTGCTGGCACCAGGCGGCGAAACGGCGCCAATCCGCGCTGTAGGCGCAGCGGCTGTTCTCCGCTCGGGCCGAGCGGACCAGTCACTGCAGCACGCCCAGCAGCACCTGGTCGGCCGCCCCGGCGTCGCTGGTGTGACCGTGAGCCCGCTCGCTGAATTTCCCCAGACCTGCTCACCGATTTTCCCCACCCGGGGCATCGGGATCGGCGTGTCCGCCGGTCTCATGAGGAGGGCCCCTTCGAGGCTCGCGCTGTCTGAAGGCAGCGAGCTTCGAAGGGACCTAAACGGATGCTGGCACGGGAGGAAGATGTGGAAGCGCGCGCGTTGCGGACGCAGGGTTGGTCGGTGTCGGCGATCGCCCGGCATCTGGGCCGGGACCGAAAGACGATCCGGGCGTACTTGTCGGGACAGCGGACGCCGGGAGTCCGGTCGCCGTCGGGTCCGGACCGGTTCGAGCGGTATGGCCGGTACTGCGTTGAGCGGCTAGTCGAGGACCCGCATCTGTGGGCGACGGCGCTGTTCGACGAGGTCACTGCGTTGGGCTACGTGGGCGGCTACTCCTCGTTCACTCGGGCGCTGCGGATGCGGGGCTTGCGGCCGGCGTGTGAGCCGTGCCGGCCAACTCACGGCTGGCCGGTAGCGGTCATCGACCATCCGGCGGGCGCGGAGACGCAGTGGGACTGGCTGGAGCTTCCCGACCCGCCAGGGCACTGGGACGGCTATGACGGCAAGGCGTTCCTGCTCGTGGGCGCGTTGGCGCACTCCGGGAAGTGGCGCGGGCAGCTGGCCGAACGCGCCGATGGCGCGCACCTGGCCGATGCGTTGCACCGGGTCGCAGGGCAACTCGGCGGGCTGACCCGCACATGGCGGTTCGACCGGATGTCCTCGGTCGCTCGGCCCGGCACCGGTGAGGTCACCGCCTCGTTCGCGGCGGTCGCCAAGCACTACGCGGTCAGCGTCGCGGTCTGCCCGCCGCGGCGCGGAAACCGCAAGGAGGTGGTGGAGAAGGCCAACCACACCGCGGCGCAGCGCTGGTGGCGCACGTTGCCCGACGACATCAGCCTGGGCGAGGCCCAGACCCGCCTGGAGGTGTTCTGCGCCGCCAAGACCGACAGTCGAATGCGGGTCGTGGACAACGAGGGCACCCGGGCCAGCGTCGCCGACCTGGCTGCCACCGAACGGCTGCGGCCGTTGCCGCCGGCGGCGTTCCCAGCCACGGTGAGCGTGCAGCGGACCGTGCGGGCTCAAGCGCTGGTCGCCTTCCGCGGTAACCGCTACTCGGTGCCACCGGAGCTGGCCGGCGCGAAGGTCACCGTGACCCACCGCCTCGGCGCGGCCACAGTGGATGACGTGACCGCCTCCGGGACGGTCCTGGCGCGACACCGTCGCGCCCCGGACGGCGCCTGCGCCACGATCCGCACCGATGAGCACGCCACCGCCCTGCAGGTCGCCGCACTGGCCGCGTTCAGCACCGTCCCACCGCACCGGCGCAAACAGCGGATTCCGCCCGGGCCGGGCGCCCGCGCCGCCGCGGCTGTCCTGCGTGGTGAGTCCGACTCGGCGACGTCGACCCCGGGCCCGGTCATTGATCTGGCCGTCTACGCTGCCGCGGCGCAGCGCCGCCGGAACCTGCCATGAGCCCGTCGGAGGCGGCCGCGCCGTCAACCGCGGCGCAGGCCGCGGCTATCAGGCGCTGCGCGGACACCTGACGACGCTGAAGCTCACCGTGGCGGCCGAGGCGCTGCCGGCGGTGCTGGACGCCGCCCGGGCCGAGAAGCTGACGGTGACCGCCGCGCTGGAACGGCTGCTGGCCATCGAGGTCGCCCAGACCGAAGCCCGCCGTCTGGCCGGTCGGCTGCGGTTCGCCTGCCTGCCCTCACCGGCGACGTTGGAGGACTTCGACTTCGACGCCCAACCCGGTGTCGACCCGCACCTGATCGCCGACCTGGCGTCCTGCCGGTTCCTGCAGACCGCTACCAACGTGCTCATGATCGGCCCACCTGGAGTCGGCAAGACCCATTTGGCGGTCGGGCTAGCCCGGCGGGCGGCCGAAGTCGGCTACCGCACCTACATGAGCACCGCCGCGGACCTGACCGCCCGCTGTCACCGCGCCGCGATCGAAGGCCGTTGGGCCACCACCATGCGCTTCTACGCCGGCCCGGCGCTGCTCGTCATCGATCTATGCCGACACCGCGACTATGCCGAGATGTGCGGTGAGCAGTTCGTTGCGCGGGGTCTGGTCTCGGCATAGTTACAAGCTCTCGAGGAATGCGAGCACCTTGTCGGTCGGGCGGTATCGGCCTGGTCGCGCCTCGGCGGGGGTGGTGAGGGCCAACGCTTTCTCGGTGATGCTGAGGTCGGCGTGGACGTAGGCGTCGGTTGATCGGACGCCGGCGTGGCCGAGCCAGAGCGCGATCACGGACGTGTCGACGCGGGCGTGGAGTAGCGACATCGCGCAGCTGTGGCGAAGGACGTGTGGGTGGACTTTCTTGCCAGCCAGCGATGGACACCGTTCGGATGCTGACGCAGCGTGGGTGCTGACCCGTAGCGCGACGGCATCGCGGCTGAGCCGCCGGCCGGTCCGGGTCGGGAACAGCGGATCTGTCGGGCGGCCGTCACGTTCTCGAAGCCAGCTTCGTAGCAGTGCGGCGGTTGGTGCGCTGAGCGGGACGGCGCGTTGCTTGCGGCCTTTGCCTTCGCAGCGGACGCTGGCGCCTGTTCCGAGGGTGACGTCGCCGCAGTTCAGGCCGGTCAGCTCCGAGACGCGAAGGCCGGTCTGAACGGCCAGGAGGAGAAGGACTCGGTCTCGGCGTCCTCCCAACGGGACTGATCGGGAGCGGCGACCAGGGCATCGACCTCGGCCGGGCTCAGGAACGTCACGATCCGCTTGTCGAACCGCTTCGGTGGGATCGCGACGAACGGCTGTTGGTCTCGGGCTTGACGCTCAGCCCCTTGTCCGTCCTGCCGGCCTATCAGCGGCAAGGCGTGGGTGCCGCTCTGGTTGCTGCCGCACTGCGCGCGGCCGACGAGGCCGAGGAGCCGTTCGTCATGCTCGAAGGAGCGCCCGGCCTGTACCGCCAGTGGGGGTTCGAGCCGGCTGCCGACCACGGCCTTTTGCCGCCGTCTCGCCGGATCCCTGCGCCCGCCTGCCAGGTCGCGCTCCTCGAGAGCTGGGACCCCAGCGTCAGGGGCGCGCTGGTCTACAACGACGTCTTCTGGACCTACGACGCCGTCGGCCTTCGCGGAGACGTCCTCGAGCAGGTCCGTGCCGCTCTCGGCGGCTGACGCGCCGAGGCCGCATTCGGCCGCCCCCGAGAAGATCACCGCAGCGCTGGATCGTGATCTCCTGCGGCTGGTGTCGCGCCGTCCCGCAGTAGTGCGTGGCGCACAGCCCACCGCTACTCGGGAAACGACAACCTTGTCCGGTAGACCATCGCCAAGTCGGACGGGCGCCGGAACTGTTCCTGGTGGCCGAGGCGGAGGCGCCCGCGGGCCACCGTGCGTAGTGGTCGGCTCGTTTGCGAGCGGAGCCTGCTCGTCGGCGATATCGGCGTAGCGCTCGCGGTTGACGTCCGAACTGGGCGTCGGCTGCTTCCTGCAGTCGGTCATGGGTGCGGCACCGAGCGAGGACGGCTGAGGTGCTGTCCGCCCTGGCGGTGGTCCTCCTGAGGTGGGTGTGGTCAGCGCAGGGCGACGAGCACTCTGTCGTCCCCGTGCTGCCAGACGGTCCCGACTTCGGCGAATCGCGCCTGCCGCAGGAGTGCGATGTGGTCGTCAAGGGTGGGGACGTCGGTCACGCTGTGATCGAGCGGACGGGCACTGCGCTCGCTGATGAGTTCGGCGAGCTCGGGTGCGCTGCCTACGGCCCCCACCGACACCAGCCGCAGACGGGGCTTCGCTATGACTTCGGCGCCGGACGAGTCGCCTTCGGGGCCAAGGCGCGACTGCGCTGACAACCGTTCGGTGACGGCGCGGGGGGCGGCTCTGCCCCGAAGTGCGGGCCGCGTTCTTCGCGCATCACCGGGTCTTTTCTTTGAGGGGGCTGGCCGCGACGTGCTCGCTGGCCATGCGGGGCCGAGGTCAGCTGGCGGCGCGGACGATGTCCCGTCCTTGATCCTTGGCCGTGTACAGCGCGGTGTCGGCGCGGGCGATGCAGTCGCTGATGGATTCGGCTGCCCGCAGTTCAGCGATGCCGGCACTCACACTGAAACTCTCAGCTGGGCTGCGGGTGGTCGCCAGTTGCTCGCGCACCCGCTCCAGCAGCGTGATCATGTCGGCGCCGGAGCAGTAGCAGATCACGAGGAACTCATCCCCACCCCAGCGGGCCACCCAGTCCTGCGCGCGCAGCACGCCCTGCAGCTCCAGTGCGACCCGCCGCAGCCCGATGTCACCGCGGGCGTGCCCGCCGTCGGAGTTGTGCTCGCGGAGGTTGTCCAGGTCGACCATGGCAACGGTCACTGGACGGCGTCGGTCACCGTGCGGTGCGCCGATCCTGGCCAGGCGGGCTTCGGCGCTGCGGCGGTTGTCCGCCCCGGTCAGCGGGTCGGTCAACGCATGCTGTTCGAGGACCTGCCGCAGACGTTCGATCTCCCCGCACGACACGGCGACGTCATGCAGCAATTGGCCCGCCTCATCACCACCGCCGATCGCTGCGGGCGGCAACCGCCTGTCGGTCAGATACCCCGACAGGTGCCCGCCGGCCAGCTGCAACGGCGCCAGCAGACCTCTCAGCACCAAGGTCAACGCCGCGCTGGCCAGTACCGTCGCGGCCACCGCAATCCCCGCAACCCCCGCGGTGCTCAACCCCGGATAGGCCACGACGACGACCACGATGAGCAGCAAGGGCACGTGCACGATGACCAGCCCGGCAAGAACGATCTTGGTCGCGAAGTTGCACCGGGGCAGCCAGCGGACCATCCAGCCGTACGTGCCCATCCCACCGCCCCCGCATCAGCCACTTCTGTTCGCCGGTACCTGGCGAGTTTACGAGCCGAGTCCACTACGTGCTGGTGAACCTCGACCACCGTCAGTCAACCGTCTGACGCGTAGGCGCGGCAAGGGAACCACGAACCCGACGCACAACCATGAACGGATGGGGCCGCGGCGCAGCCGTCTCGGGTTGACCTCGGCCGTGACCGGCCCGATGTCCGGCCCGACCCCGTCGATCATCGGCTTGGCCAGGGTGTTGGTCACCGCGCTCGTGACGGCCAGTGATCCGACCGCCCGATCGCCCGGCCGGCGGCCCGGCGGCCGGCGGCCGGCGCCGCGGCCTACCGCGCGGAGCCCGGCCAGGGCGAACCACAGCCACCCCGTGGTTGGCGGCCTTGGTCAGCCCGCCGAGCATCGGGTCGGCTCGACTGGCCGGGCGCTGCTGCACCCAGCGGAAGAATCCGCCGGTCGTGCCAGGACGGTGCGCGCGCCCACGGGGCGGGCGTAGCCAGCCCCGGGGCGGGTCAGTCGATGACCACCTCGATGTCGGAGACGGTGAAGGGCAACTCCGGATCGCCGTCGGGGACCTGGTCCAGATGGGAGTTCACCACCTGGATCCGATCGGTCCCGCACTGGGCCACCGTGGTCGGGTAGGCGAAGGCATCGTCAACGAGCTCATCGACGATGTCCCCGGACAACGCATCGGCGGCTAGTTCGATCTGGACCACCCGCGGCTCGGGCGAGGTGGTGACGACGAACAAGGTCGAGCCGTCGAGCAGCAGGCCGTCGCCCGACGTCAGATCGGCGCCGCCGAGATCGATCTCGGCCACTTCCCGGGTCGTCGTGTCGATTCGGTACAGCGTTCCGTTGTCGGAGTGCACCGTGACGAGGTACCGGCCGTCATCGGTGGAGGTGATGCCGTTCAATTAGAACCGTCCTCGTACGGGACCAGGCCGGCGAGGTCCAGCCAGGGCTCGATCTGGCCGATGGCGCCGCCGGCGAGGGGGATGCGGAAGAGCACCGGCCGGAAGGAGTCGGTGACGTACGCCGCCTCCCCGGCGAAGGTGATGTCGTTGACCAGCACCTCCTCACCCGCCTCGGCCGTCTCGAACGAGCGGAGGAGTTCTCGCGATTCGGTGTCGTAGACGAACACCCTGCCGGTGGTCCGGCCAGCGACGAACAGCCGGCCCTGGTCGTCGACCTTCAGGCCGGTGACCGTCTCCCGTCCGTCACCCCCGGGCTCCAGGAAGTTCACTTGAGAAGTGCGACCTCCAAATTCGCAACCGGAATTTGCGCTGGCAGCGACGTTGAAAGCGGATCAAGCCGTCGGAAGACGTCATTGTCTTGAATAAAGAGACCAGCAGCCACACCGACAGGAACAAAGAGGTCGGCGGCGACCGGAGGCTCACCTGGGCGCCTTATGAAGGGCTTTGCAAACAATAGATACGTTCTTCCGGCAGCTACAATCGGCAACTCGGCAGTCGCAGCTTCGGCTGTTCCCACCTGCTGCAGTCTCAGCCGCGTCGGAGCGTTCCCGTCAACAACCCTGACAACATCAAGGGTCGTTACTGTAAATGGCACTCGGTTGACGACTTGTATCACAGACTGCGGCGTGGCTGTCGCGATAGCGACCACGCCTGAGTATTCACTCAACTCATGAAGCGATGTGAAGGAATGAGTCCGGCTAACACTCAAGTGGTCCCCCTGAGAAGGCGGCGCTGCTGCTTCCGGGACCGAGCACGCTGCAGACACTGCAACAACTACACTGGTAAGAGCCAATAGACGAAAGCCTCTCCAAAGAATCATCAACTCTCCCTTACTCAGTAGATGTTGTTGACGCCGTTGATGTCATCCCCCTGAGGGGCGGAGTGTCGGCAAACGAAGTATCGATCACTGTCGTAGAACATGATGGGTTGCCCAGAACAGCCTGTCGTATAGATTTCGTCAAGGCCTAACGTATGGCCGAGTTCGTGAACCATAACCTGCTTTTGCCCGGTGAATGTGTAGCCATCGGTGTAGTACCTATTCCATTGGGCGAATGGGGTAGGGAGCCACACGCCGCCGGAGCAGCCCTCATCCATTTGTATTCCATCAAAGTCGGTGTTGCCAAAGAAGTAGGCATCGACTGAGACCTCGGCACGTGAGGTCACTTGGGTGAAGCTAATCTGCGTTGCGCTGGACCAGGAGCCTGCGGCTGCGGCGCCGGAGGTGGGATAGTCGCGCAGATTCCTGGTAGCGCTCGTAAAGTTATAGGTGATTGACGAGTCATGGAAGTGGCAACCAATCAGCCTATATGCGCTAGCGGACTGGGCTGGCAATATAACAAAAGCGGTGGCAGCGAGAGCCGATGCAGTCATGACTCGCGGTCCCGCCAGGCGTCGTGCCACTACTGTCACTGTGCCCCCTCTAGATGTTGGGGTCACCGATCGTGCCCGAAGGATCGCTCTACGTCAACGGAGGGCGGCCATCAGATGTGCGCGTATTGGGGGTTGTCCCTGACTCGCCGACGCGCGTCCCCACGCGCCTGCCGGCTCGGGGCTGCAGTGGGGGGTTGACGGTGCGGCCGGCGATCGCGAAGCGCTATCGGCGGCCGGGGATGGGCAGGGCCTTGGATGAGTCGTGCGGACGTCGGCCTGGCAGGGCAGCCACGCCGGGACGGCACTCGGTTGGGCGTCGACGGCGAGAATCGTCTGTCGGCGGCGTCTACGGCCGCCGATCTATAGGTCGACGTGTGCTGGCGCTGCGGTTCCGCGGGCCGCGCAGGCCACCAGGAGATGATCACCGAGAACATCCGATCGTGATTGTTGCCCAGGCCGAACTAGGGCGTGTCTCCATTGTTGGGCGGGTCTGTGGCCTGATGGTGGCTGATGATCCGCTCAGGTGTGTTGACAGACGAGATGTGGGCTCAGATCGAGCCTTTGCTGCCGCCGGAGAAGGGTGTGATGGGCAGGCCGATGCGGCCGCATCGGGAAGTGATCGACGGTGCCATCTACCCAGGGCCCCGGCAAAGTCGTGAGGTGCGGCGTGTCGGGTGGTGACACGCCGGTGAGGGTGTAGAAGCGGCACGAACACGGCACCGCTGGTGATCATGACGGTTCTCTGGGCCTTCAGGATCGACCGAAG
>JBBPYA010000280.1:0-4106 GCA_038200385.1 Mycobacteriales bacterium
CCGGATCCTGCAGAGCTACCTCGTGGCCGGCCAGACCGCGCGGGATCTCGTCGCCGACGCCGAGCTGAGCTGGGGCGACCGGGCGCAGATGGAGTTCGTCGCCGACAACCTGATCGAGGCGCTGAGCCCGAGCAACGCGCCGCTGCTCAACCCCACCGCGCTCAAGGCGGCGGTGGACACCGGCGGCAAGAACTATGTCCGCGGCATCGGCAGTTTCCTCAAGGACATGGCGCTGCCCCCGCGGGTGCCGAGCATGGTCGACAGCAGCGCCTTCACCGTCGGCCGGGAGCTCGCCATCACCCCGGGCGCGGTGGTCCTGCGCACCGAGGTCTTCGAGCTCATCCAGTACACGCCGCAGACCGACACCGTGCACGAGGTGCCGATGCTGCTGGTGCCGCCCACGATCAACAAGTACTACGTCGCGGACCTGGCCCCCGGACGCAGCATGGTCGAGCACTTCGTCCGGTCCGGACAGCCGGTGTTCCTGATGTCGTGGCGTAACCCGGGTAAGGAGCAGGCCGACTGGGGGCTGGACACCTACGTTCAGGCCGTGCTCGATGCGCTGGACGCCGCCGAGGAGATCACCGGAGCCGACCGCAGCATCCTGTTCTCCCTCTGCGCCGGCGGGATCATCTCTACCCTCGCCCTCGGCCACCTGATCCACGCCGGCCAGGAGGACCGCCTCGCCGGGTTCGCGCTCGGGGTGACCCTGCTCGACCAGTCCCACGCCGGGTTGATGGCCTCGGTCACCAACCCGGCGCTGGTCGCGGCCGCCGTCGCCAAATCCCGCTGGACGGGGTATCTGGACGGCCGGTCGCTGGCGACCATGTTCGCGTGGCTGCGGCCCGGCGACCTGATCTGGAACTACTGGGTGAACAACTACCTGCTGGGCAAGAAGCCTCCGGCGTTCGACATCTTGTTCTGGAACGCGGACACGACGCGGCTCGCGGCCCGGCTGCACGAGGACTTTCTCAACCTCGGGCTGAGCAACGGACTGGTCAAACCCGGCGGCACCTCTGTGCTGGGCAGCCCGGTGGACCTATCGCAGTCCACTGTGGACTCCTACATCGTGGCCGGCATCGCCGACCACATCTGCGCCTGGCAGAGCTGCTACCGCAGCGTGCACCTGCTCGGCGGTGACTCGCGGTTCGTGCTCTCCACCAGCGGGCACATCGCGGCGCTGGTCAATCCGCCCGGAAGCCCCAAGGCCAGCTTCCGGCTCAACCCCGACAACCCGGAGACGGCCGAGGAGTTCCTGGCGGGTGCCAGCACGGTGCAGGGCACCTGGTGGGACGACTTCGTACCCTGGTTGACCGAGCGGAGCGGCGCCGAGGTGGCGGCCCCCCAGGAGCTGGGCAGCGCCGCCTACGAGCCGGTCGCCGACGCACCGGGCAGCTACGTGTTCGCCACATGACGAGCCAGATCGGACGCTCCCTGGGCACGGACTACTTCCTGATCGCCGACCAGCTCAGCGACGCCGAGTTGGACTACTGGCGGCGGACCCGCGACTTCGTCGACCATGAGGTGCTGCCGGTCATCAACGACTACTGGGAGCGCGCGGAGTTCCCCTGGCCGCTCGTGCACAAGATGGCGGAGCTGGGGATCGTCGGCGACGGCATCGTCGGCTATGGCTGTCCGCCGATGAGCCCGATCAGCAACGGCCTGATCTGTCTGGAACTCAGCCGCGGGGACGGCAGCCTCGGCACCTTCCTCGGGGTGCAGGCCGGCCTGGCGATGCGCTCGATCTTCACGCTGGGCTCGGAGGAGCAGAAGCAGCGCTGGCTGCCGCCGATGGCTGCGCTGGAGCTGATCGGGGCGTTCGCACTGACCGAGCCCGACCACGGCTCGGACTCCGTGGCGCTGGAGAGCACCGCCCGTCGCGACGGCGAGTCCTGGATGCTCGACGGGACCAAGAAGTGGATCGGCAACGGCAGCATCGCCGATGTCGTGGTGGTGTGGGTACGGGACACCGCCGACGGCGCTGTCAAGGGTTTCCTGGTGGAGAAGGGCACCGCCGGGTTCGAGGCCCAGGTGATGACGGGGAAGGGCTCGCTGCGCGCGATCTGGCAGACCGAGATCACGATGACCGGGGTCCGGGTGGAGGAATCCAGCCGGCTGCCCGAGGCGATGTCGTTCAAGGACACCGGCCGGGTGCTCGCCGCGACCCGCAACACCGTGGCCTGGTCTGCGCTGGGGCACGCGACCGCGGCGTACGACATCGCCATGGCCTACTGCACCGAGCGGACCCAGTTCGGCAAGCCGCTGGTGAGCTTCCAGATCGTGCAGGACAAGCTGGTCAAGATGCTGGCCGAGGTCACCGCCATGCAGCTCTACTGCCTGCGGCTGGGGCGGCTGATGGAGGAGGGGCACCTCACCGACACGATCGCGTCACTGGCCAAGATGAACAACACCCGCAAGGCCCGGCAGATCATCCTGGAGGCCCGGGACCTGCTCGGCGGCAACGGCATCCTCCTCGACCACCACATCATCCGGCACATGACGGACATGGAGTCCATCCATTCCTACGAGGGCACCGAGACGATCCAGACGCTTCTCGTCGGACGGGACATCACCGGTGTCAGCGCGTTCACCTGAGCGGGTCACCCCCATCACCGCGGCCCGCAGCCGGCTGCGGCCGGCTGCCTCGACGGTGTCCGTGGACGGGCTGTCCCTCCGCGTGTCGATCCGCGGCGCCGGTCGTCCGGTGCTGCTGATCATGGGTCTGGGCGGCAACCTGGGGATGTGGAACGCGCTGGAGCGCGAGCTGACCCCGCGCGGCCTCCAGACGATCGCCTTCGACGCGCCGGGGACCGGGGAATCCAGCGGCTGGCGGCGGCCCCGGCGGATGCCGGCCATCGCCCGGGTCGTCGACCATCTGGTGACCACCCTGGGCTTCGCCGAGGTCGACGTCATCGGGGTGTCCCTGGGCGGGGCGATCGCCCAGCAGCTCGCCCACCAGGCGCCAGGTCGCGTCCGCCGGCTCGTGCTCGCCGCGACGATGCCGGGTCTGGGCGGACTGCCCGGCAACCCCACCGTGCTGGCCAAGATGATGACCCCCCGGCGGTACACCGATCCGGCGTACTTCCGGCAGGTCGCCGGGGAGCTCTACGGCGGCCAGGCCCGCCGTGATCCCGGCGGGCTCCTGCATGGCACCGGCGCGCGGTTCACCCACCCGCCGTCGTGGGGAGGTTACCTGTCGCAGTTGTATGCCATCCAGGGCTGGTCGAGCCTGCCGTGGCTGCACCGGTTGCGGACCCCGACCTTGGTCATGGCCGGCGACGACGACCCGATCGTGCCCCTGGTCAACGGCCGGATCCTGGCCTGGCGCATCCCCGGGGCCCGGCTGCACGTGATGCGCGGCGGCGGACACCTCTTCCTGCTGGAGGAGCCGGCCGCCTCGGCCGCGGTGATCGCCGACTTCCTGCGCAAGTGACTAGATGACCCGGGACGTCGGGATTGGCGTGACGACGCTGAACCGGGCGGCGCGGCGGTGCACCCGATGGTCGTGACCGCGTCGGCGCAGGTGGGGGATCCGGCCTTCGGGTTCGGCGAAGAAGAGCCGCTTCGCGAACTCGATGAGGACGAGGTAGACCACGACGGTTCCGGCAAGCGCCAGCAGCAGGCCGATCGGAAGGTGGGCGAAGCCCAGCAGGTGCGCGAGCGGTGAGAGCGGGATCAGCACGCCGAACGGCCACAGTGACCAGGGACGCTACGAGCAATTGGCGGCTGGGCCGGCTCCAGGGGCGTAGCCCTCGCTGACCGTGACCTTGGTCGACCGGATGTTCTGCCCGCCGAAGGCCGTGTCGATGGCCTGGTCGCGGCGAACGGCGGACGGCTCGACGGCCGGTGGTTCGTCACAGCGTGCCCATGATCCGCAGCTGGTTGTCAACGTGGGTGACGCCGGGGGTGGACCAGCCGCTACTCGGCCCGATGCCGATCCGGTTCCTCACACCCTTCACTCCCGGTATTCCGGCCACTGGCCGCTGCGCCGCGTGGCGCTGGTACTCCCACCCGACCGATCCGGTCAGCGTGATCGTGTGCTCTGGACCGTCGCGTGCACCGAGGCGGCCGGGACGACCGCGGGCCGGGCGAGCGCGGCCGGCCGC
>JBBPYA010000281.1:0-13916 GCA_038200385.1 Mycobacteriales bacterium
CTGGGAGACCAAGAAGGCATAGCGACGCGGATACCGTCCCTGACCTGCGCTTTCGCCTGCTTCACGCTGGCCGCACCGGAGATCAGCGCGACCTGCTTGCCCACAGTTTGCCGCTCAGGAACCCTCTGAGGAGCGAGGTCGAGGCGATAGTGGTTCTCGTAGGTTCAATCCCAGTATCGCCACCCACGCAGACCAGGCGCTGAGCGTGCCGTGGTGGCGATTCGTCGGGCTGGTCGCTGCGCTCGAGGTGCAGCTGGGTTGGCTAGCCGATCTGCATGACCAGCAGCCCGGCGGCCACGCTCCACGGGAAGTCTTGAGCGGTGAAGCTGTTGACCGGCATGTCCTGCTTGGACGGCTCGTACACGGCGATGGGCAGTGGCTGCTCAAATGTGACGGTGATCGGTAGCGGCTTGACCGGCAGCTGATGGCCGGTGAGGGAGGCGCGCTCCCACCGGTACAGATCCACCGACCGCCAGAGGCACAGCAGCCACTTGCCGTCTGAGCGGTGAAACAGCGCCGTGTACAGCGACTCGTCCCCGCCGGTGATTCGCAACGGCAGCCCAAAGGGCGTGTGCCCTTCGATGTCACGGACGAGGTGCAGCAGACGGCGCACGGCCTCGAAGGCGGGCTTTGGCCGCCACGTCAACGGATCGGCCGTGGGCGTGCCGACGAGTCCGAACCCGGCCTCGAGGGTGGCACGGTCGGTGTCCTTGTATGGCGGGGGTTCGTCGAGGAGTTCGTAAGAGAAGAACACCCGGCCGCCAAGAAGGTGGACCAGCAGGTGCTTGGGCGCGTAGAGGCCGGCCACCTCTTCGGGCACCAGGTCCGCGCCACCGGTGTAAGCACGGCCGATCGACGTGGTGTAGCCCCCCTCGGACACGCACACAGGTTTGCCCGGGTGCAGGGGCCGCAGAACGGCGAGCCGTTCATCGGCCAGCCATCCGGGATCGTGGGCGCCGGGGTACAGGTGTGCGTCTCCCCGGTCCGTCCACTGCGACAGATCGCCGAGCGCCGCCACGTCAGGGGCGACCGCGGTTACTGCGCCCTTCATGTTCAGCGGCGGTCCTTGGACGAGCACGTGGTCGAACGCGGACCGCTTCCGGGTTTCCTCCCACAGCGCCTGCATCGCCCACCGCGTGGGTTGCACCCAGTCGTCGATAGGTCTTCCCTCGGAGTTCGGCTCGTTGGGACCCGGCAGCGAATCCAGCAGCGCGAGGTCGGTGTTGGCCTGCAGCCAACTCAGCTGCTCGTTGACCGCCGCCCGAGCAGCGTCGAGGCTGGTTGCGTCCGCTGCGACAAGGACGGGGCAGCACCAGCGCAATCCCATAACACTCAGCCGGGACATGGCCAGTTTCACCCTGTCGCGGCCGAAACCGGTGCGAGGCAGATACTGCCGAGCCGCGCCGACCCCCAACTCACGGAGCCACTGCAGGGCGGCATCGGTGTTCGCCCAAACCGACCCGCTGAGGTAGGACAGGTGGCAGTTGATCCCATAGGAGTCGAACGCGGCCCGGGCTGGCATCGCGGCCATGGCCGCGGGACGCCCGCTGGCATGAGGCGCGGCATCACCCCGGCTGGCACCCAGCGCAATGATCGGTGCGGCATAGGCCGCCCGGCGGAGCAGCTCGCGCCGGGTCAGGTCACGCACATCGCCATCCCCCTGACCGACCCTGCGAAACCCGCCGACCGTCTCAACCCAGTCGATCCGGCGGGTGCGCCCCGTTGAGTACGTGCGCGGTCAACAACGATACGTCGATTTGCGAACGACCAACCCTCCTCCCGTCTGAGGCCGCCGCTAGGTGAGGTGCGCGGTCCGCGGTCTCGGTCAGCCGGGCGGGCGGCGGGGTCGTCGTCATGCTGGCATGTCCGAGGAGCTCACTGGTCATTCGCAGATTACCTACGGCAGATGCGAGACACTCCAGGCCGGAGGGGAGCCGCCGCGGCCGGCCGGGCGCTGTACGAGCAGCGACGGGCGGCAGGCCCGCGCAGGTCCGCGCAGGTCCGCGCAGAGAAAGCGACGGTAGCGGGGGCGGTGGAACCGTCCCCGCGAGTCAGGACGCCGAGGCGACCCGCACCGCCCGCGTTGGCGCGGGTACCGTCCGCAGGCCACCCACCGCTCCGCGCTTCGATCGCACGGCCTCGGACTCGACGAGTTCACGGGTGGCGATGTCCAGCAGCGCCATCGCGGCAGCCGGCAGCGGGGTCCGCTCGTCCCAGACCGCGAACAGCCGCCGGCCAGTCGTCGGCCCGGAGACCGCAACCCGCACCAGCCGGCCGTCGTTCAACTCGCGGCTGACGGCGAGCCTCCCGAGCACTGCCACTCCCGCGCCACTCAGAGCCGCCTCCTTGACCGCCGCGGTGGAGGGCAACTCCAGATGCGTCCCCTGCGGCCACACTCCGCCGTATGTCCGGGCAAGGTGGCGCCGCGATCCGAAGCCACTGTCCCGGAGCACCAGGTCGCCGGCGGCCAGTTGCTCGGCGGCTATCGGCACGCGTCTCCGCGACCAGGGGTGGTCCGGGGCGACGACGACGATCAGGTCGTCAACGGCCACCACCCGGCGCTGCAACTGCGGACCGTCGCCCGGCTCGGGCACGAAACCCAGATCGGCCTGACCGGCGCGGGCGTCCTCCACGACCGTCTGCCTCGAGCCCGCCCGCACCCGGACGGCCACATCGGGTAGCCCTTCCCAGAGCCCGGCGACCCAACGCGGGACGACGCATTCGGCCAGGGTCGAACTCGCCGACACCCGCAGCGTGCCGGAGGCCCCGTCGGCCAGCACCGCGCTGCACGACATCAGCTGCGAGACGGACTCGACCGCGCGCTGCGCCCAACGCGCAAGCGACGCACCGGCCGGCGTGAAGCGTGATCCGGTCGGCGAGCGCTCCAGCAACCGGTGCCCCAACCGACGTTCCAGCGCCTGGATCCGCACGCTCGCAGCGGGTTGGGACATCCCGTGCTCCCGGGCGGCCTTTCCCAGGCTCCCCAGCCGGTTCACCGACAGGAGCAGGTCCAGGTCGGCGAGTTGCGGCGCGGCCGGGTGCAGTACCACGTGCTCACCGCCGCCCGGAGAGACCGCTCGGCAGCCGGAGTCGCCGGCCGTCGATCTGCGAGCCCGACACCGCCACCTCCGCCTCCGCGGTCCCGCGGCGCCGCCCGCCCCAGGCGGACCGCGCTGTGGTCTGCTGTTCTCAGGTAAGCAGGACTCGGCGGTGCGGTGAAGGGCATCGGACAGCCATTTCGGCCCGCTATCTGTGCACGAATGCACATCCGGGCTATAGATGACGGCATGGTCCAGCTCCGTGCCGACGATCTGCTCTACCTGCTCGCGCTGGCCCGCGCCGGTCGGGTCACCGACGCGGCGCATCGGCTCGGCGTCGAGCACTCCACGGTGTCGCGGCGGGTCGCGGCGCTGGAGCGCTCCATCGGCCGCCGGCTGGTGGACCGGACCCCGCAGGGCTGGCACCTCACCGACGACGGCGAGGAACTGGTCGCGCACGCCGAACGGATCGAGTCGGCGTTGCACAGCGCGACCCAGCTCGCCGTCAGCCCGCGCAGCCTCAGCCTGGGCGGGACCATCCGGATCGCTGCGACCGACGGCATCGGCAGCACGGTCATCGCCGAGGCGATGGTGGAGCTTCGGCGTACCCACCCGCAGCTCGAGGTGGAGCTCACGACCGCGATGCGCCGCTTCGACGTGACGTCCAAGGACTACGACGTCGCTGTCACGCTGCAACGGCTGCAGTCCCAGCGGCTGGCCGTGACGCGGCTGACCGACTACTCCCTCGGGCTGTACGCGACCGCGAACTACCTGGCGACCCATCCTCCGGTACGGCGTCGGGAGGACCTCGGCGGGCACGCCCTGGCCTGGTACATCGACTCCCTGCTCGACATCCCCGAGCTGGACGTCTTCGACAGCAGCGTGATCCCGAGCCGGCGGGTGCTACGCAGTTCCAACATCGTGGCCCAGCTGAGCTTCGTGCGGGCCGGGGGTGGCATCGGGCTGCTGCCGAAGTACCTGGCCTCGACGAGCCCGGAGCTGGAGCGGGTGCTGGCCGAGGAGGTGTCGGCCCAGCTCACGTTCTGGCTGGTCGCGCGCAAGCAGTCCCTGAGCCTGGCGCGGGTGCAGGCGGCGATCGAATGCCTGACGGGGTACGTCGGGGCGCGGCAGGACCGCTTCCTGTTCTGAGGCCGGCCTGTTCCCGGTCCGCCGGACCGGACCGGCCGATACCCGCTGGTTATGACCGCATCCACGGGGGACCCCTACCGCGGTACCGGGACGGCTGGCAGCGTAGGGCCGGTCTCCTTGGACCGCTGTCGCCGATCCCTGCGCCGGTGCCCGGGGACATCCGGACGGACCCGAGGTCGAGGAGTGGGTAGATGGCGACGGTGGTGCGGGCCAGGCCCCTGGTGGCACAGGCGCAGTCGACGGCGCTGAACATCATCGACACCGACGTGCACGAGCGGGCAGAACTGCACGCGCTGCTGCCGTACCTGGCGCCGATCTGGCGGAAGTACATCACCGACTTCGGCTGGCAGCCAGAACGGCTGCTCCCCTTCGCCCAGTTCGCGACCGGCGGCCTGGACCGCGAGGACGCCAAGCTGCCCGACGGCCGGCCGGGAGGGTCGGACTACGGCCTGCTGCGCGAACAGCTGCTCGACGAGTACTCGATCGACTACGCCGTCCTCACCGGCTGGCTGGACGCCTCGGCGCTGGGCGCCGGGTGGCCGGAGTTCAAGACGGCATTGATGTCGGCGTACAACGACTGGCAGCTGGCCGAATGGCTCGAGCGCGACCCCCGGCTGCAGGGCTCGGTGCACGTGAACTCGCACGACCCGATCGGTGCGGCTCGCGAGATCGACCGCATCGGCTGCCACCCGCGGATGGTGCAGGCGATGCTCTACATCGGGGACAAGGCCTTCGGGGACCCGTACTACCACCCGATCTTCGAGGCCGCGGTCCGCAACCGGCTCCCGGTCGGCATCCACCACAGCGAGAACTCCCCCACCGCACTCGGCCACCACAGGTACTTCGTCGAGTGGCACACGCTGGTGCCGCAGGTGTTCATGTCGCAGATGGTGTCGCTGATCTTCAACGGGGTCTTCGACAAGTACCCCGAGCTCAAGGTGATCATGGTGGAGGGCGGTACGTCGTACGTCCCGCACCTGATGTCGCGCGCGGACCAGCAGTACAAGGAACTCCGCTCCGAGGTGCCCTGGGTCAAGCGGATGCCTAGCGACATCATCCGGGAGCACTTCCGCTTCGCCACCCAGCCGACCGAGGAGATGACCGCCCAGCAGTTCCTGCGGATGATCGACCAGCTCGGCTCCGAGGACCTGTTCTGCTTCTCCACCGACTATCCGCACTGGGACTTCGACTCGCCCTGGGAGGCGTTGCCTGCCGGGCTGCCGGAGGGGTTGCAGCGCAAGATCTTCTACCAGAACGCGCAGGCGCTGTACCCCAAGATCCCGGCGCTCACGCCCCGCGTCGCCTAGCCCACAGTCGATTCGAGAGTAGGGACCAGAGTGAAGCAGGTGGTCTGCGGCGCGGACGAGCTCGCCCCCGGCCAGCTGCGGGCCGCCCAGCTGGGGCCGATCCGGGTGGTGGTGATCCGCTCCGCCGACGGCTCCCTGCATGCCCTGGCCGCCAAGTGCCTGCACCAGGGCGGCCCGCTGGAGCACGGGCGGATCTACGAGCACACCGTGTCGACCGACGACGTCGGCCGGTACGAGACCGAGCCCGGCCGGGAGATCCTCAAGTGTCCCTGGCACGGCTACGAGTACGACATCCGGACGGGTCGCACCGTGTTCGACCCGTCGCGCTGCCTGCAGACCTTCCCGGTCCGCGAGGAGGACGGGAACGTCACCGTCGAACTCGCCGCGGCCGCGTCCGCCTGACCGACGAGGAGACCACCGTGGCCGCAGACCAGGCGACGCGCAAACCCACGAAGATCACGATCCCGGTGCTAGAGGGGAAGAAGCGCGCGGGCGAGCAGATCGTGCAGATGGCGATCTACGACTACCGATCGGCGGTGATCGCCGACCGGCTCGGCGGCATCGACATCCTGTGCGTCTCCGACACCGGCGGCATGATCCTGTTCGGCCACCCCAACACCACGTCGGTGACCTTCGACGAGGTAATGAGCATGACCAAGGCGGTCGCCCGCGGCTCGCAGTACGGCATGCGGATGGTCGACATGCCGTACTGGAGCTTCCACATCTCGGCGGCGCAGGCGGTGGAGAACGCCGGGCGGTTCGTGTCCGAGGGCGGCGCCGAGGTGATGAAGTGCGAGGGCAACCAGCACCACGCCCCCAACATCGAGGCCATCGTCAAGGCTGGCATCCCGGTCCAGGGCCACATCGGGGTGACCCCGATGCGGATCCCGCAGCTCGGTGGCTTCCGTGCACAGGGCAAGACCGCGGACCGGGCCAAGGAGCTTGTCGACGACGCCTGGGCGATGGTCGACGCCGGCTGCTTCTCCATCCTCTGCGAGGTCGTCACCGACGAGGTCACCCACTACCTCGCCGAGACGCTGCCCGTCCCGGTCATCTCGCTGGGGGCCGGCAGCCGCGCGGACGGCGTACACATCATCACCAGCGACCTGTTCCACATGTACGAGGAGCACACCCCGCGGCACTCCAAGATCTATTTCGACATCATCCCGGTCTTCGAGCAGGTGTTCACCCAGTACCGCGACGAGGTCCGCGACCACGTCTACCCCGGCCCTGAGCACACCGTGTTCATGAAGGACGAGGAGCGGGACAAGTTCTACGAGCTGATGGAGGCCGCCGGCCGAGCCCCGGGTACCCGTGGGTGAGGCCGCTGGGGACGACGTCGAGTACGTCGAGGTCTGCGCCGAGGACGAGCTGAGCGACGGCGACAAGATCGGGTTCGACATCGACGGGACCCGGGTGCTCCTGGCCCGGGTGGCCGGGCGTTACTACGCGATCAGTGGCGTGTGCACCCACGAGCGGGCCTTCCTCGACGAGGGCGCGGTCGTGGACAACGTCGTGTACTGCCCGCGGCACTACAGCGCCTTCGACCTGCGCACCGGATCCGTGCTCGGCCCCCCGGCGGATGCACCCGCACCGACGTACGGCGTCCGGGTCGAGAACGGCGCGGTGCTGGTCTCGGTCGTGCCCGTCGCCACCGCCGCCGAGCCGGACCCGGAGGTGCTGTTCGAGCCGGTGCCGGAGGCGGCGTCTGCGCAGCAACGGCTCTTCGAGCGGATCGATGCGCTGCGCTGGCTGCACCGGGCCGCGGACGGGTTCAGCGCCGTGGCCACCCCGGTGCGCGGTGCGCTGGCGCCGCGGGGAGTTCTTGATCTGCTGCACGGACGCTGGTTCGGGCACGCCCTGCACCCGGCGCTGTCCGACCTGCCGATCGGGTTCTGGGCCGGCTCGGTGCTGCTGTTCGTGTTCGGGTTCGCCGGACCCGCCGTCCTGCTCAGCGTGGCCGGACTCGTCGCGGCTGTGGTGGCGGTCGTGACCGGCCTGGCCGACGTCACGGTGACCGACGGACCCGACCGCCGGCTCGGGGTCCTGCACGGCCTGATCATGTCCGCGGCATTCGTCGTCCAGCTCGGTACGCCGATCGCCTACCTGGCCGGCTCGTCGCTGGTAGCCGGACTGCTCGCCGCGGTGAGCCTGCTGATGACGCTGGCCGGCGCGTTTCTCGGCGGCCATCTCGTGCTCGGCCGCGGGGCAATGGTCGACCACACCGTCTGGCCCCCGCGGACGGCGGAGTGGAGCCGAGCGGTCCAGGTGGATGATTTGCAGGCGGGAAGCACCGCCACCGCGGCCGTCGACGGGCGCACCGTGCTGCTGTACCGCTCGCCGTCCGACGGCAGCATCTCCGCCATCGAGGACGCCTGCAGCCACGCCAGCGGGCCGCTGTCCCTCGGGCGGGTCTGCGAGGGGGTCGTCAGCTGCCCCTGGCACGACTCGGCTTTTCGGCTGCGCGACGGCGCCGTCGTCCGGGGACCGGCGACGTTCCCGCAGCCGGCGCTCGAAGTCCGGGTCGCCGGCGACTGGATCGAGGTCCGGCCTCGCGCCGCACGCTAGCGCCCGGCGTCATATCCGGGCCTTATGGGCCCATCCCCCGGCGGCCGCTACCGGGCTCCCGGGCGCTCTGCCACTGTGCAGCAACGATCCCAGGAGGCGACTGTGACGGCATCCCGAATCGGTCCGCGGGGCTACACCTCGTTCGTACATCCCACGGCGAAAGTGGCCACCGACCAGTTTACGATCGGCGCCGTCAGCCTCATCGACGCGTTCGTCTCGCTGGAGGGTGAGGCGGCGGCGCTCGGGCACGGCACGAACCTGCAGGACAACGACCGGCTGCTCGACTACCGCGACGACAGCGGGGTGACGCGGGGGAACCTGCAGCTCGGGGACGGCACGTTTACCGCGCACGGCGTCACCTTCATCGGGCGGGTCCGGGTGGGAGACGCGTGCGGGACGGTCATCAACGCCGTCGTCCAGAACGCCACCGTCGGGGACGCCAGCATCGTCGGCTTCCTCGCCCAGGTACTCGGCTCCGACCCGGACAACCCGATCGAGATCCCCGAGGGCAGCCTGGTCAAGTTCGGGGCCCGGATCCACAGCCAGGACGACGTGGCGGACAACATCATCCCGGTGCCTGCGCCGTTCGCGGTCTTCGCTGCAGACGTCGACGAGGAGAACCTCGTCCTGGCGCGCGGGTTCAACCTGCTGTACCGGGCCGCCGCCCGACAGCTCCCGTTCTCCTCCGCCGACGGTCACCCGGGCAATCCCGGGGCCGGCTTCCCCGACGTGGCCGGGGCGTTCGGCCGGGTGTCGCTCGCGCCCCCGATCCTGTCCCGGCGCGGCACCGGCGCCATCCCGGCCCGGCAGGCCGGCCTCAACGACCTCGGTCTCGACCCGATGCAGCCGATGTCCCCGATGGCCACCCCCGGCACCGCGGTGGCCGACGCGACACCGGCCGCGGACAGCGACGAAGCCGGCGCCCGGCTGCTCAGGCCGCGAGTGGCTGACCCAGACCTGATCGCGGAGGGCGCGATCGTGCTCGGCGGCTGCGAGCTGGCCGAGGGGGTCTCGGTGGGGGTCAGTAGCTACGTCCTCGGCGACACGGCCGGCACCATCTCGGTCGGTCGGAACACCCGGATCGGGCGGTGGTCGAGCCTGCACGAGCTGGCGTTCACGTCCTGCCGGATCGGCAGTGACTGCGTGATCGGCGACCACGTCGTCCTGCACGGTCCCCTGGAGATCGGCGACGGGGTCCGCATCGACAACGGCGCCGTGCTGTTCGGGCCGCGGGTGGCCCGGGGTGTCAGCATCGGCGCCGGGGCGCTGGTGTTCGGTCCCGGCGAGATCACCGAGGACGTCCAGCCGGGAGCGGTCGTCGTGCCACCCGGATTCGAGGGCCTGGTCGCCCGGGTCCGCCAGGGCGCCGAGCTGCCGCGCCGCAGCTGGCTGTCGTCCATGCGGGAGCAGTGGGACCATGCGCTGGCCTCCGGACGGGGCTGCGGCTGCCAGCTGGGTGCTCTGGGCTGGGCCTGAACGTCTGTCGGCGACGCGCCCGCCGAAACGGCCGATCTCGGCACTCGGGGCGGACCCGGGAGAGTGCGATCGGCGCGCCGCGGGCATGCTGGCACCGTGAGCGAGGACGAATCCACTCCCGGACGACTGTTGCTGCTGCGCCACGGCGAGACCGACTGGAGTGCTGGGAGCCGGCACACCGGGCGCACCGACGTGCCACTCAACGACGTCGGCGAGCGGCAGGCCGCCGTTCTGGACCGGCTCCTGGCGCGATTCCCCGCGGCTACCGTGCGGGTCAGCCCACTGCATCGGGCGGAGCGCACGGCCGAACTGGCCGGCCTGTCCGGGTTCCGGACCGACGCGGACCTGGTCGAGTGGGACTACGGCAAGTACGACGGTCTGACCCGCGAGCAGGTCCGCGAAGTCGATCCGGACTGGACCATCTGGACCGCCCCGACGCCCGGCGGGGAGACACGCGATGAGGTGATGGCTCGCGCCCGGCGGGTCCTGGACGGTATCCAGGGCGATCTCACGACGGGAGACGTTCTCCTCGTCGGCCACGGCCACTTCAGCCGGGTGCTGGCCGTCGCCTGGCTCGGCCTGGCGTTGGAGACCGCCGCGGTGCTGCATCTCGCAGCCGCAGCGCTGTCCGTGCTCGGCGACGACCGGGGCCAGCCGATCATCGAGCACTGGAACCTGACCGATGACGGCGGTGACAAGGACCGGTGAGGCCCGCTGGGATCGATCGGGACGGCTGGCCGTTCATCGCGGCCTTCGCCTTACCGGCCCTGCTCCTGGCAGCGGCCGGACGGCGAGCGGCGGCGCTGCCGCCCGGGGTGCTCGCGGCGGCCATGGCGCTGTTCTTCCGCAACCCGGACCGGAGCTGCGATCACCTGCAGGTGGATCCGGCCGACGTGCTGGCCCCGGCCGACGGCAACGTGGTGCACGCGGGCCGGCCCGAGCCCGGCGTCGCGCCGCCGGGTGAGTGGCAGCAGATCAGCATCTTCCTCAGCCTGCTCGACGTGCACATGA
The DNA here is from genome assembly GCA_038200385.1 of Mycobacteriales bacterium. Taxonomy (GTDB): domain Bacteria; phylum Actinomycetota; class Actinomycetes; order Mycobacteriales; family Geodermatophilaceae; genus JBBPYA01. The sequence continues at coordinate 10,550 of JBBPYA010000281.1, forward strand.
ACCGCTCGCCGTACCTCGGTCACGTGACCCGCACCGACTACCGGCCGGGCCGCTATCTCGCGGCGTTCCGTCCCGGCGCCGCGACGGAGAACGAGCGCACCGAGATCTGGCTCGCCGACGGCCCTGAGCGCACCGTCGTCTTCCGCCAGGTGGTCGGTCTGCTGGCTCGACGCATCGTCCTGCGAGCCGCCGTCGGAGACCGGCTGCGCACCGGGCAACGGATCGGGTTGATGAAGTTCGGGTCGCGCATGGACGTGTTCGTCCCGCCGGACTGTACGGTCCTGGTAGACAAAGGCGACCGCGTGCGCGGTGGTGAGACTGTCATCGCCCGGTGGTAGCGGCATCTCGCTCCGGTCGACGAGGACGGTCAATGCGACGAGGTACCGCCCCAGACGGATCCAACGAGCCGAACAACGGCCGGATCGGCGCGCGCGGTATGCGGACGGCGTCGGTCGAGATCGCCCGGGATTCGCGCCGACGCGCACTGGCCGCGCTGCCCAGCCTCTTCACGCTGCTGAACATGCTGTGCGGGTTCGCCTGCATCCTGGTGTCGATCAGCGGCAACTACTCCCTCGGCGCGGTCCTGGTGGGCTGTGCGGTGGTGCTGGACATCACCGACGGCGCGGTGGCCCGGCTGGTCGGCAGCGTGACGCCGTTCGGGCTGCAGTTCGACTCGCTGGCCGACCTCGTGTCCTTCGGGATGGCGCCGGCCGTACTCGCCTTTTCATGGGCGATGTCCGACATCAACCCGCTCGGCTGGCTGGCCTGCTTCGTGTGGCTGGCCGCGGCTGCGATCCGGCTGGCCCGCTTCAACGTGCTGATCGACCCCCGCTCGGACAAGACGTTCTTCAGCGGGCTCCCCAGCCCCGGTGCCGCCGGCGTGGTTATCGCGTCGGTGTTCGCGTTCTCCGCGCCGCTTCCCTCGCACGGGCGGATGTGGGCGCTGCTCGTGCTGCTCGTCCCCGCGGTGTTGATGGTGACCTCGATCAAGTTCCGGTCCTTCCGGTCCCTCGTCACCCCCGGCGGTAGGCCGTACCACCTCATTGGGCTGATGATCCTGCTCGCCGTCGGGTTCAGCACCTACCCGGAGATCACCGGCCTCGTCCTGGCCTACGGCTACCTCGCGTTGCGGTTACTGTCGGCCCTGGTCTCGCCGCTGCACCGGCAGACGCACTCGCCTGGCGGATGATCCGACCCGTCGTCCCCGGCGACGTCGACGTCATCGTCGAGATGGTCGCCGAACTGGCGGCGTACGAGAAGGCTCCCGAGCAGGCCGTCATGACCGCCGAGCAGCTGACCCAAGCGCTGTTCGGTCCCCGGCCCGCACTGTTCGGCCACCTGGCGCTGGACGCCGACGGCGCACCCGCGGGTTTCGCTTTGTGGTTCCTCAACTTCTCCACCTGGACCGGCACGCACGGGATCTATCTCGAGGACCTCTACGTCCGGCCGGAGGCGCGCGGCAGCGGCCTCGGGCTCACCCTGCTCCGGCAGCTGGCCACGCTCTGCGTGGAGCGCGGCTATTCCCGGCTGGAGTGGTGGGTGCTGGACTGGAATGCCCCGGCGCTGGGGTTCTACCGCTCGGTCGGTGCCGTCCCGATGGACGAGTGGACGGTGCAACGGCTGACCGGCACAGCGCTGCGGCAGCTGGCCGACCGGGACTAGCGGCCGGGCATCGCCATCCGCCCACCGGGGGAGAACAGCAACCCGAGCACGGCCACGCACACGAGCAGGATCGGTACGCCGTACACCGGCATCCCCGCGTTGACGGCGAAGGTGTAACCGACCGGCACGAGCAGCAGTTGGGTCACGACGACAGGGCCGCGGGACCAGGCCTCCAGCCGCCGCAGCCCGAGTGCCAGCCGCAGGATGGCGGCGCCGAAGACGAGCCCCAGTGCGATCCCGGAGGCGGCACCCGCGTAGCTGTCCGGCGGTGTGACCAACGTTGCCACGCAGAGCACGGCTGCGGCGGCGAGCACAGCCGCCCCCTCCACGGCCACGAGTGCCGCCGCCCACTGGATGACCCTCGGCGGGTGGCTGTCCGGGGGCACGGCGGGACCCTACCCCCGGTAAGGTCGGGTGATGCGGGCCCTGGTCGTCGTCAATCCCGCGGCCACCGCCACCACCGGCAGAACGCGAGACGTGCTCGTCCGCGCCCTGGCCAGCGACCTGAAAGTCGACGTCGCCGAGACCACGCACCGGGGGCACGCCGCGGAACTGGCCACCGCCGCGATGCGCGAGGGCGTGCACTTGGTGGTCGCCGTCGGCGGGGACGGCACGGTCAACGAGGTGGTCAACGGACTGCTCGTGGACGGCCCGCAGCCGCCGGTCCCCACCCTCGCGGTGCTTCCGGCCGGCTCCACGAACGTGTTCAGTCGGGCCCTGGGGCAGTCCCGAAACCCGGTCGAGGCCACCGGGGAGATCCTTGAGGCATTGCGGGCCGGGCGCAGCCGGCGGGTCAGTCTGGGTCGGGCTGACGACCGCTGGTTCACCTTCACCGCCGGCTTCGGGTTCGACGCCGAGGTGGTACGACGGGTCGAACTGCTGCGCAGTCGCGGGCGGGTGTCCACCGCGCCGCTGTACGTGCGCAGCGCGGTCGGGCAGTTCTTCCGCAGCCGCACCCGCCACCGTCGGCCGATCAGCATCTCGGTGCCCGGCGAGCCCGAGCGGACCGGCTACTTCCTCTGCATCGCGTCGAACACCTCGCCGTGGACCTACATCGGCTCCCGGGGCGTCACCCTCGCTCCCGGGGCCTCCTTCGGCTCCGGGATGGCGCTGCTCGCCCTCGGCCGGACGACCACCCCACGGATGCTCGGGCACGTCGGACGCGCCGTTCGGGGCCGGCCCCCGTCCCGGCACGGAAGCGTGCTGAGCCTGGACGATCTGGCCGAGGTGTCGTTGTCGTCGGCACGACCCGTGGCCGTCCAGGTCGACGGCGACTACCTGGGTGAAGCGACCAGCCTGCGGCTGCGCTCGGTCCGCTCCGCGCTCCAGGTGATCGTTCCGTGAGCCGCGTCACACAGAGTACGCAGAGCATGACGCAGATCACCTTGTCCTGAGGGCAGCGATCCGGCGCGAGTGGCTCTAGGCTCGCTGTCACGTGCGCAGGCGTGGCCCACCGGTCGACGACTGTGACAGACCTCGGAGTCGCCACCCTTGACATCCGGCTCACTCGTGAAACTATTCACAAGAGAAGGCGCGAGCCTCCTCGCAGATCTGACCCCTCGGGCATCGGGTGCCCTCAGCTTCGCTTTGAAGGAGTAATGCCCCATGGATTGGCGCCACCGCGCGATTTGCCGCGACGGGGACCCGGAACTGTTCTTTCCGATCGGCAACACCGGGCCGGCGTTGCTGCAGATCGAACAGGCCA
>JBBPYA010000282.1:0-4597 GCA_038200385.1 Mycobacteriales bacterium
GGCGCCCCCCTCGCGGACAACCTGGCGCGCTTCGTCGCCTACGACCTCGCGACCTCGATGGGCTGGGACCTGGGGCGGGCGCTCACCACGGCGCTGCTGGTCGCCGTGACGGCAGCCCCGATGCTGCGCGCGCTGCGCCGGGCCGGGCGACGTGCCGCGTTCGACGCCGCACCGGAGTTCGCCCCCCGTCACTGAGCCGCCCCCGGCGCCGAGTCCTTCGTGCGGGACGTGGCTATCGTGTCGGGCGAGTCGACAGAGGTGGGGTGGACGATGGGCGAGAAGCGGACCTGCCTGGTCACCGGCGGCGGCCGGGGGATCGGCCGGGCGGCGGCCGTCGAGCTGTCCCGGTTGGGGCACCGGGTGGCCCTGACCGCCCGCAACGTCGATCAACTCGCGGAGACCGCGACGCTGCTGTCGGGGCCGGTGCTGACCCATCCGGCGGACATCACCGACGACGACGCGGTCGGCGCGCTGTTCCGCGCGGTGGAGGACGAGTGGGGGCCGGTGGACGTCCTGGTCGCGAACGCCGGAGCCGGTACGTCGGCGCCGGTGCACCGGACCACCGACGAGGACTGGCAGCGGATGCTCGACCTCAACCTGACCGCGCCGTTCCAGTGCATCCGCCGGGCGGTGCCCTCGATGAAGGACGCCGGCTGGGGACGGATCGTCGTGGTCGCGTCGATGGCGGCTAAGGTCGGCGCGCCCTATCTCGCGGCGTACACCGCCGCCAAGCACGGCGTGCTGGGGTTGGTCCGGGCCGCGGCCGCCGAGCTGGCCGAGAGCGGGGTGACCGTCAACGCGGTCTGCCCGGGCTACGCCGACACCCCGATGACCGACCACGTGGTGGCGACGATCCAGAACCGGACCGGCCGCAGCGACAAGGAGGTCCGCGCGATCCTGGCCCACAAGCAACCGATCGGTCGGCTGGTCACGCCGGAGGAGGTGGCCGCCACGATCGTGCTGTGCGTCACGAACGGCGGGATCACCGGCCAGGGCATCAACGTCGACGGTGGCGCGGTCCAGTCGTGAGTGACTCCGGGCTGCGGCGGGTCAATCCTCCGGAGTTGGCCCGGCCTTCGGGATTCAGCCACGCGGTAGTCGCCGGAGGGACGGTCCACCTCGCCGGGCAGACGGCCCTGGACGGCGCGGGCCGGATCGTTGGCGTCGGTGACATCGCCGCGCAGTTCGAGCAGGCTCTGGGCAACCTGCTCACCGCGCTGCGCGCCGCCGGAGGGCGGCCCGCGGACCTGGCGACCATGACCGTCTACATCGTCGACATGGACAGCTACCGGGCCGCCGCCCGCGAGATCGGTACGATCTGGCACCGCTTGGTCGGCCGGGACTACCCGGCGATGGCCGGGATCGGGGTGGCCCGGCTCTGGGACGCCGATGCCCTCGTCGAGGTGCAGGGGACGGCTGTACTGGGTGCGGACGACCGACTTTGAGCCGGACGGCGGACGCACCGGAGCGTTGCGGCCCTCGGCCCCGTCCGTGTCGCTCGATCCGGGGCCGCCCTATCCTCCGAGAAGGCGGTCCGGTCGACCAGAGGAGGTCCCACCGATGCGGCTGTCGCCGTCGGCGCACACGGACACGTTCTGCCGGGACCACCTGCCCGCACCCGAGGACTTCCCGGAGCTGATCCTGGAGCTGCCGGAGCTGCGCTATCCCGAGCGACTCAACGCTGCTGCCGTCCTGCTCGACGAGACGATCGCCCGGCACGGTGCGGACCGGCCATGTCTGGTGTCCCCCACCGAGACCTGGACGTACGGCGAGACCCGGCGTACCGCCCACAGCATCGCCGCCGTCCTCGTGGACGACCTCGGGGTGCAGCCCGGTAACCGGGTCCTGCTGCGCGGCCCCAACACACCCTGGCTGGCCGCCTGCTGGCTCGGCACCCTGCTCGCCGGCGGCGTCGCGGTCACGACGATGGCGCTGTTGCGCAGCCGCGAGCTGGCCGTCATCGGCGAGACGTCCGAGGTCACCTTCGCGTTGTGCGACCACCGCTTCCACGCCGATCTCGACACCGCCGCCATCCCCGGCCTGCGCACCGTCGGCTTCGGTGGCGACGGGGCCGAGGACCTGTCGCGGTTGACCGCGGACAAACCGGGGGAGTTCGCGGCGGTGGACACCGCGGGCGACGACGTGGCGATGATCGCCTTCACGTCGGGCACGACCGGCCGCCCCAAGGGGGCCATGCACTTCCACCGCGACATCCTCGCCACGTCGGACACGTTCTCCGCCCAGGTCATGCACTCCGCGCCCGACGACGTCTTCACCGGGACCCCACCGCTGGCGTTCACGTTCGGGCTCGGCGCCCTCCTGCTGTTCCCGTTGCGGGCCGGGGCGGCCACCCTGCTGATCGAGCGCGCCACGCCGCCGGATTTGGCCGACCTGATCGCCGAGCACCGGGTCACCGTGCTGTCCACCGCGCCGATCGCCTACCGCGCCATGCTCAGCGCCGGCAAGGCCGACCGGCTCGGCTCGCTGCGCTGCTGCGTCTCGGCCGGCGAGGCGCTGCCACTGGCGGTGTGGGAGGCCTTCCACGAGGCCACCGGCCTGAGAATCATCGACGGGATCGGCTCGACGGAGCTGCTGCACATCTTCATCGGCTCCTCGGAGGAGGACATCCGCCCCGGCTCCACCGGCCGGCCCGTTCCCGGCTACGTGGCGGCGGTCCTCGGCCCCGACGGCGAGCCGGTGCCCGACGGGGAGCTGGGCAGCCTGGCGGTCAAGGGCCCCACCGGCTGCCGGTACCTCAACGACGACCGGCAGCGCAGCTACGTCCGGAACGGCTGGAACATCACCGGCGACACGTACCTGCGCGACGCGGACGGCTACTTCTGGTACCAGGCGCGCTCCGACGACATGATCATCTCGGCCGGCTACAACATCGCCGGTCCGGAGGTCGAGGCCGCCCTGATGGGGCACCCGGACGTGGTCGAGTGCGGGGTGGTCGGGGCGCCGGACCCCGAGCGCGGAACCGTCGTCGCGGCCTACGTCGTCCTCACCGACGGCACGACTGCCGACGACGCCAAGGCCAGCGAACTGCAGGGTTTCGTCAAGGCCGCGATCGCGCCCTACAAGTACCCGCGGATCGTCGAGTTCGTCGCCGAACTCCCGCGCACGAACACCGGAAAGCTGCAACGCTTCCGGCTGCGCGAGCAGGCCGCGGACGAGGGCGACGGCTGATGCGGATCGCGGTGGTGGGCGGCGGGCCGGGCGGGCTGTACTTCGCCGCCCTGACCAAGCAGCTCGACCCGAGGCACGAGATCACGGTCTGGGAGCGCAACGCACCCGACGACACGTTCGGCTTCGGGGTGGTGTTCTCCGACGAGACGCTCGGCGGCATCGAGCACGCGGATCCGGTCGTGTACCGGGCGATGGAGCGCGAGTTCGCCCGCTGGGACGACATCGACGTGCACTACAGGGACCAGGTCATCACCTCCGGCGGCCACGGCTTCGCGGCGATGAGCCGCAAGCGGCTGCTGCAGATCCTGCAGGAGCGCTGCCTCGAACTCGACGTCGACGTCAGGTTCCGCACCGAGGCGCCCCCGGTCGAGGAACTTGCCGCGGATTACGATCTGGTGCTCGCCGCGGACGGGCTGAACTCCGCGATCCGCCGGGCCCGGTCCGAGGCGTTCGGCCCGACGATCGACGTACGCCGTTGCAGGTACATGTGGCTCGGGACCGACCTCGTCTTCGACGCGTTCAAGTTCTACGTCGCGCAGACCCCGCACGGCGTGATGCAGATCCACGGGTACCCGTTCGACCCGACCGGCAGCACGTTCATCGTCGAGATGCACGACGACGTGTGGCGGCGCGCGGGTTTCGCGGCCTTCGCCGATCGGGACTTCCGGCCCGGGGACAGCGACGAGGAGTCGATCGCCCTGGTCCGCGAGCTGTTCGCCGACGTGCTCGATGGGCACGAGGTCCGGTCCAACAACTCCCGCTGGATCAGCTTCACCACCGTGCGCAACGAGTCCTGGGTGGACGGCAACGTCGTGCTGCTCGGCGACTCCGCGCACACAGCGCACTTCTCGATCGGCTCGGGGACGAAGCTGGCGATGGAGGATGCGCTCGCGCTGGCCGCCTGCCTGGCCGAGGAACCCGACGTCAAGAGCGCCCTGGCGGCCTACGACGCCGAGCGCCGTCCGGTGGTGCTGTCGACCCAGCGTGCCGCGCAGGCCAGCCTCGAGTGGTTCGAGAACCTCGGCCAGTACGTACACCAGGAGCCGCTGCAGTTCGCGTTCAACATCATGACCCGCAGCCGCCGGGTCACCTACGACAACCTGCGGCTGCGCGACCCGGAGTTCGTGGCCCGGGTCGACGACTGGTTCGCCGAGCACGAGGTACGCCGCGGCGTCGCGCCCGCCCAACGGGGTAGCCGGCCGCCGATGTTCATGCCATTCCGTGTCGGAGGGCTCGAGCTGGCGAACCGGATCGTGGTGTCGGCCATGGACATGTACGTCGCCGACGACGGCGTACCCAACGACTTCCACCTCGTGCACCTCGGCGGCAAGGCCCTCGGCGGCGCCGGGCTGGTGATGACCGAGATGGTCTGCGTGTCCGCGGACGGCCGGATCACCCCCGGCTGTAC
>JBBPYA010000283.1:0-8237 GCA_038200385.1 Mycobacteriales bacterium
CTCGAACCGGTCCAGGCCGCGCCAGGCACGCACCATGGTGTCCTGCACGGCGTCCTCGGCGTCGAAGGAGGACCCGAGCATCCGGTAGCAGTAGCCGAGCAGCTCACCCCGGTACGCATCGACGCGGGCCTGCAGGTCGGTGTGCGTCGCGACTGTGGTCATGGCCTCATTGTGGCAACGTGGTGCGACGAAAGTCGGCCCGGGCTGCGGCTCGGGCACCTCGGCGGGTGCGGCGGCAACTACGGCCGGGATCTCGCCGATCACGTCCGAGGCGGTTGCCGGCTCGGCGCCGACCGTGCGCTCGGCCATGGCGGTCCTTGTCCGGGAGTGCGGGCAGGTGGGCGTCAACCTAACCCGGCGTAGTCGGGACGTCGTACACCGATCCGGCGGCGACCAGTTCCGCGGTGCCGAGCACCGCCGTCGCGTCGGCCAGGACCCGCTGCCGGTCCTGCCAGAGCGGGATGTGGGTGAGCAGCAGCCGCCCGGCGCCGGCGGCCACGGCATGCTCGGCGGCCCCCCGCCCGGTCAGGTGCAGGTTCGGCGGGTTGGCCGGCTCCCCCGGGGCGGGCTCGGTGAACGATGCCTCGCACAGCAGCACGTCGGTGTCGTGAGCCAGCTCGACCAGCTGCCGGCTGGTTCCGGTGTCCGCGGAGTACGTCAGGCTGGCACCGTCGGCCTCCAGGCGTACGGCGTAGGTCTCCACCGGGTGGTTCATCCGGGCGGTCCGCATCGTGAACGGCCCCAGCTCGCGGGTTCCTTCGGTGAGCTCGCCCAGGGTGAACACGTCGGACAGGTCCGTGCGGCCCGGGTCGCCGGCGGCCAGCAGCCGCCGCGCGGTCCCGGCCGGTCCAAGCAGCCGGATCGGCCCCGGCCGCTCGCCGGGGTGGTGGCGGTGCAGGACGGTCAGCGAGCAGGCATCCAGGCAGTGGTCGCAGTGCAGGTGCGAGAGCACGACCGCGTCGACGGTCCGCGGGTCCAGGTTGCGGCTGAGCTGCCCCAGCGCGCCGCTGCCCAGGTCGAGGACGACCCGCCAGCCGTCGTGCTCGACGAGGTAGCACGATGCGGGGCCCTCCGGGCCGGGGCCGCTGCCCGAGCACCCGATGACGGTGAGCTTCATGGCGTCGATCCCCTGTCCGCGTTCACATCAGGGCCTGCGAGGGCAGCACCGTGGACATCTCCGGGCCCAGGAAGCGGCGGCCCAGCCTGGCGAAGGGCTCCGGGTCGCCGGTGGCCCGGAAGCTGTGCCGTAGTGGTCCGTCGGTGTCCGCGCGCAGCAGATCCGCCTCGGTGAGCACCCGGTAGACGTCCTTGGCGGTCTCCTCGGCACTGGAGACCAGCGTGACCCCGTCACCGACGACCAGGCCGAGCACGCCGGTGAGCAACGGGTAGTGCGTGCAGCCCAGGACGAGGGTGTCCACCCGCGCCTCCAGCAGCGGCGCCAGGTAGGCCTGAGCGAGCCCGAGAAGTTGCCGCCCGCTGGTCACGCCGCGCTCGACGAAGTCGACGAAGCGGGGGCAGGCCACGGAGGTGAGCTGGACGTGCGGTGCCGCCGCGAACGCGTCGTCGTAGGCCCGGCTCGTGACGGTGGCGACGGTGCCGATCATGCCGATCCGGCCGGTGCGGGTGGCGGCCGCGGCCCGGCGTACGGCGGGGTGCACGACCTCCACGACCGGCACGTCGTAGCGCTCCCGGGCGTCGCGCAGGCAGGCCGCGCTGGCCGAGTTGCACGCGATGACGAGCATCTTGACCCCGCCGTCGACGAGCCGGTCCAGGGCGGCCAGCGCGTGCCGGCGTACGTCGGCGATGGGCTGCGGGCCGTATGGGCCGTTCGCGGTGTCCCCGACGTAGCGCACCGATTCCTGCGGCAGCTGGTCTAGCACCGCCCGGGCCACGGTCAGGCCACCCACGCCGGAGTCGAAGATGCCGATCGGCGCGGCCGCGGTGCGGGTACTCATCGCCAGAGCACCCTACGCGGCGGGCCTGACCTCACGCCCAGAGCTGGCCCTCCAGGGCCTCCTCGGCCTCGGCCAGCGTGCCCGCGTAGGCGCCGGTGGACAGGTACTTCCAGCCCCCGTCACAGACGATGAGGGCGATGTCGGCCGGTACGCCGGCCGCGAGCGCCTTGTCCGCCATGCCCAGCGCCGCGTGCAGGATGGCCCCGGTGGAGATGCCGGCGAAGATGCCTTCGCAGTCCACGAGTTCGCGGGTACGGCGCAGGGCGTCCCGCGGGCCCACCGAGAACCGGGTGCTGAGAACGGTGTCGTCGTACAGCTCGGGCACGAAGCCCTCGTCGATGTTGCGCAGTCCGTAGACCAGCTCGCCGTAGCGCGGTTCGGCGGCGACGATCTGGATCGACGGGACCTTCTCGCGCAGGTACCGACCGGCCCCCATCAGGGTCCCGGTGGTGCCCAGGCCGGCCACGAAGTGGGTGATGGTGGGCAGGTCGGCGAGGATCTCCGGCCCGGTGCCCTCGTAGTGGGCGCGGGCGTTGGCCTCGTTGCCGTACTGGTAGAGCATCACCAGGTCCGGGTCCTGCGCCACCATCTCCTTGGCCATCGCCACGGCCTGGTTGGATCCGCCCGCAGCCGGGGAGTTCACGATGCGTGCGCCGTACATCTCCAGCAGCTGACGGCGTTCGGTGGAGGTGTTCTCCGGCATCACACAGATCAGCCGGTAGCCGCGCTGGCGGGCCACCATGGCCAGCGAGATGCCGGTGTTGCCGCTGGTCGGCTCCAGCAAGGTGGTGCCCGGTACGAGCCGCCCGTCCCTCTCGGCGGCCTCGACCATGTACAGCGCCGCCCGGTCCTTGATGGAACCGGTCGGGTTGCGGTCCTCGAGCTTGGCCCACAGCCGCACGTCCGCGGACGGTGACAGCCGGGGCAGCCCGACGAGGGGCGTGCCCCCCAGGGAGTCGACGAGTGAGGCGAAGCGCGCCATGGGTACGGGGTCCGACCGGTGGGTCAGCCGCCGAGGACGGCGCCCGGGCGGGCGGGACTGCCACCGGCCACGGCCGGCAGGATCGTGACGCTGTCGCCGTCCTTGAGCGTGGTGTCCAGAGCTCCGGTGAACCGGACGTCCTCGTCGTTGACGTAGACGTTGACGAAACGGTGCAGTGCGCCCTCGTCGGTCAGGAGTCGGCCCTTGAGACCGGAGTGCTGGGCATCCAGGTCGTCGACCAGGGCGCTGAGCGTGTCGCCGCTGCCCTGCACGGTCTTGGCGCCGTCGGTATGGGTGCGCAGGATCGTCGGGATTCGAACCTCGATGGCCATGGTGTTCCAGCTCCTGTTCCGGATGGGGACGTGCTACCTCGAACATGCCGATCGGCGAAGGGATTCCTGCTCAGGCCGGGTCGATCGTGAACGGCTCCTCGGTGACGACGCCCTCGACGATCCGAAAGGAGCGGAACTCCGCCTGGGCCTCGTCACGGGTGGAGACCACCACGTAGTGTGCGCCGGGTTCGTTGGCGTAGGAGATGTCGGTGCGGGACGGGTAGGCCTCGGTCGCGGTGTGCGAGTGGTAGATGACCACCGGCTCCTCGTCCCGGGCGTCCAGGTCGCGGTAGAGCCGAAGCAGGTCACCGGAGTCGAACTCGTAGAACGTCGGGGACCGCGCCGCGTTGAGCATTGGCACGAACCGCTGCGGCCGGTCGGTCCCGGCGGGTCCGGCCACCACACCGCACGCCTCGTCCGGGTGGTCCCGCCTGGCATGGGCGACGATGTCGTCGTGCAGCCCGCGACCGATCCTCAACACACCCGGCAGGGTACCCAGGTCGCGAGCCCGGGCCCGCTGCGATGAGCATCGTGACGATGGTCATGGTGGTGGTCTTCGGGCTGCCCGCGCTGATATTCGGCGCACCACAGGTGTCCCCCCCACTGCGGTGGGACCAGCGGCGGCGCCGGTTGCGCCTGGCCGAGCGGGTCGATCTGCTGCTCGGCGTCACCCTGCGCTTCCTCGTGCTGCTAGCCGTGACGGTGCTGGGGGTGGTGGCCCTCGTCGGCAGCGTCGCGGCGCTGCAGGGCGACGTCCCGCTGCCCTCCGGTGTCACGATCACCGGCGGCGCCGTCGTGGGGCTGTCGATTTTGACCCTCACCACGTTCGGCCGGCCCCGTCGCTAGGTAAGGCGAGCAGCGCGCTGACCAGACTGTCCTGGACGTAGGTCACCCAGAAGTACACCGACAACCGGAGATCGGCCTCGGTCGCCACCTGGCGCGGCGGCTCACTGTCCTCGGTGATCGCCAGCTCGACGCCGAGGGTGAGCCGGACGTCGTTGAGGGCGCGCAACCACGGGTGGGGGTCGGTGAGTTCGACCGTGCCGCCGGCGACCGGCAGCTGCGCAGCCACGAGCTCGGCGTCAGCCCGCTTGTCCGCGATCAGCCCGGCCTCGGTCAGGTCCCGGTGCGCCGCGGCGAGGGCGGGATCGTCCCGGTGGGCGTCGGGAAGCAACCGGGCCCGCGCGGGGTCCGGCTGCCCGCCCGGAGTTGGCTCGGCGTCGAGCCGGTCCCGGACCTCCGCCACGAGCCGGCGCAGCACGGCGGCCTCGTCCCGGTCGACGGTGAGCCGCAGCGCACCGCCGGCCATCGTCACGCCGGCGATGTCGCCGGCTCCGTGGCGCGCCCCGGCATCATCGGTCCTTCTGGAGGGTGGCCCAGAGCCCGGCCCCGTGCAGCCGGGCGACGTCGTGTTCCATCTTCTCGCGGCTGCCGTGGGAGACCACCGCCCGGCCCTTGTGGTGTACGTCGAGCATCAGCCCGTGTGCGGTCTCCCGGTCGTAGCCGAAGAGCTGCTGGAACACGTAGGTCACATAGGACATCAGGTTCACCGGGTCGTTCCACACCAGGGTGATCCAGGGCAGCAGGACCTCGTCGGCCTCGCGCACCTCCGGCTCGACGGTGCGCGCCGGCGCCGCCGGTGTCGTAGCCATGCGATCAGTCTCCCACCGGGCCCTCCTAGGCTGGGCCCCGTGCCGGCCACCGGACTGCTGACCGACCACTACGAGCTCACCATGCTCAACGCCGCGCTGCGCGACGGCACCGCGCACCGCGAGTGCGTCTTCGAGGTGTTCAGCCGGCACCTGCCCCCCGGTCGGCGCTACGGCGTAGTGGCGGGCACCGGTCGGGTCGTGGACGCAGTCACGTCGTTCGGCTTCGACGGCGCGGCGCTGGACTTCCTGCGCGCGGGCCGGGTGGTGGACGGGCCCACCCTGGACTGGCTGGCCGGGTACCGCTTCTCCGGGGACATCGACGGTTACGCCGAGGGCGAGCTGTACTTTCCCGGCTCACCGGTGCTGACCGTCCGGGCCGACTTCGCGACGGCCGTTGTCCTGGAGACCCTGGTGTTGTCGATCCTCAACCACGACAGTGCCGTCGCCTCGGCCGCGTCGCGCATGGTCGTCGCGGCCGGGGACCGGCCGTGCGTCGAGATGGGATCGCGGCGGACGCACGAGGAGTCGGCGGTGGCCGCGGCGCGGGCGGCGTACCTGGCCGGTTTCGCGGCCACGTCCAATCTGGAGGCCGGACGGCGGCACGGGATCCCCACGACCGGGACCAGCGCACACGCCTTCACGCTGCTGCACGACGACGAGTCCGCCGCATTCCGGGCCCAGGTCGACACGCTGGGAGCGGGTACGACGCTGCTCGTGGACACCTACGACGTGGCCGCCGGGATCCGCGCCGCGGTCGAGGCGGCCGGCCCGGCGCTTGGCGCGATCCGGCTGGACTCCGGCGATCTGGCCGCAACCGCCCGGCAGGCCCGCGCCCAGTTGGATGCGTTGGGCGCCCACGACACGCGGATCGTGGTCACCAGCGACCTCGACGAGTTCGCGATCGCGGCGCTGGCGGCGGCCCCGGTGGACGGGTACGGCGTCGGCACCTCGGTGGTCACCGGGTCCGGCGCGCCCACGGCGGGGTTCGTGTACAAGCTGGTCCAGCGCGACGGCGTTCCGGTGGCCAAGCGGTCGGTGGGCAAGCCGTCCACCGGCGGGGGCAAGAGCGCGATCCGTCGGCACGACGCCGAGGGAACGATGACCGCGGAAGTGATCCGGGTCGGCCCGGCCCCGCGGCCGGCACCCGGCGACCGGACGCTGTCGGTGCCGCTGATCCGCTCCGGCACCCCCGTGCCGGACCTTCCGGTGCTCGAGGCGGCTCGGGAATTCCACCGTGCCATGATCGCGTCGCTTCCGCCCCGGGGCCGGACCCCGTCCCGCGGCGAGGCGGTCATCGAGACCCTGCACGAGGAGGCCGGATGACGCGGGCGCTGCTGCTCGTCGACGTGCAGAACGACTTCTGCGAGGGCGGTTCGCTGGCGGTGCGCGGCGGGGCGCAGGTCGCCGCGGACATCTCGGAGTACCTGGCATCCGGTGCGGCCTACGACCATGTCGTGGCCACCCGCGACTTCCACGTCGACCCTGGCGGCCACTTCGCGGCCCAGCCGGACTTCATCGACTCGTGGCCGCCGCACTGCGTCGTCGGGACCGACGGGGTCGAGTTGCACCCGGCCCTGGACCGGTCCCGGATCGAGATGGTCTTCGACAAGGGTGAGTACACCGCGGCGTACTCCGGGTTCGAAGCCAGCGCGGAAGGGGTCTCCCTCGGCGACTGGCTGCGCCAGCGCGGGGTGGACCGGGTGGACGTCGCCGGCCTGGCCACCGACCACTGCGTCCGGGCCACGGCCATGGATGCGGCCATGGCCGGCCTGCGTCCCACGGTGTTGCTGCACCTGACCGCGGCCGTCGCCGAACGCAGCGCCGAGCAGGCGCTGACCCAGATGCGCAGCGCCGGCGTCGGACTCGAAGGCTCGATTCCGCGCTGAGCGTCGGCCTGGTGGCCCGGGGTGACGGGTCAGTCCGTCGGGTCGTCGAGGGTGTCCAGATCGGTCCGGCTGATCCCGAGGAAGAACAGGATCGGGTCCAGGTAGGGCTGGTTCAGCGAGGTGTGCGCCTGCTCGCGCACGACCGGCTTGGCGTTGAAGGCGATACCCAGGCCGGCCTTCTTCAGCATGTCCAGATCGTTCGCGCCGTCACCGACCGCCACGGTCTGGCTCATCGGTACGCCGGCCGCCGCCGCGAACTCGGCCAGCGCCCGGGCCTTGCCGGCCCGGTCCAGCACCGGCCCGACGAGCCGGCCGGTCAGCCGACCGTCCCGGATCTCCAGGGTGTTGGCGGCGGTGAAGTCCAGTCCCAGCTCGACGGCCAGCGGCTCGATGAATTGGGTGAACCCGCCGGTCACCGCGCCGCACTGGAACCCCATCCGTTTGAGGGTCTTGATCAGGGTCCGGGCGCCGGGGGTCAGCGGGAGGGCCGCCCGCGCGCTGTCGATCTCGGCCGCGGGAAGGTCCGCCAGCAGGGCGACCCGGGCCCGCAGGGAGTCGGCGAAGTCCAGCTCCCCGCGCATCGCCGCGGCGGTCACCGCGGCCACCTCGGCTCCGCAGCCGGCGCGTTCGGCGAGCACGTCGACGACCTCGCCCTGGACGAGGGTCGAGTCGACGTCCATGACGATCAACCGCTTGCCGCGGCGGTGCAGTCCAGCCTTTTCCACCGCGATGTCGACCCCGGCCTGCGCGGCGACGACGCTGAGCGCGGCGCGCAGCCGGCCGGACCTGGCACCGGAGACCATCAGTTCCAGGCTGGTCACGGGGGTGTCGGACAACCGCCCGATCGAGTCGATGTTGCCGCCCAGCTCGGCGATGGCGGCCGCGACAGCGCTGACCGCGCCGGCCCGCAGCGGCCGGGCGAGCAGGATGACGTGGTGCCGCGCGCGGCGGTGCTCGGTGAGGTCCCGGGCCTGGGCTCCGAACGAGATCTCGACCTGCATGCCGGTGTCGGCGCCCACCGTCGTCGCGACCGCACGCAGTCGCTCCGGGTCCCCCGCCACCCACAGCAGTACACCGAGGACGAGCCGCTCGCGGATCACGACCTGCTCGACGTCGAGGATCTCCACGTCGAGCGGAGCCAGCGCGGTGAACAGTGCCGCGGTCAGCCCGGGGCGGTCCCGGCCGGTCAGGGTGATCAGTGCGCTGGGAACCGGCCGTGGCCCGTCAGCCGGGCCGTCGACCTCAGGTGAAGTCGGGATCGTGGTTGCCCTGCCGCTTGCCGGTCCCCTCGAGGATTTCGCTGGCGTAGGCGGTGGTGCGGCGTCCGGCGTGGGCTTCGGTGTGGAGGCGTTCGCGGAGTTCGGGGTAGTGCAGGTCGAAGGCGGGGCGTTCGGAGCGGATCCGGGGTAGTTCGGTGAAGTTGTGTCGAG
>JBBPYA010000284.1:0-9342 GCA_038200385.1 Mycobacteriales bacterium
ACGACGGCTACGCCGACCTCGGCGGGGACTACTACACCCGCCGCAACCCCGACAAGACCAAACAACGCGCCCTGAACCAGCTCCGCCAACTCGGCTACACCGTCACCCTCCAGGCGCTCCCAGCCACCGGCTGACACCGCCAGGTGGGGGCCATCTTCATGTCAGCGCGTGGAGCAGTCCGGCCACCTCGGCGATCGCGCCGTGGCCGGCGTCGAAGGTCGCAGGCAGCCGCCAGAAGCCGTGGATCGAACCGAGCGAGCGGCGCGCCGTCACCGGTACCCCGGCCTCGGCCAAAGCCGCGGCGTAGGCCTCGCCCTCGTCCCGCAGCGGATCGCACTCGGCGGTCAGGACGTACGCCGGCGGCAGTCCGGACAGCTCCGGTGCGCGCAGCGGCGAGACGTCGGGGTGCGAGGGGTCGGGTGCTGCGTAGGAGGCGAAGTAGAACTGCATCGCGGCGGCGGTGAGCCCGTGACCGGTGCCGAACTCGGCGTACGACGGGGTGTCCATCGCGGCGTCCATGACGGGATAGATCAAGAGCTGGCAGACATACGGTGGGCCGCCCTCGTCCCGGACGCGTCGCGCAGCTGCCGCGGCCAGGGTGCCTCCCGCGCTGTCGCCGAGCACTGCCAGCCGGGCGCCGTCCACCGCGGTCTCGGTGCCGCCCCGCAACGCGGCGGTGACGGCCAGGACATCCTCGAGGGCCGCCGGGTAGGCGTGCTCGGGGCTGCGCCGGTAGTCCACGGCTACGACCGCCCAGCCGGACAGCGCGGCGAGCAGCCGGCAGGTGACGTCGTGACTGTCGAGATCGCCGAGCACCCAGCCGCCGCCGTGGACGAAGACGACGGCAGGCCGCCCCGGGGAGCCGTCGGCGTACAGGCGGGCCGGCACCCCGCCCAGCTGCAGATCCCGGACGACGGGTAGCGGAACTGGAGGCCCGGCAAAATTGTCTGACTGCTCCAGGGTCAGAGCCCGCATGGACGCGATGTCGCCCGGCGGCTCGGGAAGGGCGGCCAGCCAGTCACGGGCCTGGGGGTGCAGGGGCATGCCGGCATGGTGCCACTGCCGGGCGGCGCGAGCTCGGCGCGCGCTGGCGGCGCTGGGCAGACTGGGGCCATGCGGGCAGTGCTCGGAGTGGACGGCTGGCCCGGTGGCTGGCTCGGTGCCCGGGTGCTCGGCGACGGGGTGCTCGGCGACGGGGTGCAGTGGCTGCTGCTTGCCGACGCGGCAGCCGTGCTCGCGGTCGACGTACCGGTCGTTGGCATCGACATCCCGGTCGGGTTGCCCGGCACCGGGCGCCGCACCTGCGACCTCGCGGCCCGCGCGGTGCTGGGACCGGCGCGCAGCAGCGTGTTCCTCACGCCCGTCCGCGGCGTGCTCGCTGCCGCGACGTACCCCGAGGCCAACGCGCTCAGCAGGACGCTGACCGGACGGGGGCTGTCCAAGCAGACGTGGAACATCCTGGACCGGATCCGCGACGTGGACGATGCGCTCGGCGAACCGCCGGACCCGCGGCTGGTCGAGGTGCACCCGGAGGTGAGCTTCCGGACGTTGGATGCCCGGGTAGCGGCCGGCAAGAAGTCCGCGGCCGGTGCGGGGCAGCGCATCCGAGCCCTGTCGACGTGGATCGACGTCGCCGAAGCACTTGCCGCGCTGCCGCCCGGTCCCGGCCTGGACGACGCGTTGGATGCGCTGGTAGCCGCGTGGTCCGCTGCCCGCTGGGCGCGGGGTGTAGCCCGGGAACTGCCGACGGTTCGGTCCGAGCTCGATGCCCGCGGTAGGCCGATGCTGATTGCGGCCTGAGCGCGGCGACTGCGGGAGCCGCAGTGTTCCCGTCCCCAGAGGGTGCAGGGTTCCCGCAGTCGCGCGAGCCGGCTACTGCGGGACGGTGTCCAGCTGCGGGCCCTCGGTGCGGGTCCGCTTGAGCTCGTGGAAGTACGGGTAGCTGGCGAGCAGCCGCGCACCGTCGAAGGCCTTGCCGGCATCCTCGCCGGTGGGTACCCGGCTGAGCACCGGGCCAAAGAAGGCCACGCCGTTGACGTGCAGCACCGGGGTGCCGACGTCGTCCCCGACGGGATCCATGCCCTCGTGGTGGCTCTTGGCCAGCTCGTCGTCGTACTTCGTGGAGTCCGCGACGTCGGCCAACTCCGCCGGCAGCCCGGCGTCGGCGAGGGCTCCCTCGATCATGTCGCGGTCGATGCCGCCCTCCTGGTTGTGGATCCGCAGGCCCATCGCCGTGTACAGCGCGCGGAGGTCGTCCTGGCCGCGCTCTTGGGCCACTGCCATCGCCACCCGCACCGGACCCAGCGCCTTTTTCATCATCGCCTGATAGTCCTCGGGCAGGTCCCGGCCCTCGTTGAGCAGGGTGAGGGACATGACGTGGAACCGGAGATCGACGTCACGGACCTGCTCCACCTCAAGCATCCAGCGCGACGTCAGCCAGCACCAGGGGCAGGCCGGGTCGAACCAGAAGTCAACGGTCGTGCGGTCGATGTCGGTCGATGTCATGGACTCTCCTCGAAGTGGGCGAACCGTTCCCTCTTTCGGACAGCGCACCCAGCGGTGGATGCATTCCCGGTCGGGTGCCGCTCCCGACCGTGGGAGACTCGGGCCACCGCCGAAACCCGAGTACGCGACGAGAGGTGCACAGCGCTGTGGCCGTACCGAACCTGACCCGGACCGACGCCGAGACCCGAGCCCGGCTCCTAAGCGTGGCGTCGTACGACGTCGCACTCGATCTCACCGACGGGGGCGGAAAGCCTGGGGAGCGGACCTTCGCGTCGCGGACCAAGGTGCGTTTCTCGTGCACCGAGCCGGGATCGTCCACCGTCATCGACGTGATCGCCGACGGGTTCCGCGCGGTGACCCTGAACGGCGTCGAGGTCGACGTCTCGGCGTACCGCCCGGAGTCCGGGATCGCCCTCGACGACCTGGCCGCCGACAACGAGCTGGTGGTGGACGCCGACTGCCTGTACACGAACACCGGCGAGGGCCTGCACCGCTTCGTCGACCCGGTGGACGGCTCGGTGTACCTGTACTCGCAGTTCGAGACCGCCGACGCCAAGCGGATGTACACCTGCTTCGACCAACCAGACCTCAAGGCGCGGTTCACATTCACCGTGACCGCGCCCGCGGACTGGCAGGTGGTGTCCAACAGCCCGCAGGAGTCCACGAGCGACGGGTCGGGTGGGTCGCAGGTCGTCACGTTCGAGACCACGACGCCGCTGTCGCCGTACGTCACCGCGCTGGTCGCCGGGCCGTACCACGTTGAGCGGGACGAGCACGATGGGATCGAGCTGGGGATCTACTGTCGCAGCTCACTCGCCGCGCACCTGGATGCCGACGAGCTGTTCACGATCACCAAGCAGGGCTTCGACTTCTACCACACTGTCTTCGACTACCGGTACCCGTTCGGCAAGTACGACCAGCTCTTCGTGCCGGAGTTCAACGCCGGGGCCATGGAGAACGCCGGCTGCGTCACCTTCCTCGAGGACTACGTGTTCCGGTCCAAGGTGACCAGCTACCACTACGAGCGGCGCGCCGAGACGATCCTGCACGAGATGGCGCACATGTGGTTCGGCGACCTGGTGACCATGCGCTGGTGGGACGACCTGTGGCTCAACGAGTCGTTCGCGACGTACATGAGCGTGCTGTGCCAATCCGAGGCCACGAAGTTCACCAACGCCTGGACGACGTTCGCCAACGTCGAGAAGACCTGGGCCTACCGGCAGGACCAGCTGCCCTCGACGCACCCGATCGCCGCGGACATCCCCGACGTCCAGGCCGTCGAGGTCAACTTCGACGGGATCACGTACGCCAAGGGCGCGTCGGTGCTCAAGCAGCTCGTTGCCTACGTCGGGCGCGAACCGTTCCTGGACGCGATGAAGACGTACTTCAGCAAGTACGAGTACGGCAACACCCGGCTGGCCGACCTGCTCGCCGAACTCGCCGCCGCATCCGGCCGGGACCTGTCGGAGTGGGCCGACATCTGGCTGACGACGTCGCAGGTCAACATGCTGCGGCCGGACTTCACCGTGGACGAATCCGGCGCCTACGCCAGCTTCGACGTCGTGCAGACCGCGGTACCCGAGCACCCCACACTGCGCCCGCACCGGTTGGCCGTCGGCCTGTACTCCGGCGGCGCGGAAGGTCTGGTCCGGACCACCCGCGTCGAGCTCGATGTCGACGGGGAGCGCACGCCGGTGCGTGAGCTGGTGGGCGTCACTGCGGCGGACCTGGTGCTGGTCAACGACGACGACCTCACCTACTGCAAGCTGCGCCTGGACGAGCGGTCGCTGCGGACGCTGACCGACCGGATCGGCGAGTTCACCGACTCCCTGCCGCGGGCACTGTGCTGGGCCGCGGCGTGGGACATGACCCGCGACGGCGAGCTGGCCGCCCGGGACTACGTCGACCTCGTGCTGTCCGGCGTCGACGCCGAGGACGACATCGGCGTCGTGCAGTCGCTGCTGCGGCAGGTGCAGGCCGCGATCGGCTCGTACGCCGACCCGGCGTGGGCCCCGACCGGCTGGTCGACGCTCGCCGACAAGGCCTGGTCCTCGATGCACTCCTCCGTGCCGGGTGGCGACCACCAGCTGACCTGGTGCCGGACGTTCGCCGCCGCCGCGCGCAGCGACAAGCACGCCCAGCTGCTCCGCGGGCTGCTGGACTCCTCCGTCGTGGTGGACGGGCTCGCGGTGGACACCGACCTGCGGTGGGCGCTGCTGCAGGGGCTCGTCGCCATCAACGGCGCCGGGACCGAGGCGATCGACGCCGAGCTGGAGCGCGACACGACGGCGACCGGCCAGCGGCACGCGGCCACCGCCCGCGCCCTCGTGCCGGACGCTGCGGCCAAGGCCGAGACCTGGCGGCGGGCAACCGAGGACGACGGGTTGCCCAACTCCATCAACCGGGCGCTCGTCGTCGGCTTCGGCCACCCCGCCCAGACCGCGCTGCTCACGCCGTACGTCGGGCGCTACTTCGCGGTGATCGCCGACGTCTGGGCCCGGCGTTCCAGCGAGATCGCCCAGCAGGTCGTCGTCGGACTGTTCCCCACCGTGATCGAGCAGTCCACGCTCGACGCCGCCGACGCCTGGCTGGCCGACGACAACCCCTCGGCGCTGCGCCGCCTGGTCACCGAGGGCCGGGACGGGGTCGCGCGGGCACTGCGCTGCCGGGCCAGGGACGCCGCCGCCGGCTGAGACTCAGCGGTCCAGCGCGTCGGAGGCCTGCCCCTCGGCGATGATCTTTGGGATCCGCCGGTCAGGACCGGCAGATCCCCATGATCACGGCATTCGGGGGGCGACCCGCGGACGGCGGGTGGTGGCGGTCAGCGGGTGGTGGCGGTCAGCGGGCGGTGGCGGCGGGGTGACCGGCCTGGTCGGCCAGCATCCGCAGGCCGTTGACGATCCCGCCGACGAGGTCGCCGCCGGCGAAGGCGGCCGTCATGGACAGCGCCGACAGCGCGCAGGCCCGGTCCGGCAGCCGCGTGACCGTCATCTCACCGGTCACGATCTCCAGCCGCCGCTGCCCGGGCGAGACCGCGACCAGCACGCTGTCCACCGCGGTCACGCCGAGGCCGGTGTGCAGGTCGACCGCAGTCCGGCGGGCGTCCGCGCCGAGTTCGCCGACGTACACACTGAACTGCACGCCGGTCTCCCGGCTGGACAGGGTCAGCGCTTCGTCGAGGCGGGCCAGCTGCTTGGCAGTGAAGGGGCCCGCCGCGGCCTGCGCTCTCTCACCAAGTACCACTGGCTCCTCCCCTCGTCCGGGGGGCACCTGGGGCACGCGGAGACCCACCGGTGAGCGCGGGCCGGCTCGGGCCGGCCTCGATGGGGCGCGGCAGGTACCAGACCGGTTCGTACGTCCAGGGCCGGCCGGGGCGGTAGCGCGGGGGTCGGCCGCCGCCACGGCCGAGCACCAGGACCGCCAACACGCCGATGACGAGGACGGGGATCCCGCCGTACACCAGCGCCGTCTCCACGATGCTCATCGCGGCGCCCTCGACGGCGTCGCGGTTCTGGCTCGCTTCACGCGAGCACGGTAGCGAATCAGTGCCGTCCGCCACTCACCACATGGTCGGACGCCGCCCGATCCACGGCTGGGCGGCTTCGAGTTGCGCCGAGAGCGCGATCAGGGTCGCCTCGTCGGTGGGCCGGCCGACCAGCATCATCCCCAGCGGCAGGCCGTCGTCGGACCACTGCACCGGGATGCTGATCGCCGGCTGTCCGGTCATGTTGTACAGCGCGGTGTACGCCGAGAACTGCTTCTGCCGCTCGAAGTCGGGCGCCCCCTCGCCGTCCTCGAGGAACCAGCCGACCGGCCGGGGCGGCAGCGTGCACACCGGGGCGAGCAGTACGTCGTACTCCGCCGTCGAGGCGATCACGTCGCGGCTGTGCTGCGACAGCGTCCCCAGCGCCACCGCGCTCTGCTGCGCGGTGGCAGCCAGCCCCTTGTCGCGCAGCCACCGGGTCAGCGGCAGCAACTCGCCGATCCGCTCCGGCGGGACCGGCAGGGTCGTCGCCGACATGCTCCAGACCACCTCGAAGTGCGGGATCAGGTCGGCGGTCAGCGGCGCCGCGATGTCCTCCACGTCGTGCCCGAGGGATGCCAGCAGCGTGCTGGTGTCCTCCCAGGCCCGGCGGACCGCCGGATCGACGACCGCGCCCGGCACCACCGGGTCGACGTACCGCCCGATCCGCAGCCGGTCGGGATCCCGCCCGGCGTGGTCCAGGAAGCTCTCGCCGACGGGCAACGGGGGCGCCCAGGTCGGGTCTCCGGGCATCGGACCGGCCATCGCGTCCAGCATCGCGGCGGCGTCGCGGACCGTCCGGGCCAGCGGGCCGAGGACCCCGAGACCGGCGAAGTCGAAACCCAGCGGCCCTCCGCTCACCCGGCCGCGGGAGGTCTTGATGCCGACCAGGCCGCATACGCTGGCCGGGCTGCGGATCGAGCCGCCCCCGTCCGAGCCCTGCGCGAACGGGACCAGGCCCGCGGCGACCGCGGCACCGGCACCGCCGCTGGAGCCGGCCGCCAGCCGGCTGAGGTCCCACGGGGTACGCGCCGGTGGGGCGATCGTCGGTTCGGTGTAGCAGGGGAAGCCGAACTCCGGCGTGTTCGTCTTGCCCAGGTTGATCGTTCCGGCCTCGCGCAGCCGGGTGACGACGAAGTCGTCCATCTCGGGCACGTTGTCGACCATGACGGCCGAGCCGAACGTCGTGCGCAGCCCGGCGGTCATGTTGAGGTCCTTGATCGCGGTGGGTACGCCGTGCAGCGGCGGCAGCCGGGCGCCGTCGACGACGGCCTGCGCCGCGGATCGGGCCTGCTCCCGGGCGCGGTCCGCGGCCACCGTGATGAAGGCACCGACGCTGTCGCCGTGCTGCTCGATGCGGGTCAGGTAGTGCTCGACGAGTTCCACCGGGCTCAGCTCGCCGGCCCGGATCGCCGCGGCCTGCTCGAGTGCACTCAGGTCATGCGGCGCGCTCACCGCTGAACACCCATGGCCCGGAGGCTAGCCTCAGCCGGTGCGAACCGACCGGGAGCAGGCACAGGCGCTGGACCGCGCCGACCCGCTCGCGTCGTTCCGGGACCAAGTCGTCCGCGCCGACGACGGGCTGGTGTACCTCGACGGCAACTCCCTCGGCCGGCTCCCGGCCACGACCGCCCGGCGGCTGGCCGAGGCGGTCGACGACCAGTGGGGACGCGGGCTGATCCGGTCCTGGTCCCACTGGATCGAGCTGTCCGCGCAGATCGGCGACGAGATCGCCGCCGGCATCGTGCAGGCCGAACCGGGCGAGGTCGTGGTCTCGGACTCCACGACGGTCAACCTGTACAAGCTCGCCACCGCGGCGCTGGACGCCCGCCCGGACCGGCGGGTGCTGCTCTACGACGACGACAACTTCCCCACTGACAGCTACGTGTTCCAGGGTCTGGCCGCCGCCCGCGGGCTGGAACTGCGCGTCGTGCCGACCGATCTCGACCGTGGGCTGTCCACGGCGGCCGTCCGCGACGCCCTCGACAGCGACGTGGCGCTCGCGTCGTTCTCGCACGTCGCCTACCGCAGCGGTGCGCTCGCCGACCTCGCCGGCGTGACCGCGCTGGCCCACGACGCGGGGGCGCTGGCGCTCTGGGACCTGTCGCACTCGGCCGGTTCGGTCCCGGTGGGACTGGCCGCAGCCGGCGCGGACCTGGCCGTCGGCTGCAGCTACAAGTACCTCTGCGGTGGCCCCGGGGCGCCGGCCTTCCTCTACGTCCGCCGCGACCTGCAGGACCAGTTGCGCCAGCCGATCTGGGGCTGGTTCGGGCAGCGGGACCAGTTCGACATGGACCAGTCCTACGACGCCGCGCCGGGGCTGGCCCGCTTCCTGGTCGGTACCCCGCCGGTGCTGTCGATGATCGCGATGCGGGAGGGCGTCCGGCTGGTGGCCGAGGCCGGCATCCAGGCGTTGCGCGCCAAGGGGATGGCGATGACGGCGTACCTCATCGAGCTGGCCGAGGCCTGGCTGGTGCCCCTCGGCTTCCGGCTGGCCTCCCCCGCGGACTCCGAGCGCCGCGGCTCGCACGTCACCCTGCACCACCCCGACGCCTGGCGGATCTGCCGGGCGCTGATCGAGGAGTACGACGTCGTCCCGGACTTCCGCACGCCTGACCGGCTGCGGCTCGGGCCGGCGCCGCTGACCACGTCGTACGACGAGGTCTGGGACGGGCTGGACCGGATCCGGCGGCTGGTCCAGGCCGGCGCGCACGAGCGCTACCCGGCCGACCGGTCCCGCATCACCTGAGCCTGCCGCTGCGGGCGCAGCCGGTCCGGGACATGCCCGGAGCCTGACCTAGGCTGGACCGGCTTCCATCCCATTCGCGGAAAAGAGGAGAACAGTGAGCGCCACCGACGAGTTGGTCCAGAACGCCGCGCAGTACGCCGCCTCCTTCGATAAGGCGGAACTGCCGCTGCCACCCGCGAAGAAGGTCGCGGTCGTGGCCTGCATGGATGCCCGGCTGAACGTGTACGGCGTCCTGGGCCTGGCCGAGGGCGACGCGCACGTCATCCGCAACGCCGGCGGCGTGGTGACCCTGGACGTCCTGCGCAGCCTCGCGATCAGCCAGCGGTTGCTCGGCACCACCGAGATCGTGCTGATCCACCACACCGACTGCGGCATGCTGACCTTCCACGATGACGACTTCAAGGCCTCGATCCAGGAGGAGACTGGCCTCAAGCCGGAGTGGTCGGCCAACGCCTTCGGCGACCTCGACACCGACGTCCGGCAGTCGATCAAGCGGATCCAGGCCGACCCGTTCATCCCCGTCAAGGACGGCGTGCGCGGCTTTGTGTACGGCGTGGAGGACGGC
>JBBPYA010000285.1:0-7154 GCA_038200385.1 Mycobacteriales bacterium
GACCCCGCCCGATCATCCGATCCCCCAGGAGGACACGTGTACGAGAAAGACGGAGAGAAGTACTTCATCGTCGACAGCCACATGCACTACTGGGACGCCAGTCCGGAGAATTGGGTGGCGGGTCACGAGCAGTACGCCAAGGGCTGGATCGAGTGCTTCCACGCCTATCAGAGTCTCGGTCCGCCGGAGAGGCACTGGTCGATCGAGCATTTCCAGAAGTACTCCGAAGCCGACCTGATGAAGGACGTCTTCGAGGACGGGCACGTCGACGTCGCGATCTTCCAGCCGACGTACCTGAAGGAGTGGTACAAGGACGGCTTCAACACGACCGAGAAGAACGGTGCGCTGCGCGACAAGCACCCGGACAAGTTCCGCCTGAACACCCGCTTCGACCCGCGTGAGGGTGACGCCGGCCTCAAGCAGCTGGAGGAGGACGTCCAGCGCACCGGGGCGATCGGGCTGAAGCTGTACACCGCGGAGTGGCGGGGCGATTCGCGGGGTTGGAAGCTCAGCGACAAGGAGGCCTACACCTATCTGGCCAAGGCGCAGGAACTTGGCATCAAGAATGTCCACGTACACAAGGGCCCGACGATCTGGCCGCTGGACAAGGACGCCTTCGACGTCGCCGATGTCGATCACGCGGCAACCGATTTCCCCGACCTGAATTTCATCGTCGAGCACGTCGGCCTGCCCCGCATCGAAGACTTCTGCTTCATGGCGACGCAGGAACCCAATGTCTACGCGGGCCTGTCGGTGGTCATCGGCGGCCTGATGTTCGCCCGGCCGAAGTTCTTCGCCAAGGTGATGGGCGAGCTGCTGTTCTGGGTCGGCGAGGACAAGATGACGTTCGGTTCCGACTACGGGATCTGGGAGCCCAAGTGGCAGGTCGAGGGTCTCGTGGACTGGGACTACCCCAGCGACGAGTTCTCGGACTACCCGCGGGTGAACGCGGCGACGAAGAAGAAGATCCTGGGCCTGAACGCGGCCAAGCTGTACGACATCGACGTGCCCGCGGAGTGCCAGCTGGCCGACGCCGGTGAGCCGGCCGCACAGGACGACGCCGCGCTGGTCAACGGATGACCGCCGCGGCTTCGGCCGCGGCGCGGGTCCACATCGCCGGCTCGGTTGCGGCGCCACCCCCGTACGCGGCTTCGGCCGCGGCGGGGGTGTGGGCCGCGTTGGAGTCCGTGCGCGATCCGGAACTGGACGAGTCGGTGACGGCTTTGGGTTTCGTGTCCTCGTGCACGGTCTCCGACGACGGCGTGGCCGAGATCCGCCTCCGGCTTCCCACCTACTTCTGCGCGCCCAACTTCGCCTTCCTGATGGTGGCCGACGCCTACGACGCGGCCAGCGCCGTGGACGGGATCCGGCGGGCCGAGGTCGTGCTGGAGGACCACTTCGCCTCCACCGAGATCAACGGCGGAGTGGCGGCAAGGTCGGGCTTCATGCAGACCTTCGACGGCGAGGCCGTCGACGAACTGACCGACCTGCGCCGCGACTTCCTGCGCAAGGCGGTCTGGGCCGGCACCGATCGGGTCTGCCGGCCGCTGGTCGCCGCGGGCTCGGCCGCGGAGGATCTGGTGGCGCTGACGCTGGGGGACACGCCATCCGGACCGGATCTGACCCGGCTGCGGCAGCGCCGGGTCGAGCTCGGCCTGCCCGCCGGCGACGCCGACCCGCTGTTGCTCGATCCCGCGACCGGGGCACCGGTCGCGCTGGAGGCGTTGCCCCTGCACCTGCGGCGGGCCCGGTTGACCCGGGTAAGCCTGGACGCCAACTCGGGGGTCTGCCGCGGGATGCTGGCCCACCGGTACGGAACCGTCGACGAGCGAGGAGAAGACGAATGAAGGCCGTGCGGCTGCACGAGTTCCACCAGAACCCGGTCGTCGACGAGGTCCCCGAACCGACCGTGCAGGGTCCGCTCGACGTGATCGTGAAGATCGGCGGGGCCGGTGTGTGCCGCACCGACCTGCACATCATCGAGGGTCAGTGGGACGCGGCGATGGGTACGCCGCTGCCGTACACCCTCGGCCACGAGAACGCCGGCTGGGTGCACGAGATCGGCGCGGGGGTCACCAACGTGGCTGTCGGCGACACCGTGATCCTGCATCCGACGCCGACGTGCGGGTTGTGCCGGGCCTGTCGGGCGGGCAACGACATGCACTGCGTCGCGTCCAGCTTCCCTGGCCTGTCCACGGACGGCGGGATGGCGGAGTACCTGCTCACCTCTGCCCGGGCCTGCGTCAAGCTGGACCCGGAGACCCGCCCGCAGGACGTCGCGGCGCTGGCCGATGCCGGCATCACCGCCTACCACGCCGTACG
Source organism: Mycobacteriales bacterium (assembly GCA_038200385.1). Lineage (GTDB taxonomy): Bacteria > Actinomycetota > Actinomycetes > Mycobacteriales > Geodermatophilaceae > JBBPYA01. Next base: position 2,323 of record JBBPYA010000285.1, read on the forward strand.
CAAGGCGATCCCTTTGCTGTACCCCGGAACCACCTGCGTGCTGATCGGCGCCGGTGGGCTGGGCCACATCGGGATCCAGTGCCTGGCTGCCCTGACCGCAACCCGGATCGTCGTGGTCGACCGCAACCCGGAGGCACTCAAGCTCGCCGAGCAACTCGGCGCGCACCACACGGTTGTAGCGGACGGCTCGCACGTGGACACCGTGCTGCAGCTGACCGACGGCAACGGCGCCGAGGTGGTCATGGACTTCGTCGCCGAGCAGGGCGCGGAGCAGGACGGGTTCGCGATGACCGCCCGGGCCGGGTCCTACTACGTGATCGGCTACGGCGGCACGGTCCACATCCCGACGCTGGACATCATCTCCACCGAACGCAACATCGTCGGCAACATCGTCGGCACGTACAACGACCTGGCCGAGCTGATGGTGCTCGCCCAGGCCGGCAAGGTGACCCTGCACACCAAGGCATACCCGCTGGACTCCGCGGTGGAGGCCATCGAGGACCTGGACGCCGGTAACGTCCGCGGTCGCGCGATTCTCGTTCCCTGACGCAGCAGCTGAGGAGATTTCATGGCCAAGGAACTGCGCTTCGGCGACGAAGCCCGCACCCTGCTGCTCGCGGGGGTCGACCAGCTGGCGGAGGCGGTCAAGTCCACGTTGGGACCCAAGGGCCGCAACGTGATCCTGGAGAAGCTCACCGGTTCGCCGGTGGTCACCAACGACGGGGTCACGATCGCCCGCGAGATCCACCTGAAGAACCAGTTCGAGAACATGGGTGCCCAGCTGGTCAAAGAAGCGGCGATCAAGACCAACGACGTCGTCGGCGACGGCACCACGACGGCGACGGTGCTCGCCCAGGCGATCATCCGGGAGGGCACCAAGGCGATTGGGGCCGGCGGGAACCCGGTGCTGGTCAAGCGTGGCATCGACCTGGCCGTCGGCAAGCTCGTCGAGCGGCTGCGCGAGGCCGCCCACCCGGTGGTCACCGAGCAGGACTACCTGCGGGTGGCAGCGATCTCGGCCAACGACGACGACGCGGTCGGCGCGGTGATCGCCAAGGCGATCTTCACCGTCGGCGAGGGTGGCATCGTCACCGTGGAGGAGTCTCCCCAGCATGGGATGAGCGTGGTTTTCATCGAGGGCTTCGAGTTCGACAACGGCTACATGTCGCCGTACATGGTCACCAACCCGGCCAGCCTGGAAGCCGTCGTCGACAACCCGTACATCCTGCTGTGCAGTGAGAAGATCACCAAGGTCCAGGAGCTGATGCCGCTGCTGGACAAGATCATGCGCAACCCGCGGCCGCTGATCATCCTCGCCGAGCGCGTCGAGGGCTCCGCGCTGAGCATGCTCGTGCACAACCATGTGAACGGCACGTTCCAGTGTGTCGCGATCACCGCACCCGGCTTCGGCGACCGTCGGCTTCGCAAGCTGGAGGACATCGCCTCGATCACCGGTGGCGCGGTCTACAGCAAGCACTCCGGTTTCACGCTGGAGACGATGACCGTCGACCAGCTGGGTACCGCGCGGCAGGTGCGGGTCACCGCGGACCGGACCGCCATCATCGGCGGTGCCGGCAGTGCGGAGGACGTGGAGTTCCGGGTGGCGCAGCTGCGCGCCGAGTTGGGCCGCGCGACGTTCGGCATCGACGAGGACGTGCTCAGCGAGCGGATCGGGTCGCTGACCGGAAAGGTTGCGGTGATCCGGGTCGGTGCACCGACCAACGCCGAACTCAACGAGTTGCAGCACCGGGTCGAGGACGCCGTCGCAGCGGTCCGCGCGGCGATGGCGGAGGGGATCGTCGCCGGAGGCGGTGCCGCACTGCTGCACGCCGAGCCGGCATTGGACGACCTGCAGGTCAAGGACGACTACGCGACGGGCGTGGAGATCGTGCGGCGGGCGCTGTCCGAGCCGGCGCGGCTGATCGCCACCAACGCCGGGTACTCCGGGACCGAGGTGCTCGCGCAGCTGGCCAAGATGGATGTCGACGGGGGGTTCGATGCGCTGGAGGGTCGCTACGGCAACATGGTCGAGATGGGCATCGTCGACCCACTACGGGTCGCCCGCGCGGCGCTGGAGAACGGTGCCTCGGTGGCCGGGCTTCTGCTCACCACGAACACCCTGGTCGCCGAGGAGCAGACGCCGTGGGGCGGAAGTGCCGCGCTGATGACGGAGTTCGGTTCGCTCGACGAGGGGCTGCACCAGCCCTCACCGGACTCCAGCACCCCGCAGTCCCTCGGTCTGGGACCCTCCATCGGGTGACCGCGCCGGCTAAAAACGATCTTGACAGCGGGACGCCCGCGGTCGCAGGCTGACCGCGTGCGCTACCCCGCCGCCCAGCCCTGACCTCCTGCTGAGTGCCTCGGCACGGTGCCGCCGTGATGCCGACGGTGCCGCGTCGGCTCGCGGGCACGATCATCGGCTACTCGGGGCTGAACGACTTCATCCCGTTCTACGCCGTCTACGCCCTGCTCTTCGCCGACGCCGGCCTGTCGATCGGTGAGATCTCCTCGCTGTTCGCGATCTGGTCGCTCACCGCGCTCGTCGTCGAGGTTCCCTCCGGCGCCTGGGCCGATGTGGTGCCCCGCCGACTGTTGCTGGCCCTCGGTCCAGGGCTGCATGCCCTCGGCTTCGCGTCCTGGATCCTGGCGCCGAACTACGCCGGGTTCGCGCTCGGCTTCATCCTGTGGGGCGCCGGCAGCTCGCTGATCTCCGGCACGCTCGAAGCGCTGGTGTACGACGAACTCGCGGCGGTCGGTGCCACCCGGACCTATGCGGCGCTGATGGGCTACGCCGGGTCCGCGTCGACGGTCGGGATCCTGGCCGCGACGTTCCTTGCCGCACCGCTGTTCGCCGTCGGCGGCTACCCGTTGGTCGGCTGGTCCAGTGTCGCGGTACCGGCGGCGCAGGGGCTGCTGGCGCTGACCCTGCCGCAGGCCCCTGTCGTGGCCGCCGCCGACGAGACCGAAGGTGGCTCCGCACCGTCGAGCCGGTCGTTCGCCGGGCGCTACCTCGGCATGCTGCGGGCGGGCCTGGGAGAGGTCACCGGGGCCCGGCTGGTCCGCAACGCCGTGCTGCTCACTGCAGTCGTCTACGGACTGAACACCCACGACGAGTACTTCGCCCTGGTGGCGCAGGAGAAGGGCGCCACGGTCGCGGTGGCCGCCCTGCTCGTCGGGATCACCTCGGTCGGCGAGGTGATCGGTACGGCGCTCGCCGGCTGCACGGTCGGGATGGGCAACTCCACGATGGCCGGGCTGCTCGTACTGGCCGCCGTCCTGTTCGCGGGGGGTTCGGCGTTGGGTGGCCTGCTCGGGTTCGTCGGGCTGGCGGTGGCCAGCGGGATCCACAACAACCTGATCGTGGTCAACGAGGCGCGCCTGCAGGACACCGTCGAGGGCCCGGCCCGGGCGACCGTGACCTCGGTGACCGGGCTGCTCACCGAGGTCGTGGCGCTCGCGACGTTCGCCGGCTACGCCGCCGGGTCGCCGTGGCTGCCGGTCTCCGTCCTGGTCGCGCTGTTCGCGTTGCCGCTGCTCGCCGTGGCCGCCGTGGTCCCCCGCTGGTCCCCGCCATCGGACCCCGACGCCCCGAGGCCGCAGGGGTGATCCACCACGGGGGGGTGGGGTTTCGCGTCCCGGACCGCGCCCGGTGCGGCAGCGGTTAGCCTCGGTGATCATGCAGCGCCGCCAGCCCTCCCGCGAGCTGCCCGAGGTGCCAGCACTGCTGGGGAGCGCCGGGTGAGCCCGCCCGGAGCGCTCCGGCTGGGTCGCTGCCTGTTCGCGCCCGGCGAGCCCGCCGTGATGGCGATCGTGAACCGCACGCCCGACTCCTTCTACGACCGGGGCCGCACCTACCAGCGGGATGCTGCCCTGGAACGGGTACACGAGGTGGTGGCCGAGGGTGCCGGGCTGATCGACATCGGCGGGGTGAAGGCCGGCCCCGGTGAGGACGTCGACGTGACCGAGGAGATCCGCCGGGTGGCCGGCTTCGTCGGGACGGTGCGGGCGGCGTACCCGGACCTCGTGATCGCCGTCGACACCTGGCGGGCCGAGGTCGGCCGCGCCGTCTGCGCCGAGGGCGCCGACCTGCTCAACGATCCCTGGGGCGGTGTCGAGCCCGCCCTCGCCGACGTGGCAGCCGAGTACGGTGCCGGCCTGGTCTGCAGCCACGCGGGCGGTCAGCCGACACGGACGAAGCCACACCGCGTGCGGTACGCCGACGTCGTCTCCGACGTACGGTCCTGGACCACGGGGCTGGCACAGCGAGCGGTAGCTTCCGGCGTCCACCCGGACGGGATCCTGATCGATCCTGGCCACGACTTCGGCAAGAACACCTGGCATTCCCTCGAGCTGACGCGGCGGCTCGACGAACTGGTCGACACCGGGTGGCCGGTGCTGGTCGCCTTGTCGCACAAGGACTTCATCGGGGAGACGCTGGACCTGCCGGTGGGGGAGCGGCTGACCGGGACGCTGGCGGCCACCGCAGTCTGCGCCTGGCACGGGGCGCGGATCTTCCGGGCGCACCAGGTCGTGCAGACCCGGCAGGTGCTCGACATGGTGGCCTCGATCCGGGGGGACCGGCCACCGGCCCGGGCGATCCGCGGGTTGGCCTGAGCCGCGCCTCACCAGGCCGCGGTGACGTCCCCGTCCGGCATCGGGCCACGACCGACTGGCCCCGCGGGGTCCGGGTCCGGGCGCAGCACGGCCAGCGCTTGCTCGTGCAACAGTCCGTTGCTGCAGACCGCGCTGCCGCCGTCCGGACCGGGGCGCCCCTCCAGGTCACTGAACCGGCCACCGGCCTCGGTCACCACGACCGCCAGCGCGGCCAGGTC
>JBBPYA010000286.1:0-6157 GCA_038200385.1 Mycobacteriales bacterium
CCCGCCTTATCCAATGGGTCGTTCCCGTTGCCGCACTTGGGCGACTGCACGCAGGACGGGCAGCCGGACGAGCACTCGCACGAGGCGATGCCCGCGCGGGTGGCGGCCAGCCAGTCCGAGGCCACGGCGTACCCGTGCTCGGCGAACCCGGCTCCGCCTGGATGCCCGTCGTACACGAACACTGTGGGACGCCCGGTGTCCGGGTGCATGGCCGTGGACACCCCCCCGATGTCCCAGCGGTCGCAGCTGGCGAACAGCGGCAACAACCCGATCGCGGCGTGTTCGGCAGCGTGCAGCGCGCCAGGCCAGTCGAGCCCGTCCAGACCAGCTCGGACCAGCGCGTCCTCCTCGACGGTGTACCAGACAGCCTTGGTCCGGAGCAGCCGGGGCGGCAGGTCGAGAGCGGTCTCGTCCAGCACCTCGCCGGTGCCGACCCGCCTGCGCTGGAAGCTGACGACCTGATTGGTGACGTCCACCGTGCCCAGGTGCAGGGCCCCGGGACCGCGGTCGGTCCGCTCGTGCGAGGCGACGACGTCGATCTCGGTGACCTCCCGAGCATTGGTTGTCCACGCAGTCGTCTCGGCGTGCGCCAGCGCGACCGCCTCATCGGTGTTCAGCGAGTCCACGACGTAGGACACCCCTTGATGCAGGTAGACCGCGCCGGTGTGGACGGTCCGGTGGGCGGCGTCCGGATCCACGGTGCCGAGCAGCTGGCCGGTGCTCCGGTGCACGATCGACACCGGCTCGCCGCCGGTGCCGCGGATGTCGACGACCGGACGCTCGCGGCGGGTCCAGTACCAGCCGCCCGCCCGCCGCCGGAGCGTTCCGTCCTGCGCCAGTCCGTCGAGCACCGCCCGGGCCGCCTCGCCGCCGAACAGCGGCAGCTCGCCCGGTACGAGCGGAGCCTCGGCCGCGGCCGCGCACAGCTGGGGTCCGAGCACATACGGGTTGGCCGGGTCGGTGACCGTCGCCTCGACCGGCCGGCCGAATACCGACTGCGGGTGGTGCACCAGGTAGGTGTCCAGCGGGTCGTCCCGAGCCACGAAGATGACCAGCGACGGCGTACCACGACGCCCGGCCCTCCCGGCCTGCTGCCACATCGACGCCACGGTCCCGGGAAAACCGCACAGCACGACCGCGTCCAGGCCGGTGATGTCCACGCCCAGCTCCAGCGCGTTCGTGGCTGCCACGCCGAGCAACCGACCCGAGGACAGGGCTGCTTCCAGAGCGCGTCGTTCCTCCGCGAGGAACCCTGCCCGGTAGGCCGCGATCCGCCGGGCCAGATCGGCGGCTCCGGCGTCGGCCAACAGGGTCCGAGCCTGCAGCGCCACGATCTCCGCGCCGCGCCGGGACCGTACGAAGGCCAGGGTCCGGGCGCCCTGGGACACCAGGTCGCTGAGCAGCCGGGCGGTCTCGCTCAGCGCGGATCGGCGGACCGGGGCGCCCTGCTCACCGCGCAGCTCGGTCAGGGGGGGTTCCCACAGCGCGAACGCGGTGTCACCGCGCGGCGAGGCGTCGGAGGTGACCGCGCGGACCGGCAGACCGGTCAGCCGGCTCGCCGATCCCGCTGGGTCTCCGGCCGTCGCCGAGGCCAGCACGAACACCGGGTCGGCGTGGTAGCGCGCGCACAGCCGGCGCAGTCTCCGCAGGACGTGCCCCACGTGCGAACCGAACACCCCGCGGTAGCTGTGGCACTCGTCGACGACGACGTAGCGCAGCCGGCGCAGGAACGACGACCACTTCTGGTGCGCCGGCAGCAGTCCCACGTGCAGCATGTCGGGATTGGTGAAGATCCAGCGGGCATGCGCGCGGACCCAGTCCCGTTCCTCCCTCGGCGTGTCGCCGTCGTAGGCGGCGGCCCGGACGCTGAGAAGCGTCAGGTCGCGTACCGAGCGCAGCTGGTCCGCGCCCAGTGCCTTGGTGGGTGAGAGGTACAGCGCCGTAGCGCGCTCGTCGCTCAGCAGGGCGGACAGCACCGGCAGCTGGTACCCCAGGGACTTGCCGGACGCGGTCCCCGTGGCGATCACGACGGACTGTCCGGCCCGGACCAGTTCGGCGGCCTCGACCTGGTGCTCCCAGGGTCGATGGATGCCGCGCAGGGCGAGCCGGGAGCGCACCAACTCCGGCACCCAGGGCGGCCAGTCGGCCGGGCGTCCGGGTCGGGCCGGAAGGTGTTCAAGGTGCGTGACCGGTCGGTCCGGGCGCCCACCGGTGGCCAACGCGAGTAGCTGCTCGGCCGCCTCGCAGCCGGTCGGCACGGCGCCCGACCGCGTCGGATTGCGGTCGCCTCCGGGCATCGGATGACTGTGCCACGCTCGACCCGGTTCGTCGCTTCGGCCCGTGACGCCATAGACTCCCGGCCCAGCGGGCGCTCGTACGCGCTCTTTCAGTGTTGTTTCATCGCCGCTTCATCGGCCGCAGCCTGGCTGCTGGGTCGTGATGGCACACGCTCGGGTGCTCTGCCGCCCGCCTACAGGAGGATTGATGTCCACCAGCATCGCCGGTGGTGACTACGCGCTCGTCGTCATCATCTTGCTGATCTCGCTCGGGGCGCTGGCCTTCGCTGCCTATCTCGTCAAAGAGGTCACCGCGGCCGACCAGGGCACGGCCCGCATGCAGGAGATCGCCAAGGCGGTGCAGGAGGGTGCCCGGGCGTATCTCACGCGGCAGTTCAAGACCCTCAGTATCTTCGCCGCGATCGTCTTCGTGCTGCTGTTCCTGCTGCCGGTCACCGAGGGCGAGTTCGGCACCCGGGTCGGCCGGGCGGTGTTCTTCCTGATCGGGGCGACGTTCTCGGCGCTCGTCGGGTTCATCGGGATGACGCTGGCGACGCAGGGCAACGTCCGGGTCGCGGCCGCGGCCCGGCTGGAGGGCGGTGGCAAGCCGGCGTTCCGGATCGCGTTCCGCACCGGCGGCATCTGCGGGATGATCACGATCGGCCTGGGCCTGCTGGGCGCGTCGCTGGCCCTGCTGCTGTTCAACAACACCGCACCGGTCGTGCTGGAAGGGTTCGGCTTCGGTGGCGCCCTGCTCGCGATGTTCATGCGGGTCGGCGGCGGCATCTTCACCAAGGCCGCCGACGTCGGCGCCGACCTGGTCGGCAAGGTCGAGAAGTCCATCCCCGAGGACGACCCCCGCAACGCCGCCACGATCGCCGACAACGTGGGCGACAACGTCGGGGACTGCGCCGGCATGGCCGCGGACCTGTTCGAGTCCTACGCCGTCACGCTGGTGGCGGCACTGATCCTGGGTCAGGTGTTCTACGGCTCGGTCGGCATGTTGTTCCCGCTCGTCGTGGCCGCGGTCGGCGTGCTTGCCGCCGTGGTCGGGATCCTGGTGTCCAACCCTCGCGACAGCGACAAGTCCGGCTTGACCACGATCAACCGCAGCTTCTTCATCTCGGCGGCGTTCTCGCTGGTTCTCGTCGCGGTAGCCGCATTCACGCTGCTGCCCAGCACCTTCGCCGCGCTGGGCAACCCCGGCCTGTCCAACGGCAACCCGGCGCTGATCGCGTTCATCTCCGTGCTCGTGGGCATCGTCCTCGCCGCGATGATCCAGCTGCTGACCGGCTACTTCACCGAGACCAGCCGCAAGCCGGTCCAGGACATCGGCCGGTCCTCATTGACCGGCGCGGCCACGGTCATCCTGTCCGGCATCTCGGTGGGGCTGGAGTCCGCCGTCTACTCCGCGCTGCTCATCGGGGCCGCCGTGTACGGCGCCTACCTCGTCGGCGGGGCGGTCGCCCTGTACGCCGTGGCGCTGGCCGGGTGCGGACTGCTCACCACCGCCGGGGTCATCGTGTCCATGGACACCTTCGGGCCGGTCAGCGACAACGCCCAGGGCATCGCGGAGATGTCCGGTGATATCGACGCCGCCGGCTCGCGGATCCTGACCGACCTCGACGCGGTGGGCAACACCACCAAGGCGATCACCAAGGGCATCGCGATCGCCACCGCGGTACTGGCGGCCACCGCGCTGTTCGGGTCCTACTCGACGTCGGTCATCGACTCGGTCACCAAGGCCCTCGGCACCGGAGGCGACGCGGCGGGCGCCGTACAGTCCTCCCTCCAGCTGATTAACGCCCAGAACATCGTGGGAGCCGTGATCGGCGCGGCGGTCGTGTTCTTCTTCAGCGGGCTGGCCATCAGCGCGGTGTCGCGGGCCGCCGGGCGGGTCGTGTTCGAGGTCCGTGAGCAGTTCCGGCTGCACCCGGGGATCATGGATTACTCCGAGCGCCCGGACTACAGCCGCGTCGTGGACATCTGCACCAAGGACAGCCTGCGCGAGCTGGCCACCCCCGGCCTGCTGGCCGTCCTCGCCCCGGTCGCGGTCGGCTTCGGGCTCGGCTTCGGTCCGCTGGCCGCCTACCTGGTCGGCGCGATCGCGACCGGCACCCTGATGGCGGTTTTCCTGGCCAACTCCGGAGGCGCGTGGGACAACGCGAAGAAGATGGTCGAGGACGGCGCGTACGGCGGCAAGGGCAGCGACTCGCACGCGGCCACCGTCATCGGCGACACCGTCGGCGACCCGTTCAAGGACACCGCCGGCCCCGCGATCAACCCGCTGCTCAAGGTCATGAACCTGGTGGCGCTGCTGATCGCCCCAGCCGTGGTCGCGCTCTCGATCGGGCCAAACGCCAACAACGGTCTGCGGATCGCCATCTCCCTCGCCGCGGTCGTGATCATCGTCAGTGCGACCGTGGTGTCCAAGCGGCGCTCGGTCGTCGTCGGCGAGGATGCCGGCGAGGTCGCCACCGCCGCCTGATCGCGCCGGCGCGCGGGGACTGCGGCTGCCGACCGCCCGGCCGCGCGCGCACTAGCCTTCCCCCGTGTCCGGCCAGCTCTCCCTGTTCAGCGTCGAGGACGACGCCCCCGCCGTCGCGGACGTCGAGGGTCTTCTCCTCGCCGGCGGCGCCCTCGTACGTCGGGGTGAGCTGGCACGCATCTCCGTCCTGGTCCCGGCCGGCTGGCGGGCTGACCTGCTGCGGGAGGCCATGGCCAACCGCGGGCTGGGCGGGGAGCTGGGCGAGACCGACCGGGGCCTGTGCAGCGTCCGCAGCGCGTTCGACCCGAAACTCTCCGAGGTCGCGCGTCGGTGGGCGCACGGCGCCCGCAGCCGGATGCCCGCCGGCTTCGCCCTCACTCCTCGACGGCTGCGGTTCTGGGCGGTGGCCGCAGGGCACGCCGACAGCGGCGGCTACCTGCTGCGGCTCGGCGCCAGCGACGAGCACCTCTGGGAGCCGGCCGGCGCGGTGCTCTCGGCGGCCGGACTGCCCGGTGCCTTCCTCGGGTCCCGCGCCGGCGGTCCGGCGTACCGGATCGTGGGCTCCCGACGGTTGGCCCGGCTCGCCGAGCTAGTCGGCCGGGCACCAGCGGAGGCCGACTCGGGAGCGTGGCCCGCCTGACCGGTCGGCGCCAGCACCCGCCACGGATCTGTGGACGGCAGACCGGCCTGTGGACGGCCCTGGGCCACGGTCGCCGCCCCCTCCTAGCGTCACTGGCGAGCCGGGATCACCGGAGTTCCAGCGACAGGAGCGCGTCGATGACGACGTACGCGATGCAGGTCGCCGTGCTCGACGCCGCCGCCGAGTCGCTGACGGGTGTGGCGGACCTGGTCACGGTCAGCGGCGCGGACCTCACCGGTGCGGTGGCCCTGCTCGCCGCGGCCGCGCTCGGGTCCGCCCTGCACGCTGAGCTGCCCGGCCTGCCGCTGGACCGGCTCACCGAGGCACTGGCCGGGCAGTGCCGGCAGACCGCGGGACGGGTCGCCGACGGGGCGGCGACCTACCGGCAGATGGACTCCGCGTTGGTCGGCTCGTACGGACGGGTCGGCGCTGCGGCCGTGCCGCGATGAGCGTCCACGACGTCGCCGGGTGGGACGTCGCGGCCCTGCGCCGCGGCGGCACGGCGCTCACCGAGGCCGCAGACTCGGCCCGGTCCTGGGTGCTCCGGGCCAGTTCGGTGGAGGCGAGCCTGTCCGCACCGCAGGCCTGGGACGGACCGGCCAGCGAGTCGGCCCTGGCCGACCTGCGGTCCTGGGCCGCGGTGGCCGCCCGGGTGGGACCGCAGCTGGAGTCGCTCGCGTCCGGTGTCGCGGAGGCGGTCGGGTGGTACGTGCTGGCCCAGGACAGCGCCGAGACCGCGCTGCGGACGGCGGC
>JBBPYA010000287.1:0-9553 GCA_038200385.1 Mycobacteriales bacterium
GATCGCGGCGTACCGGGTGGGCCTGGAGCTGGCTCCCGACCGGCCTAGCGCCCAGGAGGTCACCGACGCCGCGGGCCGGTGGCTGTCCGACATCGAGGGCGACACCGGCGGCGGCGGTGTGCGCTGCGCCGACGAGGTGCTGATCCGCTTCCTGATCTGGGAGGGCGTCGACCGCGCGCTGCCGCTGCAGTTCCACGTCGGGGTGGGTGACAGCGACGTCGACCTGCAGCGCTGCGACCCGCTGCTGCTGACCGCCCTGCTGCGGGCCACCCAGCCGACCGGCGTCCCGATCATGCTGCTGCACAACTACCCGTTCCACCGCAGGGCCGGCTACCTGGCGCAGGTGTTCCCGCACGTGTTCGTGGACCTCGGCCTGGCCACCCACAATCTGGGGCGGGGGGCCTCCCGGGTGATCGCGGAGAGCCTGGAACTCACGCCGTTCGGCAAGTTCCTCTACTCCTCCGATGCCTACGGACTGCCCGAGCTGTACCACCTCGGGGCCACCCTGTTCCGCCGTGGGCTGGACTCGTTCCTCACCGCCGGCGTACAGGCCGGGGACTGGTCGGCCGCCGACGCCGAGCGGGTGGCGGAGCTGGTCTGCGCCGGCAACGCGCGCCGCGCGTACCGGCTGGAGTAGCGGTTCGCGGCCGGCCGCCCCGCCGCGCACATCGGCGGGGCCGCTCGTAGGGTTGGCGGATGGCCGAGGAACTCCGTAAGGGTGACGACGTCGAGTGGGAGACCTCCCAGGGAACGACGCACGGCACTGTGCAGAAGAAGCTCACCGACGAGACGCACATCAAGGGCCACAAGGTGGCAGCGACCGACGACGACCCGCAGTACCTGGTGGAGAGCGACAAGACGGGAAAGCAGGCGGCCCACAAGCCCGGCGCGCTGAAGAAGCGGGGCTGAGGCGCCGGACCCGGATCAGGTGACGTGCTAGCCCCGGAGGATGCGGGCTCGAGCAGACATGACCACGAGAACAGAGGGAGCAGAAGTGGCGGGACGGCTGGACGGCAAGGTGGCCCTGGTGACCGGCGCATCGTCGGGGATCGGGGAGGCGACCGCGATCGCGTTGGCACAGGAAGGGGCAGCGGTGGCGATCGCCGCCCGCCGCGCAGATCGGTTGGCGAGCCTGCGCGACAAGCTGGCCGGTGACGGGGCCCGGGTCCTCACGGTCGAACTCGATGTCACCGACAAGGCAGCCTGTGCCGAGGCGGTACGCCGCACCGTCAAGGAGTTCGGCGGTCTGGACGTCCTGGTCAACAACGCCGGCGTGATGCTGCTGGGGACGATCGAGGGTGCCGACACCTCCGACTGGACCCGGATGATCGAGACGAACGTGCTGGGCCTGCTGTTCATGACGCACGCAGCGCTGCCACACCTGTTGGAGCGACAGGGCCACGTCCTGCAGATCTCCTCCACCGCGGGCCGGGTCGCCGGCAAGGGAGCCGGCGTCTACAACGCCTCGAAGTTCGCGGTGAACGCGTTCAGCGAGTCCCTGCGCCAGGAGGTCACCGAGCGCGGGGTGCGGGTGACGCTGATCGAGCCGGGGGTCGTACAGACCGAACTGCGCAAGCACATCACCCAAGCCGCCGCCAAGGACGCGATCAACGAGCGCGCCGATGCGATGCGCCAACTGCAGTCCGCTGACATCGCGGCCGCGATCGTGTACGCGGCAACGCAGCCCGATCATGTTGCGGTGAACGAGATCCTCGTCCGCCCGACGGATCAGGGCTGGTAGGAGTCGGCGGCGGCGCCGGATATCCGGGCTAGTCCTCTTCCGGCCCGCCCGCGGACTTGAGCGAGTGCGCATCGGCGTAGCAGTCCACGGCGCAGACGTCGAGCGGGAAGCGCACCCGGGTCGGCCCGAACAGCAGCCGGCCGGCCTCCCGTGCGCCGTCGCGCAGGATGTCCTGGACCTTGGGCGCTGTCACGGCGCGGGTGTGTACGACCAGCTCGTCGTGGACGAAGAACACCAGCTCCGCTCCATCCACTGTGGACAGCTGGGTACGGACGACGGCGAGCCAGGTCAACGCCCACTCGGCGGCGGTGGCCTGGACGACGAAGTTCCGGGTGAACCGACCACGCGCGCGGGCCGCCGGTCCCGTACTGGTCCAGTCCTCGGCAGCCGGGGGGCAGGTCCGCCCGAGGTGCGAGCGCACGAGCCCGCCGCGCTCGCCGGTCCGGGCCGCGTCCTCCAGCAGCCGCAGCGCGGTCGGGTACTGGCGACGTAGCGCGGCCAGTGGCGCCGCCGCCTGACCGCCCACCTGCCCGTACATCGCGCCGAGCAGCCCCACTTTGGCCCGGGACCGGTCGCCGGCGAAGGATCGATCGGCGATGGCCCGGTACAGATCAGCTCGCTGCGCGGCAGCCGTCATGGCCGGGTCCTCGGACAGGGCGGCCAGCAGCCGGGGTTCCAACTGCCCGGCGTCGGCCACGACGAGAACGCGCCCGGGTTCGGCCCGAACCGCCCCGCGCAGCACCTTGGGGATCTGCAGCCCGCCCCCGCCCCGGGTCGCCCACCGGCCGGAGACCACCCCGCCGGGGACGTAGTCCGGGCGGAACCGACCGTCGCGGATCCAGCGCTCCTGCCAGGACCATCCGTTCGCCGCCAGGATCCGCGCCAGCTTCTTGTAGGCCAGCAGCGGCCGCACTGCGGGATGGTCCACGCCGTGCAGCACCCAGCTGCGGGTGGACTCGATCGGGTGCCCGGCCCCGGCGAACGCGGCGATCAGGTCGGCGGGGGAGTCCGGGTTCGTCCGCCGTCCCGCGAACGCCGCATCCACCTCGGCCGCGAGTTCGGCCAGCCGGACAGGCCGGACGCCGTTGGCCGGCCGTGGACCCAGCAGCTCGCTCAGCGTGGCCCCGTGCACGTCGCGGTCCCACGGCAGTCCGGCCGTGGCCATCTCGACCGCCGCCAGGGCCCCTGCGGATTCGGCCGCGACCAGCAGCCGGAACCGCGTGGGGTCCTGCGTTGCCGCGATCCGGCGTAGCTGCCCGGCGTACACCTGGGCGGTCGCCGTGGCCATGTCCACACCGGCCGGCAGCGCCGGTCCATGTGCCTCGAACAGCGCCTCGTCGGCATCCGGGGACGGGGCCGGGGCGTCGGTGGGGACGGGCAGTCCGTTGGCCCGCGCCCAGGCCGCCGGCAGGGATCGTGGCTCGCCCCACCGTCCCTCGTGCCCGAGCAGCAGCGACTCGGTGAGCGCGAGGTCCACGCAGCGCTCGACCCGGACGCCTGTCGCCAGCAGCGGCGGGTAGCTCCGTGCGGTGTCGGCCCAGACCCACCGGGTGGACGGCTCGGCAGCACTCAGCGCCGAGGCAAGGCTCCGGCGGCCTCCCGAGGGGACGCCGTCGCGGGAGAGGACTACGGCGGTCATCCCGTGGGCGGACCCGGTGGGGTAGTCCTCGGACGGGACGAGCAGGACCGGCACCGGGCGAGTCTCCCGTCCGGTGCGGCGGCGTCGCCAGCGGTATCGCCCGCCGGGTGGCTCAGGCCGGCACCATCCAGGACAGCACCGCGGTGGACTGCAGGTAGACCAGCACACACATGCCCACGAGGAAGAGCAGGCTCCAGCCGAACACCTTGCGGAACAGGTCGCCCTCCTTGCCGGCCAATCCGACCGCGGCCGCGGCGATCGCGAGGTTCTGCGGCGAGATCATCTTTCCGAGCACGCCACCGGAACTGTTCGCCGCCGCCAGCAGGACCGGGTTCAGCCCGGCGTCCATCGCAGCCTTGATCTGCAGTGCGCCGAACAGCGAGTTGGACGAGGTGTCCGAGCCGGTGACCGCGACCCCGAGCCAGCCCAGGATCGGCGAGATGATCGCGAACAGGCCGCCGGCCCCGGCCATCCAGGCCCCCAACGTCGCAGTCTGTCCGGAGCTGTTCATGACGTAGGCCAGCGCCAGCACGGCCATCACGGTGACGATCGCGGTGGCCAGTTGCCGGTAGGTATCGAGATAGGCGCGCACCGCCTTCGCGGGGGAGATGCCCAGCGCCGGGATGGTGAGCAGGCCCGAGATCACCATCAGGGTGCCCGCCGCGCCCAGCCAGTTGAACTTGAACATCGAGATGCTCGAGGGCTGCCCGGCCGGGTTCAGGATGTTCAGCCCCGGCCAGTTGAAGGTGACGGTGACGCTGCCCAGCGCGCGGGTCACCGCGGGGATCTGTGCGATGACGAAGACCGCGATGATGATCAGATACGGCGAGTAGGCCCGCAGGACCTCGGCCGGCGGATCGTCGCGGGTCGCCTCGGCATCGGCCGTGGCCCCCGTTCCGGTGGCGCCGCTCTCACGGCCGCCGGTCGTGGCCGGCTCGAGTTCCTCGGTGTAGGTCTCGGCGGGGTGCCAGACCCGCAGGAAGCCGACGACCGCCGCGGCCGACAGCAGCGAGGCGACGATGTCGGTCAACGGGACGGACAGGTAGTTCGCGGTCGCGAACTGGGCGATGGCGAACGTGATCCCGCAGACCAACGCCGCCGGCCACACCTGCCGGACACCGCGTCCGCGGTCCACGATGTACACCAGCACCACCGGGACCAGGACGGCCAGGATCGGCGTCTGCCGGCCCACCATCGCCCCGAGGGTGTCCACCGGGAGCTGGGTGACCGTGGCCAGCGTCGTGATCGGCACCGCCAGCGCGCCGAAGGCCACCGGCGCGGTATTGGCCACCAGAGCCAGGGTGGCGGCCTTGAGCGGGCGGAACCCCAACGCGCTCAGCATCACGCTGGTGATGGCCACGGGTGTCCCGAACCCGGCCAGCGCCTCGAGCAGCGCCCCGAAGCAGAAGGCGATGATGACCGCCTGGATGCGCTGGTCGTCACTGACCCGCGCGAAGGACCTGCGCAGTACGTCGAAGTGCCCGGTGGCGACCGTCATGTTGTAGACCCAGATGGCGTTGATGACGATCCACAGGATCGGGAAGAACCCGAACGTGCCGCCCTCGGTGGCGGCCAGGACGGCCTGACCCAGCGGCATCGGGTACACCAGGACGGCCACCAGGATGGCGACGAGCAGCGAGAGCAACCCGGCCAGCCAGGCCGTCACCCGCAGCACGCCGAGCAGCACGAACAGCACCAGCAGGGGGATGACGGCGAAGATCGCCGTCAGGCCCAGGGAGCCGCCGACCGGGTCGAGAACCTGTTGGTACATCGCTACTCCCGTTCCGTCACGTCGTCATCCCCCGTCGGTCAGGCTGGCCGCGGGTCGTCCCTGGATGGAGGCGTCGAGGACCTCCACGGTGTGCGCGAGCCCGATCCGGCCGCCGGTCCGCTCGATCGAGGCGGCGACCTGCATCAGGCAGCCCGGATTCGCGGTGACGAGCAGGTCTGCGCCGGTGGCCAGCACGGTGTCGGCCTTGCGGTCCCCGAGTTCGCGGGCCGGCTGCGGGAACAGCACGTTGTAGATGCCGGCCGAGCCGCAGCACACCGCGCCGTCGGCGATCTCGCGCAGTTCCAGACCCGGTATCCCACGCAGCAGGGCCCGCGGTTCGGCCCGCACCCCTTGCGCGTGGGCCAGATGGCAGGCGTCGTGGTAGGCCACGCTCATCGGCAGCGGGTGTCTCGGGGCGACCGGGCCGAGAGCGGCGAGCAGCTCGGTGACGTCCCGGACCCGGCCGGCGAAGGACTTGGCGCGCTCGGCGTACTGCGGATCGTCGGCCAGCAGCTCGGCGTACTCCTTCATCGAGGACC
Organism: Mycobacteriales bacterium; assembly: GCA_038200385.1. Taxonomy (GTDB): domain Bacteria; phylum Actinomycetota; class Actinomycetes; order Mycobacteriales; family Geodermatophilaceae; genus JBBPYA01. The sequence continues at coordinate 5,691 of JBBPYA010000287.1, forward strand.
CGCAGCCCGCGGCGTTGACGACGACGCATTCCACTCCGGCCTCCTCGAACCGGTCGATCAGGGCGCGGGCGAAACGCTGCGCCTCCCCTTCTCGGCCGTTGTGGACGCTGAGCGCGCCGCAGCAGCCCTGGCCGGTCGGGATGACGACGTCGCAACCCTCGGCGGCCAGCACGCGGGCGGTGGCGGCGTTCACGCCGGGGAAGAAGGCCGCCTGCACGCAGCCGGTCAGCATGCCCACGACGGCCCTGGTCTCGCCCACCGCGGCCAGCCGTTCGGGTAGCCGGTCGGCCTTGGGGCTGCGCAGCCGGGGCGCCAGCCGCTCCATCGCGGCGAGGGAGGGCGCGAGACGATCCAGCAGCCCGCTGCGCCGCAGCAGCCGGTCACCCCCGGTGCGTTGCCACAGCCGCAGTGGTCCGCGCAGCAGCCGCAACCGCTTCGGGTACGGGAACAGTGCGAAGACGGCCTCGCGCAGCGCCCTGTCCCGCCGGGTCCGGGTGTGCCGGCGTTCGACCTGGGCCCGGGTGGACTCGATCAGCCGGTCGTACTGGACGCCGGAGGGGCACGCCGTCACGCAGGCCATGCACCCGAGGCAGGCATCGAAGTGACCCACCATGGATTCGCTGAGCGGCTCACCTTCCAGGCCCTGCTTCATGAGGTCGATCCGGCCGCGGGGCGAGTCCATCTCCTCGCCCCACAGCACGTACGTCGGGCAGGTGGGCAGGCAGAACCCGCAGTGCACGCAGTCCCCGACCAGGGCCGCGTCCGGAGGGCGGTGTGCGTCGAAGGCGCCGCCCGGTCGGCTCGTCGGTGTCGGCAGGTCGGTGCCGGACATCAGATCCCTCCCACGAAGCGTCCGGGTGCCAGCCGGTTCCCGGGATCGAACTGCTGCTTGACCGCCCGCATCAGATCCAATGCCGGCACCGGGCCCCACTGGTCGACCGCGGCCTTGACGGCGGGTGGCGCGTCCACCACGACCAGGCTCCCGCCCTCCGTGCGGCAGGCAAGCCGCAGCTCACTCACCGAGGTGCGGTGGTCGGCGTCGGGAGGCAGCGCGGCGTACAGCACGCCGCTGCCCGCCGAGCCGCGCACGGCGGCCCCGTGCCGGTGCGCGGCAGCCAGCACCCGGGATAACCCGGACAGCGCCGTGGTCAACTTGAGCGCGCTCTGCCCGTCGGTCCACGGGTACGAGCCCCACCACGAGGGCGGCTCGGAGGCAACTGTGACCTCGGACGCGCCGGCCCGGTCCAGCAGCGCCCGGGTGGTGCGGGTGCGCTCGGCCACCCCGTCAGCGCTGCCCTCCAGCAGGACCGCGACGACGCAGCCCGAAGCACCGCAGTCGACCTCCACGGCGGATGGCACCACTGCGCTGTGAACGACGGCAGCCACGAGCGGTCCGGCCGAGGCGCCGTCGGCAGCGTCCACGGTGAGGTACGCGGTGGCTTCGGGCAGCGGATGCAACCGGAACACCGCCTCGGTGATCACGGCGAGCGTGCCGAACGATCCGGTGATCAGCTTGCCTAGGTCGTAACCGGCGACGTTCTTCACCACCCGCCCGCCGGAGCGCGCGAGCAGCCCGTCGGCGCGCACGACGGTGGTCCCGATCATCAGGTCCCGCAGGGTGCCGTTGAGCATCCGGCGCGGCCCGCTGAGATTCGTGGCGACCGCGCCCCCGATGGTGCTACCGGCGACCGTCTCGTCCAGGGCGAGCCGCTGCCCCGCCGGCGCCAGCGTCTTCTGCAGCGTCGCGATGGGACAGCCGGCCTGCGCGACCGCGATCAGGTCGCCGGCGGCGTGGTCGAGGACGGCGTCCTGACCGGACAGGTCGACCACGACATCGACCCGGGACGGCGGCGCGCCCCAGGACAGCTTGGTTCCTGCGCCGCGGGCCACCACGACGAGTTCGTGGGCCGCCGCCGCGGCGAGGACCTCGGCGGTCTCCGCCGCCGACCGGGGTCGGGCGATCAGCTCGGGACGGACGCCGTCCACCGCGTCCGCCTCGGCGGCGGGGACCACGTCGTCGCAGGCCGCCGACACGGCGGCCGCCCCCGGGGAACCATCGGACATCAGAAGATCTCCGCGACCCCGTGCCTGGCCAGCGGATGCTCACCCTTGTGCCGGCCCGGCACCTCGCCGCACAGCCGCGGGGTGGGGAAGATCTTGCCCGGGTTCGACAACTGGCGGGGGTCGAACGCGCACCGGACCATCTGCATGGTGTCCAGGTCGGTGTCGCTGAACATCCGCGGCAGGTAGGCCATCTTGTCCATCCCGACGCCATGTTCGCCGGTGATCGACCCGCCGGCCTCGATGCACAGGTCCAGGATCTTGCCGCTGACCTGCTCGGCGGCCTCGGACTGGCCGGGTTCGGACTCGTCGAAGAGCACCAGCGGGTGCAGGTTCCCGTCGCCGGCGTGAAAGACGTTGGCCACCCGCACTCCGGAGGACTCCGACAGGGCCGTGATCGAGCGCAGCACCTGCGGCAGCGCGGTCCGCGGGATCACCCCGTCCTGCACGATGTAGTCGGGGCTGATCCGGCCTACGGCCGCGAAGGCGGACTTGCGACCGCGCCAGATGAGAGCGCGTTCCTCGTCGTCGGCGGCCACCCGGAACTCGAACGCGCCGCAGGCGCGGCAGTGCTCCTCCACCTGGGCCAGCTCGCGCTCGACCTCGGGAGCGGGCCCGTCGACCTCGACGACAAGGACGGCTCCGGCGCCCTCGGGGTAGCGGCAGTGCACCGCCGCCTCGGCGGCCTCGATCGCCAGCGCGTCCATCAGCTCGATGGCCGCCGGCACGATCCCGGCGCCGATGATCGCCGAGGTGGCGGCCCCGGCGTCGTCGGTGGAATCGAAAGCGGCCAGCACGGTGCGCACCGCCTCCGGCGTCCTGGTCAGCCGCAGCGTGAGCACGGTCGCGATCCCGAGGGTGCCCTCGGAGCCGACCACGGCGCCGAGCAGGTCGTAGCCCGGGGAGTCCGGGGCCCGGCCGCCGAGTTCGACGACGGTGCCGTCGGGGGTGACGAACTCCGCGCCGACCACGTGGTTCGCGGTGAAGCCGTACTTCAGGCAGTGCGCGCCGCCGGAGTTCTCCGCGACGTTGCCGCCGATCGAGCAGATCTGCTGGCTGGAGGGGTCCGGTGCGTAGTAGTAGCCGTCGGCCGTGGCCGCGCGGGTGACATCCAGGTTGATCACGCCGGGTTCGACGACGGCGCGCTGGTCGGCCGCCGCGATCTCGCGGATGGCCCGCATCCGGGACGTCACGACCAGGACGCCGTCGGCCCTCGGCAGCGCCCCGCCGGACAGGCCGGTGCCCGACCCGCGGGCCACGAACGGAACGCCGTACTCGGCGCACACCCGCACCGTCGTGGCCACCTGTCCGGTGTCCTCGGCGAGGACGACGACGGCTGGGGTGACGCGGTAGTGCGCGAGCCCGTCGCACTCGTAGGTGCGCAGCCGGGCCCGGTCGGTGATCACCGCGGCGACCGGGAGCAGCTCCTGGAGTGCGGCGCGGACCTGCCGGACGGCGACGCCGTCCGCGGGGTCCTCGACCGGCTCAGCGATGTTCTCGACATCGCCGGAGACTCCGTGGGTGGTGGTCATGGCTGCCGCTCAGGGCATCCGCTCGTAGGCGGGCAGGGTGAGGAAGTCGATGTAATCCTCGGCCAGCGCCAGCTCGCTGAACGTTCCACGCGCGTCCTCCCACCGGCCCTGCGCGAACGCCTCGTCTCCCTGCGCCTCGCGAATGGCGTCGTACTCCTCGGCGATGATCCGCCCGACGAGGTCCGCGGTGACCTCGTCACCGTCGGCGAGCCGGACGCCGTTGTACAGCCACTGCCAGACTTGGCTGCGCGAGATCTCCGCGGTCGCCGC
>JBBPYA010000288.1:0-4372 GCA_038200385.1 Mycobacteriales bacterium
AGTTCGTTACGCCCCTCCCCACGGGGACGGCGAGGAGCCCGGGCTCTTCAGACCCCCCGGCACCGGCCCACCCCCGGCCCGCCGCGACGGCCAGCCCGGCGGGCACGGCGCACCGGGCGGGCACGGCGGACCGGGTGGGCAGGGCGGCCCGGGCGGCCCGCTGCCGGCGTACGGCCCCCCGCCCCCCGGCGGGTACGGCGGCCCACCCCCTGGGTACGGCCCACCGTCGGGAGCCGGCCCCTACGGACAGCCGGGCGGCCAACCCGGCCAGGGCGGACCGGCCCGCAAGGGCGGGTTCAACGTCAAGGCGTTCACCACTCGTGACCTGGGCTACCTCGCGGACGGTCTGGTGGCGTTGATCGCGACGTTCCTGCCGTGGTACTCGGTCAACTTCAACTTCGACTTCGGGCAGAACCTCAACATCCCGGGCACCTCCGGCTCGGACAGCGCGCTCGGCGTTCAGACCGGCGCCGGCGTCGTGGCCCTGCTGCTGATCCTGATCGCGCTCGCCGTGGTCGCCGTCAAGGCGTTCGGGGTGGCGCTGCCGAAGATGCCGTTCCCGGTGTCGCTGATCGCGGTGGTGCTCGCCGGACTGGCGACGGTCATCGTCCTGATCCGCTGGCTGACGTTCCCCGGCGCGCAGAGCATGGGTATCGACATCGGGCCGTCCTTCGGTGTGATCATCTGCTTCCTCGCCCTGGTGGCGATGACGGCGTTCGCGGTGCTGTCCATGCTGGCCGAGATGAAGGCCGGCGCGAAGTTCGGCTTCGGTTCGTCCCGGTCCGCACCCCCGGCCCACGGCGGACCGCCACCGGGTCCGGGCTTTCCGCCCGGGCCGGGCTACCCGGGACCTGGTCAGGGAGCAGGCCCGGGAGGGCAGTCCGGCGGCGGATACGGCGCGGGGCCGGGATCCCAGTACGGCGGGGGTCAGCAGTCGGGCGGCGGGTACGGCGCGGGGCCGGGAGCGCAGTCCGGCGGCGGGTACGGATCCGCGCCGGAATCACAGTACGGCGCGGGTCAGCAGTCGGGCGGCGGGTCCGGCGCGGGGCCCGGATCTCAGTCCGCCAGCGGGTACGCCGCGGGTCCGAGTGCGGGATCCGGTGCCGGGTACGGCGCCAGCCCGCCCCCACCCTCGCCGGAATCGGGTGGATACGGCGCGCCGGTCGGCGGATCCGGCTCGGACGGAGCCTCCTACGGCGCGGGCCCGGCGGGGGAGTCGGCCTACGGTTCGGCCGGCTCCTCGTCGGCCGGCAGCTACGCAGGAGCGCAGGCGCAGCCGGTGGGTTCCGCGTCGCCGGACTCCCCCCAACCGGCGGCCGAATCCGGCGGGTACGGCAGCTCCGGCACCGGCAGGGGCGACGCCGCGGAGCCGACTTCCGCAGAGGAGCCGGAGTCCCGCTGGGACAGCGGGTCGGGCTCCGACGGCGGCTCCGGTTCCGACGGTGGATGGGACGCGCCCCACGGCGACGACCGGGACGGCGGGTCCGACCCGCAGTCCCCGGACCTGAGCAAGCGCCAGGACTAGGGCGGGGCTTCAACGGCGATCAGCCAGCCGGTGACGCGCGCGAAGTAGCTGCTCCGCGGAAATCACGGTGGGCTTGTCGCAGCGGTTCGCCGGGCCGAGCCAATGGGCTGAACAGGTTGTAGGGCGGTCCACGACGGTCCGCGAGCGGCAGCTGTCGGCGGCGTAGGTCGTCCGGCGCGCCCGACCCGGGCGCCGCGAAATCGGCCTGCACTCCCGGCCATGCCGTGATCATGGGGATTTGCCGCTCCTGGCCGGCGGATCGCCATGATCACGGCAGGACAGGCGGCGGATCGCCATGATCACGCACGTCGCGGCCGGCGGATGCCCATGATCACGGCAGGGTGGCCGGCGGATCGCCATGATCACGGCAGGGAAATGGGCGGATCGCCTTGCCCACGAGGGGTTCTGGCGCCGGCCCTTCCAGGTGGTCCCGCGCAATGCCACCGCGCCGCGCGCGGAGCGGTCCGGCCAACGCCCGGCGCGCCTGACGGCGTGCCGGGCGGTGCTTTGTCAGGGTGGGGCGTGACCTCGTCCCCACCGCTGCACGTGCCGTGACCGACCTCGGCCAACGCCCGACGCGCACCCGCGAACCGGCCGCAGCACGGCAGGACCGCGGACTCCCGCTGCCGGCGTCCTGTGCACTGGCAGCCGGCTGGGCACTGCTCGCCGGGGCGCTCGCGGTCTGTGCGGTGTTCCTCGTCGGCTGGCTGGTGGACGGCCGGACCGACGCCGGCGCCTGGGAGGCGGCCCGGCTGGGCCTGCAGGGGTACCTGCTCGCCCACGGCGGGACGCTGGGCGTGCCCTGGGGAACCCTGGGGCTGCCGCCGCTGGGACTGACGGTCCTGCCGGTCTGGCTGCTGATGCGGGCCGGCGCTTCGGTGGCGCGGCGCCACAAAGTGGCGTCCCTGCGCGTGGCCGGTCTGGTGATCGCCACGGTGACCGCGTCCTACGCCGCTCTGCTGGCCCTGCTGGCCTTCGTGGTCAGTACCGCCACCGTGAGCGCGTCGCCGGTGCGGGCCGGGCTCGGTGGTCTCGTGCTGGCGGCGGTGGGCAGCTCGATCGGCGTGCTGCGGGAGGCCGGCTCCGGTCTGCTGCCACTGGGCCGGCTCCCCGGCCCCCGGCCGGCCGGGGGGGCCGCGGTGCTCGCCGGGTTCCTGACCCTGCTGGGGCTCGGTGCGCTGGTCGTCGCTGTAGCCCTCGCCCCGGACACCGGCCGCTACGCCGAACTGTCCCGTGCGGTCGCCCCCACCTGGACCGGCGCGGTGGGGCTCGCCCTGCTCGCCCTGCTGCTGCTGCCCAACGCGGCCGTCTTCGCCGTCGCCGTCGGGCTCGGGCCGGGGTTCGCGTTGGGCGCGGACACGGCGGTCACACCGTCCGGGTCACACCTCGGCGAGGTTCCGGCGCTGCCGCTGCTCGCCGCGCTCCCCGACGGGGGCACCTCCTGGCCGACCATGGTCGTGCCGTTGTGCGTGGCGGTCGTCATCGGTGTCGTCCTGACCGCCCGGCTGGATCCCGAGGACAGCCGCGGGGTGGCCTCCACGGCGGCCTGGGCAGCCGGGACCGGGGTCGTCATCGCGGCGGCGGCCGGCGTCCTCGGCTACGCCGCCGGCGGCCCGCTCGGGGCGGGCCGGCTGGCCACCATCGGAGCGAGCGGGCTGCAGCTGTTCCTGTTCGCCGCCGTCGAGCTGGCCGTGCTCGCCGCGGCCACCGCGGCGCTGCTCCGGCACCGGCAGCTCCGCCCAGCCTCGGACTGAGGCCGCCCGGACGCGGCGCGTAGGTTTCCCCGCGTGGGATCGCCGACCGGCCCGGCCCGGCTCGTGGTACTCGTCTCGGGCAACGGCAGCACCCTGCAGGCGCTGTTGGACGCCGCGACGGACCCGGCGTACGGCGCGACCGTCGTCGCGGTGGGAGCCGACCGGCCTGGTATCGAGGCGCTGAGCCGGGCGGAGCGGGCCGATGTCGAGACGTTCGTCTGCCGGCTGTCCGACTTCCCCGACCGGGCGGACTGGGACGGGGCGCTCACCGAGCGGTGCGCGGGCTACCGGCCGGACCTGCTGATCTCCGCCGGCTTCCTGAAGCTGGCCGGGCCGAGCCTGTTGGCCCGCTTCGGTGGCCGGTTCGTCAACAGCCACCCGGCGCTGCTGCCGTCCTTCCCCGGGCTGCACGGTCCACGGGACGCGCTCGCGCACGGGGTCAAGGTCGCCGGCTGCACGCTGTTCCTCGTCGACGCGGGCGTGGACACCGGTCCCATCGTCGCGCAGCTCGCAGTCGAGGTCCGCGACGACGACGACGAGGCGAGCCTGCACGAGCGCATCAAGCACGCCGAACGCGAGATGCTGGTCGACTCGGTCGGCCGGATGCTGCGCGGGGGGTACCGGATCGTCGGAAGGAAGGTCACGATCACATGACCCAGCACGACGCGCGCCCGGACGGTGCCGATCGGCCCGGAACCGCGGCGACCGGGCGGATCGCCGTCCGCCGGGCGTTGATCAGCGTCTACGACAAGAGCGGCCTGGACGAGCTCGGGACCGCGTTGTACGCGGCCGGCGTCCAGATCGTCTCGACCGGGTCGACGGCGGCCAGGCTGCGCGCGGCGGGGGTCGCCGTCACCGCGGTGGAGGAGCTCACCGGTTTCCCGGAGTGCCTCGACGGCCGCGTCAAGACGCTGCATCCCGTCGTACACGCCGGAATCCTGGCCGACCGCCGCAAGGACACCCACCGCGCCCAGCTCGCCGAACTGGGGATCGAAGCCTTCGAGCTCGTGGTGGTCAATCTCTACCCGTTCCAGCAGACCGTTGCCTCCGGCGCGGCCGAGGACGACGTGGTCGAGCAGATCGACATCGGCGG
>JBBPYA010000289.1:0-3007 GCA_038200385.1 Mycobacteriales bacterium
ACCGGCGTACGCGCCGGCGCTGCCACTGCGGGCCCGCGCGCGGGGAGGAAGAGCCGCCGGCCGATCCTGGCCTCCACCTCGGCGAGGTTCTGCGGCTCGCCGTCCTCGTCGAGGACCACAGTCGCGGCCCGGTTCAGCTCGGCGGCGGACTGCGCCGCGACGCGGCGCAGGGTGCGGCCGTCCGGCAGGGTCTCGGTGGCGTCGGCCACGATGCGTACGTCGGCCGCCGGCCGGAATTGACGCGGGCGGCCCGGATGAGTCACGCTGAGGTCGTGCGTCCCAGCGTTCTCGTACTCTGCTAGCGCGATCGGTCCCCCGGACCGACCGCGCTGACCCCTCCGTGCCCCGGCACGAGGGGTTTTTTCATGTCCGCGACCCATTCCCCGCTGACCGCGAAGGCCACCTGATGACCAGTAGCACGACATGACCGGTAGTACGACGCCCCGTCCCGCGCCCCCGCCCCGGCCTGCGGCGGCAAGCTCGCCGGCGGCCAACCGGGTGCCGGTCACCGGCGCCCAGTCCCTGGTCCGCTCGCTCGAGGCGGTCGGGGCCGAGGTGATCTTCGGGATCCCGGGCGGCGCGATCCTGCCGGCGTACGACCCGCTGTACGACTCCACCGCCGTCCGGCACGTCCTCGTGCGGCACGAGCAGGGTGCCGGGCACGCGGCGGCCGGCTACGCGCAGGCCACCGGTCGGGTGGGGGTCTGCATGGCCACCAGCGGGCCGGGGGCGACGAACCTGGTCACCCCCATCGCCGACGCGCACATGGACTCCGTCCCGATGGTGGCGATCACCGGTCAGGTCCCGCGCGGCGCGATCGGGACCGACGCGTTCCAGGAGGCCGACATCTGCGGCATCACGATGCCGATCACCAAGCACAACTTCCTGGTCTCCGACCCCGCGGACATCCCCAGGGTGATCGCCGAGGCGTTCCACATCGCCTCCACCGGGCGGCCGGGACCGGTACTCGTCGACCTGCCCAAGGACGTGCTGCAGGCCGCGACGACGTTCAGCTGGCCGCCCACCCCGGACCTGCCCGGCTACCGGCCGGTGCTCCACCCGCACGCCAAGCAGATCCGGGAGGCGGCCCGGCTGATCTCCACCGCCCGCCGCCCCGTCCTCTACGTCGGGGGCGGCGTGCTCAAGGCGCACGCGACCGCCGAGCTGAAGGTGCTCGCCGAGGTGACCGGAATCCCCGTAGTGACCACCCTGATGGCCCGCGGCGCCTTCCCGGACAGCCACCGCCAGCACGTCGGGATGCCAGGCATGCACGGCAGCGTGACGGCCGTTACCGCCCTGCAGCGCAGCGACCTGATCATCGCCCTCGGCGCCCGCTTCGACGACCGCGTCACCGGCAAGCTGTCCACGTTCGCCCCCGGCGCGACGATCGTGCACGCCGACATCGACCCGGCCGAGATCAGCAAGAACCGGGTCGCCGACGTCCCGATCGTCGGCGACTGCCGGGAGGTGATCGCCGATCTCATCGTCGCGGTCCGCGAGGAGCAGGCCCCCGACCTGACCGGGTGGTGGCAGCAGCTCGACGGCTACCGCGAGACCTACCCGCTGGGCTACGAGTGGCCACCGGACGGCGCCCTGGCGCCGCAGTACGTGATCGAGCGGCTGGGGGCCATCGCGGGCCCCGAGGCCATCTACGTCGCCGGCGTGGGGCAGCACCAGATGTGGGCGGCGCAGTTCGTCAGCTACGAGCAGCCCTACACCTGGTTGAACTCCGGCGGCTTGGGCACGATGGGCTATGCCGTACCCGCCGCGATGGGCGCCAAGATGGGCCGCCCCGAGGCGACCGTGTGGGCGATCGACGGGGACGGGTGCTTCCAGATGACCAACCAGGAGTTGGCCACCTGCGCGATCGAGGGCATCCCCATCAAGGTCGCCGTCATCAACAACGGCAATCTCGGGATGGTCCGCCAGTGGCAGGACCTGTTCTACGAGCAGCGCTACTCCAACACCCGGCTCGGGACCCTCGCTGAACGTCGGATACCGGACTTCCTCCTGCTGGCCGAGGCGATGGGCTGCGTCGGGCTGCGGTGCGAGACCTGGGAGGACGTGGACGCCACCATCGACAAGGCGATGCAGATCAACGACCGACCGGTGGTCGTGGACTTCATCGTTGGCGAGGACGCGCAGGTGTGGCCGATGGTCGCGGCCGGGACGAGCAACGATGAGATCCTGGCCGCGCGCAACGTGCGGCCCAACTTCGACGCGGGCGTCTGATGGGCGTCGACGCCGGCACCGGGCCGGGAGGCAGGGCATGAATAGTCACACGCTGTCGGTGCTGGTGGAGAACAAGCCCGGTGTGCTGGCCCGGGTGGCCAGCCTGTTCAGCCGGCGCGGGTTCAACATCGACTCGCTGGCCGTCGGTCCCACCGAGAACGAGCACATCAGCCGGATGACGATCGTCGTCAACGTCGCCGAGCTGCCCCTGGAGCAGGTCACCAAGCAGCTCAACAAGTTGGTCAACGTCATCAAGATCGTCGAGTTGGACCCGGACGCGACAGTGCAGCGCGAGCTGTTGCTGGTCAAGGTGCGCATCGACGCGACCACCCGCACGACGGTGCTGGAGACCGCCGAGCTGTTCCGGGCCAAGGTGGTCGACGTGAGCACCGAGTCCCTGACGCTCGAGGCGACCGGTACCAGTGCCAAGCTGACCGCGTTGCTGCGGCTGCTCGAACCCATCGGGATCCGCGAGATGGTGCAGTCCGGCGCCGTCGCCGTCGGTCGCGGACCCCGGGCCATCACCGCCAACGCCACCGCCGTACGCCACCTCGACCGACCTGCCTGATCCCTCCCCGACACCGCACCGGACCCCCGACCGAAAGGACCCTCTGCACCATGGCCGCTGAGATCTTCTACGACGACGACGCCGACCTGGCGGTGATCCAGGGCCGCACCGTCGCCGTCCTCGGCTACGGCAGCCAGGGGCACGCCCATGCCCTGTCGCTGCGCGATTCCGGCGTGGACGTGCGGGTGGGCCTGCTCGACGGGTCGA
>JBBPYA010000290.1:0-2342 GCA_038200385.1 Mycobacteriales bacterium
ACGACAGCGTGGTCGGCTCGCGGGGGCAGCAGCCGCTGCTGACCGTGGACCGGGAGTCGTTGCCCTCCGCGGACGAGCTGGGCGCCGAGCTGGAACGCTTCCTGGCCGAGCAGGACCGCAAGGAAGACTGACCGATCGGGACGAGGAGGTAGCGATGGCCGCGCAGTTCAACCACACCATCGTCGGCTCTCGGGACAAGCGGGCCGGGGCCGATTTCCTGGCCGCAGTGCTGGGGCTGGCCACGCCCACGCCGTACGGCCCGTTCATGGTGGTCGAGCTCGACAACGGGGTGAGCTTGGACTTTCTCGAGCGCGGCGGCCACATCGAGCCCGCGCACTACGCCTTTCTGATCTCCGAGCCGGAGTTCGACGCGGTGCTCGGCCGGTTGCAGGATCGGCAGGTCACCTACTACGCCGACCCGGGCCACCGTGAAGCGGGCGCGATCAACACCCACGACGGCGGTCGCGGGATGTACTTCGAGGACCCGGACGGGCACAACCTCGAGGTTCTGACGCGCCCGTACGGCAGCAGCGGGTCGGCGCCCGGGTGACCGGCAACAACGCGGCGGACAGCCCCGTGAAGACCGTCGAGCTGCGCCGGCACACCGACAACGACGGTGACCGGCTCAGCGCCGAGGGGGTGTCGGCGGCCGAGCAGATCGCTCGGCAGCTCACCCCGCCGTACGACGTGTTCGTGTCGACCGGTGCCGGACGGGCCACCCAGGCGGCGCAGATCTGGCGGGCGGTGGTGTGCAGCGAGGGCCCCGCTGGAGGAGCACGCGGACCTGCGCTCGGAGCAGGAGGACCGCTGGCGCGAGGCCTACCGGGCGGCGGGCAGCGGCGCGATCGACCGGATGCGTGAGGTCGACCCGGTCCTGGTCCGGGAAGATGCCGAGCGGCTCGGTGCCGCGCTGCGCGGCGTCTTCGATCGCTTAAAGGACGGAGGGCGGGCCCTGGTCGTGGGGCACAGCCCCACGAACGAGGCGGCGGTTCTCGGCCTCACCGGTGAGCTGATCCGCCCGCTGGGCAAGGGCGACGGCGTGGTGGTGACCGAGGAAGGAGCACGTTACCGGGTGGCCCCGCTCTGATCGCTGCGCCCCGGCACGGCGGGGGTGTACCGGGGGACTCCGGCCGGGATGTGGTTGACGAGTCGGGTGCCCCGGCGCCCTGCCGGAGGCTCGCTAGCGCGGTGGGCGCCCCGCAGTGACCGGGGAGCCAGGGCGCCGGGCGAGGGCCAGCAGATGCGCACTGGCGCCGTACAGGCTCGGCTCGGCCTCGAGCAGGCGCAGCCAGTCCAGCAAGGTGGCCGTCCGCCCGGGCCCGGACAGGAGCGACCCCAGGTTGCCGACCAGCCACCCGGTGAGTTCCACGCCGAGGACGCCGAACGGAACCAGTCCGGCCTCGGTTGCCTCCGGGGCCAGCTCCTCGGGGCGATGAAAGTAGGCCGTCGTGAACCGGTCCGGGGCGTCGTCGTCGTTGCGGTGGCGGCCGTCGCGGAGCACCGGTTCGAGTTCGACGAGGATGCCTGGCTGTCCCAACCAGTCCTTGACCAGCCCGTCGTTCCATGCGGCGTACCGGCTGATCGCCGCGGCGACGACCAGGCCGCCGGGCGTGACGACCCGGGCGAACTCCGTCCAGGCCCGCAGCCGGTCGGCCCGGTCCGGCAGGTGGTACAGCGGGCCGAGCGCGAGCACCACGTCGTACGCCGACTCCGCCGCGGCCAGCGCTCGGGCGTCCCCCATAGCCGCGCTGACGCCCGGCCGGGCCGCGGCCTGCTCGACGTGCAGGGGGACGGGGTCCACGAGGTCGACGGCGTAGCCCAGCCCGGCCAGCCACTCGGCGTAGACGCCCGGTCCCCCGCCGACGTCCAGGACCCGGGCCGGGGCCGGCGGTAGGTGACGCAGCAGCACGTCCTGCGTGCGCAGGAGTTCCAGCCGCCCACCCGGGGTGGACAGCCGGTCCTGTTCCTCGCCCTCGGCGTAGTGGTCGAGGATCTCCTGGGGCACCATCGGCCGAGGCTAGCTGCCAGTGACGTACCCGCCGGGGCGCGGTCGGATCCGGATAGGTTGGCCGGCATGGGATCCCTGCTGACCGACAAGGTCGTGATCGTCACCGGTGCCGGACGGGGTCTGGGGCGGGGTGAAGCGATCGAGATCGCGGCACAGGGTGCCGCGGTCGTCCTCAACGAATACGACGGCGACAGCGGCCAAGAGGTCGTCGACGAGATCGTGGCCGCCGGCGGGCAGGCCGTGCTTGTCGCCGGCGACGTCAGCGACGTCGAGGTGGGCGACCGCCTCGTGGCGACCGCCGTCGAGGAGTACGGCCAGCTCGACGCCCTCGTCA
>JBBPYA010000291.1:0-4951 GCA_038200385.1 Mycobacteriales bacterium
ACCGACTGGCCGTCCGCCGTGGAAGGGATGCTGCAATGCCGAACGAGATCGACTACTTCGAGATCGGGTCACCGGACCCGGAGGCGTCCAAGGCGTTCTACGCCGGCGTGTTCGGCTGGGAGATCGAGGACCCGACCGGCCCCGTGCCGTACCGGATGGTGGACGGGGATCGCGGGGGTCTGTGGGACACCCGGGACATGGACTCGGCGACCTGGGCGATCTTCTACGTCCACGTAGAGGACGTCCACGCCGCGTTCGGCCAGGCGGTGCGCCTCGGGGCCACGGTCGCGATGCCGGTCATCGACAACGGCCGGATCGAGTTCGCGCACCTGATCGACCCGCACGGGAACCGGTTCGGCATCTGGCAGCCGAAGGCCGCCCCGGCCGGGGGGTAGCCGCGCCGGGCCTCCCGACCGCAAAGACTGATTCGCAAAGTGCGGGTGCTGCAGCTGCTGCGGGAGAGCGGGCCGGCGACCGCCACCGGGCTGGCGACCCGGATCGGCCAGTCCAGTGGGGTCACGAGTTGCCACCTCAGGGTGCTGGGGGAGCACGGCTTCGCGGTGGACGACCCCGAGCGGGGCAACGGCAGGGAACGGTGGTGGCGGGCGGCGTGATGAGCTGCCGACGCTGCCCTGGCAGCTGGTCGATTGGTCGCTGCGGATGACCCGGGACGAGGTCAGGGCCTTCACCGCGAAGGTCAATGAGCTGGCTGCGCCGTACCGCAACGACCCGGACGCGCCCGAGTTCGCGGCCCGCCCGGGCACCGAGCGGGTCGTCTTCCAGTTCCAGCTCCTGCCCGACGAGCAGCCATCACCGGGCGTGCCGCCGCGCCGGCGACCATCGGGCAGCGGCGGGCGGGTGTCTACGCCCTCGTCTCGGCCTACTTCGTGTCCGTAGGTGGTACGGCCATGTCGGCCTTGGCCATCCCATGGCTGGTTCTGACCACGACGGGCAGCGCGAGCCGGACCGGACTCGTGGTGTTCGCCGAGATGACGCCGTACGTCGTGCTGCAGGCCATCTCCGGTCCCTGGGTGGACCGGGCGGGTGCGCATCGCAGCGCGACCTGGGGCAACGCGGCCGCGGCCGCGGCGGTGGGTGCGATCCCGGTGCTGCAGGCCGCGAACCTGCTCAGCATCGGCGCCCTGCTCAGCCTCGTCGCCGCCGCCGGTGCGGTGCGGGGGCTGGCCGACTGCGCCAACACCGCTCGTCCCGGGTACCGCGACTCTGGGCGGGGTGCCGCTGGAGCGCGCCGCCGGTCTGAACAGCGGCGCCGGGCAAGCCGGCTTCCTGCTCGGCGCACCCCTTGCCGGCGGGTTGCTGGCGTCGTCGACCCGGCCACCGTCGTCCTGATCGACGCCGTGACCCTTTTCGCGGCCGCTGTCCTGATCGGCGCGCTGGTGCCGGTCTCGGCCCAGCCGGACCCGGTGGCGACGGACGGGGCGGACCGACCGCGCTACCTCGCTCAACTTGTCGAAGGGCTGCGCTTCGTCCGGGCCGACCGGTTGATCCTGGCCCTCGCCACGATGATCGCGGTGACCAACCTCCTGGACTACGCGCTGTTCTCGGTGCTGCGCCCGGTCTGGGTGCGCGACCGGCTCGGTGCGGTCGGGGCGCTGGGACCGGTTTTCCGAGCGGGCGGCGTCGGCTCGCTGCTCGGAACCTGCTCGGCGATGGGTCGGCCCGCGGCGGCCCCGTCGTCGCACCTACGCGATCGGCTTCCTGCTCGGCGGCGCGCCGCCGTTCGTGGCGCTGGCCGTGAGCTGCACCTTGTGGCTCCCGCTGCCCGTCGCGTTCGTCGGGGGGCTTAGCAGTGGCTCGATCAACCCGATTCTCGGTGCGGTCTCCTACGAGCGGATCCCGCCCCCGCTGCTGGCCCGCGTGATGGGCGTGATGAAGGCAGCGCCTGGGTGGGGATCCCGTTCGGGCCGCTGCTGGGCGGTCTCGTCGAGGCCGCCCGCCTGTCCGCGACGTTGATGGTGGCTGCGGCGATCTTCCTGGTGGCGGCACTGGCGCCGTTCGTCCTGCCCGGCTTCGCCGAGATGAACCGGCGTACCGCTGCCGCCCCGAGCCAGCTGTACTGACCGGACAGTTTGGTCAAGCGGGTGCCGGTCGGAAGTGGTCACGAGGGACACGCTAGGGGGTCTTCGGGCGGTCCCAGGTGACCACTTGTGGGGGCGGACAGCCGGAAAGTGGTCATGAGCGACATCTTGGGCGTGCGGATGTCGACCGCGCCCGGGCCGCCTTTACGACGTCGGCGAGCGGGCCGCACGCGCAGCCACGGGCTAGGCCGGGATGCTGCGCCAGGTCGGACTCGGCCGGCCCGGCAGGTACGGTGCGTCCCGCCGGCGAGCCACGATGCCAGTTCGGCCCTGGTCCCGGGCCGCCGTACGGACATCCCGCCCCCCGCCGCGAAAAGCCGGGGCCACCTGCCAGTGCGCCCCGGCGAGGGGCAGACCGTCCAGGAGCGCCAACCGGGTGTCGGTGTCCTCGTCCAGCAGCGGGCGACCGTTGAGGTGCAGCAGGTCGGAAACCAGGAGCTGGACTGGGCAGTTGCGCAGCAGTGCGGCGCCGGGTTTCGCCGCGCCGACCCGGTGCCGCAGGGCCGCCTCGTCACAGCGACCGTCCGGGCCGAGCACGACCACCTCGCCGTCGAGCAGAGCCTGGGTGGAGCCCAGCTGCAGTCCCAACGGTCGCAGCTCCGGGTAGGAGGAGCCGACCACCCCGCCGGTCCCGTCGGTGACCGTCAGCCGCCCGCCGTACGCCGCGACCAGCACGCGCACGCCGTCCCAAGCCACGCCGTAGCACCAGCGCTCGTCGTCGCGCGGCAGCCGGCCGGGCGTGTAGGGCATCGGGCGAAGGTCCGCGGGCAGCGGCTGCCAGCCCGCCGGCGCCGGGTCCATCCGGTGCAGCATCCAGTCCCGGCCGCCGGTGCGGAAGAAGATGTAGCGACCGCTCACCCGCTGCCCCGCCAGCACGAATTGCACCTTGTCCGGGCGCCACTTCTCCAGCGTGTAGCGCCCGTGGTCCCACCCGGTCACGGCCCCGCCGCCATACTCGCCCTTGGGGATCTCGCCCTCGAACCGGGCGTAGTCCATCGGGTGGTCCTCGGTCTGCTTGGCCAGGTGGTTGGTCCTGGGGTCGAGCGGAAAGCCCTTCGGGACAGCCCACGAGACCAGGACCCCGTCGCGTTCGAGCCGGACGTCCCAGTGCAGGGCGGTGGCATGGTGCTCCTGCACGACGAAGCGCTCGCCCCGCCCGGCCTGCTCGTCGCCGGTGTGGTCGACGTCCCGGCCCCACTCGAACGGCGGGTCTACCTCGGGTACCGGCTCCGGTGTCCGCGCGGCATCCCGCTTGGCGCGGTACGGGTCGAGGCTCACCTTTCCGTTCCTACCCGCGCGGGCGGCGGAGCGCACCAGTGGGCTGGAGTTGCCGAACCGGCACGGCACCCACCCGGGTACCTGGCCGATCGCCGGGCCGTCGGGTGATCAGCGCCCGCGAGTGTTCACCCAGGGTTAGGGTTTCGGCCATGTACCGCCTGGACAACTCCACCCGGCGGTACTCGTGGGGCTCCCGGCACGTCCTGGCCGAATTGCTCGGCCGCCCGGTCCCGAGCCCGGAACCCGAGGCCGAACTCTGGCTCGGAGCGCACAGCGGGGCACCGTCCCGACTGGTGGGGGAGGACGGGAGTCGCGTCTCGCTGCGGACCGCGATCGAGCAGCGGCCCGCGGAGTTGCTGGGTACGGCGTGCCTGGAGGCGTTCGGACCGGAGCTGCCCTTCCTGCTCAAGGTGCTCGCCGTGGAGGACCCGCTGTCGCTGCAGGTCCACCCCGACCGGGCTCGTGCCGCCGCCGGGTACGCCGCTGAGCAGGCGGCCGCCCTCGACGTGGACGATCCGCAGCGGATGTACCGCGACACCAATCACAAGCCGGAGCTGATCTGCGCCCTTACGCCGTTCGACGCGCTGTGCGGGTTTCGCCCGGTACCGGAGATTCTCGCGATCCTCGACGAGCTCGCCATCCCCGCGCTCAAGCCGGCCGCCGAGCGGCTGGCGCGCTCCGGTGCCGCGCCGGCGCTGCGGGCTCTGCTCGTAGCGATCCTGGACGGCCCCGATCCGGAGGCGGGCGTCAACTGCGCGCGCGACGCCGTCCGCGAGCATCGTGAGGACAGTTCGTGGGCGGACTCCTACGACCTGCTCCTGGACCTGACCGAGCGCTTTCCCGGCGACCCGGGAACGGTCGTTTCGCTGTTGCTCAACCACGTGCGGCTACGCCCCGGGGACGCGATGTACCTGCCGCCCGGACGGTTGCACGCCTACCTGCACGGCGTCGGGGTCGAGGTGATGGCCTGCTCGGACAACGTGCTGCGCGGCGGCTTGACGTCCAAACATGTCGACGTCGCCGAACTGCTCGCCGCCGCGGAGCTCCGGGCCGGCCCGGCGGCGGTGATCACGCCGCACACCGACCGCAGCGGCTGGGGTCGCTACCCGGTGCCCATCGCCGACTTCGAGCTGGCCAGGATCCGGCTCACCGGGGACGCCGCGCCCAGCGAGCACGTGGGCCCGCAGATCCTGATCTGCCTGGACGGGTCGGTCGGTGTGCGTCGGGGCGAGTGCCAGCTCACCTTGGCCCGGGGGGAGTCGGTCTACGTCCCGGCCGGCGCCGCGCTGACCGTGCGGGGGCACGGGGACCTCGCCCGCGCCACGACCGGGCCGCTTCCGGCCTGAGTCGACCGGGGCGATCCGGGCCCACCGGTCGGCGGTGGACCGCGCGCGGCCGACCCGAGCTGATCGTCGGGGCCGGCCGCGTGCGGACCCGCTAGTTCACGAAGCCCTGGTCCTTGAGGTACTGCGCGGCGACGTCCTCGGGGAACTGACCGTCGACGTCGACTGAGGCGTTCAGCTGGGTCATCAGGGCCTCGTCGATCGGCGCCGCGACGGCGTCGAGGATCTTGG
>JBBPYA010000292.1:0-17748 GCA_038200385.1 Mycobacteriales bacterium
CGACCGCGGCACCGGGCGGCTGGCCGGCCGGTTCCTCAGCGTGCTCATCATCGTGTTCGGCCTGATCTACGCGCTGGACCTCCTGGGC
Source organism: Mycobacteriales bacterium (assembly GCA_038200385.1). Taxonomy (GTDB): domain Bacteria; phylum Actinomycetota; class Actinomycetes; order Mycobacteriales; family Geodermatophilaceae; genus JBBPYA01. Next base: position 89 of record JBBPYA010000292.1, read on the forward strand.
GTGACCATCGGGCCGCTCGTCGGTGCGCTCGGCGTCGGCGGGATCGCGCTGGCCTTCGCCGTGCAGGACATCCTGCAGAACTTCGTCGCGGGGATCCTGCTGCAGATCCGGCGACCGTTCCGGGTGCGGGACCAGATCGGCAGCGGGACGTTCGAGGGGACCGTCGTCGACGTCAATCTGCGCACGACCGAGCTGACGTCCTACGACGGCCTCACCGTGTACCTGCCCAACGCCGACGTACTCAAGGCGCCGATCGTCAACTACACCCGCACTCCGTTCAGCCGGACCTCGCTCACGGTCGGCGTCGCCTACGACACCGACCTGGGCCGTGCCTGCGAGATCCTGCTCGGTGCCTGCGGCTTCGCGGAAGGCGTCCAGTCCCGGCCCCCGCCGGAGGTCTGGGTGGAGGAGTTCGGCGATTCTTCGATCAACGTGGCGGTCCGGTACTGGCACGCGGCCGACATCGCCAGCAGGTGGCGGGTCCGCAGCGCGGTCGCGATCTCAATCAAGGCGGCGTTGGACGAGGCCGGCATCGTCATCCCGGTCCCCCAGCGCAACCTGTGGTTCGGTCCCGGCCGGACCACTCTCGGGGTCAGCCAGGTTGCCGCCGGCGAGCAGCCGTAGCGGTCCGCAGCATTGGTCAGCCGAGCGCTTGGACCAGATCGGCCAACAGGTCGTCGATCGTCTCGATGCCGACCGACAGCCGGACCAGGTCGGCCGGTACCTCCAACGGGGACCCGGCGACCGAGGCGTGCGTCATCCGGCCGGGGTGCTCGATCAGGGACTCGACGCCACCGAGTGACTCCCCGAGGGTGAACAGCCTCGCGCGCCCGCACAGGTCCACCGCCGCCTGCTCGCCGCCGCGAACGGTGAAGGACACCATCCCGCCGAAGCCGCGCATCTGCTTGGCGGCCACCTCGTGCCCCGGGTGCTCGGGCAGGCCCGGGTAGAGCACCGTGGCGACGGCCGGGTGCGAGGTCAGCAGGTCCACGACCCGCGCGGCGTTCGCGCAGTGCCGGTCCATCCGGACGCCGAGCGTCTTCGCACCGCGCAGCACCAGCCACGCGTCGAACGGGCCGGGGACGCCGCCCATCGCGTTCTGGTGGAAACCCACCGCCTCGGCCAACCCGTCCTCGGAGGTCAGCACCGCGCCCCCTACGACGTCGGAGTGACCGCCGACGTACTTCGTGGTGGAGTGCAGGACCGCGTCGGCGCCGAGCGCGAGCGGCCGCTGTAGGTACGGCGTGGCAAACGTGTTGTCCACCGCCAGCAGCGCGTCCTGACCGTGCGCCAGCTCGGCCAGCCCGCTGATGTCGGCGATCCCGAGCAGCGGATTGGTGGGGGTCTCGCACCAGATCAGCCGGGTCGTCGGCCGCAGCGCGGCACGCACGGCGGTGAGGTCGTGCAGCGGAGCCGGGGTGAACTCGAGCCCCCAGCGGGCCAGGACGCGCGCGAAGAGCCGGAACGTTCCGCCGTACGCGTCGTCCGGGATGACGACGTGGTCCCCCGGTCCGCAGGCGGCCTGGACCAGCGCGGTCTCCGCGGCCAGCCCCGAGGAAAAGGCGAACCCGTGCCGCGCGCCCTCCAGCGCAGCCAGGCACTGCTCCAGCGCGGTCCGGGTCGGGTTGGCCGAGCGGCTGTACTCGTACCCGCCGCGCAGTCCGCCGACGCCGTCCTGCTTGTACGTCGACGTCGCGTAGATCGGCACCACGACGGACCCGGTGCCCGGGTCGGGGTCCTGCCCGGCGTGGATGGCCAGCGTGTCGAATCCGTACCCTGGATGCATCCTTCGAGGTTATCCGGCGCGACGTCGGCGGACCGGAGCGCGATCTGTCCGACTGCCCGGCGTCGGAGGAGCGGCGGGCTACGGCTGCTCGCCGGCCAGGAAGCCGAGCAGGTCCTGGCGGGTCAGGACACCGACCGCCTTGCCGGCCTCAAGGACGACGGCAGCGCCGGCGTGCAGCAGGGCGTCCATCGCCACGGCGACCGTCTCCCCCCAGCCGAGCTGCGGGAGCGGGGCGGACATGTGCCGCTCGAGCGGATCGGCCAGCGCCGCCCGCCCCTCGAACAACGCATCCAGCAGGTCCCGCTCCACCACCGAGCCGATCACCTCGGCGGCCATCACCGGCGGCTCGGCCTGGACGACCGGGACCTGGGACACCGCGAATTCGCGGAGGATGTCGATCGCCTCGCGGACCGTTTCGGTGGGATGCACGTGGACCAGCTGCGGCAGGCGGCCGGTCTTGTGCGACAGCACGTCCCCGACCGTGGTGTCCTCCGAGCCGCGCGGCAGGAAGCCGAAGTCGGCGAGCCACTCGTCGTTGAAGATCTTGGACAGGTAGCCGCGTCCGGAGTCGGGCAGCAACACCACCAGGACGTCGTCGGGGCCGAGCCCGGCCGCAACCCGGACGGCGGCCGCGGCGGCCATCCCGCAGGACCCCCCGACGAGCAGGCCCTCCTCGCGGGCCAGCCGTCGGGTCATCCGGAAGGAATCGCGGTCCGAGATCGGCACGATCGCGTCCGGCACGCTCGGGTCGTACGCCGCCGGCCAGAAGTCCTCACCGACGCCCTCCACCAGGTAGGGGCGCCCGCTGCCTCCGGAGTACACCGACCCCTCCGGGTCCGCGCCGATCACCCGGACCCGCCCCCCGGATACCTCCTTGAGGTAGCGCCCGGTCCCGCTGATCGTGCCGCCGGTCCCCACACCGGCCACGAAGTGAGTGATCCGGCCGTCGGTCTGCGCCCAGATCTCCGGACCGGTGGAGTGGTAGTGGCTGGCCGGGTTGTCCGGGTTGGAGTACTGGTCGGGCTTCCACCCGCCGGGGGTCTCACCGACCAGCCGGTCGGAGACCCGGTAGTAGGACTCGGGGTGATCCGGGGGCACCGCGGTGGGGCAGACCACCACGTCGGCGCCGTAGGCCCGCAGGACACTGATCTTGTCGCCAGAGACCTTGTCCGGGCAGGTGAAGATGCAGTGGTAGCCCTTCTGCTGGGCCACGATTGCCAGCCCGACGCCGGTGTTGCCCGACGTTGGCTCCACGATCGTGCCGCCGGGCTGCAGCGCGCCGCTGGCCTCGGCCGCCTCGATCATCCGCAGCGCGATTCTGTCCTTGACCGACCCGCCGGGATTGAAGTACTCGACCTTGGCCAGGACCAGCGCCGAAGCCTCGCCGGCTACCTTGCGCAGCCTGACCAGGGGCGTGTTCCCGACCAGGTCCACCATCGATTCGGCGTACTGCACGCCACGCCACGTCCTTCCGGTCGGGAGCGCTGATCGCCGCCCAGCCTAACGACGTCGGCTAACCTCGATGTCGATGAGCAGGGCCAGTACGGTACGGCGGATTGCCTACGCCACGGCGTACGGCGGCGGTGGCCTCCTGGCCGCCGGCGCGGCGCTGTTCGCGGTCCTTCGCGGCGAGACCAGGATGGCCCGGCGGCGGGTGCTCGGACACGAGAATCTGCCCGCCCCGCCGGACGGTTCCGGCATCTGGGGATCGGGAACCGGAGCGGTGTGCACGCTGGCGATGCTCGGTGACTCCAGCGCGGAGGGACGCGGCGTCCAGGATGTCGGCGACACCCCGGGTGTGCTGCTCGCCGCCGGTCTGGCGGAGCTGACCGGCAACCCGGTCCGGCTGGTCCAGCTGGCAATCAGCGGCTCGGAGTCCAGCGACCTGGCCATGCAGGTAGAGCGGGTGCTGCCCACCAGGCCCGACCTCACCGTGATCATGATCGGCGCGAATGACGTGACCGCCCGGATCCCGGCCCGGCAGGCCGCCGCGCACCTGCGCCGGGCCGTCCTGACGCTGCGGCAGGCCGGCGGCGAGGTCGTGGTCGGCACCTGCCCGGACCTGGGCACTCTGCGCCCGGTTCCGCAGCCGCTTCGGCTCTTCGGCCGGCGGTGGAGCCGGCAGCTGGCCGCCGCCCAGTCGATCGCCGTGGTCGAGGCCGGCGGCCGCTCGGTGTCGCTGGGTTCGCTGCTCGGACCCGAGTTCGCGCGTCGACCGGAGATGTTCAGCGTCGACGAGTTCCATCCCTCGGCCGCCGGGTACGCCGCCGTGGCCAACGTCATGCTGCCCTCGATCGCCGCCGCGCTGGACGTGCCGGCCGCGCCTCGGCGGGAGCGGCGCCCGGAGCCCCGGCGCCCCGCGCAGCCGGTCGCCACGGCGGCGCTGAGCGCGGCGGACCGCCCGGGCACCGAGCTCTCCCCGGCGCCCAGCGGTAGGGCCGGGCTGCGCGACGTGTCGATGGCGCAGTCCATCCGGCGCCGACCGGCCAGGCTCAGCGCCCCGGACGACGCGGCGGACAACTCCGGGACCGGACACGGGGAGCGGGCATGACGATCGGCACGGTGGTGCGCGGGATCGGCCGAATCACCGCGGCGGCGACAGCGGGCGGCGCTGCGGCCGCCGTCGTCCTCGTGGCCGGTGAGGTGGTCCTCGCCGCCCGACGGCCCTACCTGGACAGCGACTCGGCCCCGGCAATCGACGGTCAGTTCGGGGATACCGCGGGTCGGGAGGTCCGGCTGGTCCTGCTCGGCGATTCCACCGGCGCCGGGACCGGGGTGGACGCGGTTGGGGAAACCGTCGGCGGCCAGCTCGCCCGGCGGCTGGCCCGCCGCGGCTGGCGGGTGCAGCTGGCCGGGGTGGCGATCAGCGGGTCGCGCTGCCGCGACCTCGGACCGCAGGTCTCCCGGGCACTGCTCGGTCGACCCGACGTGGCGGTGATCTGCATCGGCGCCAACGACGCGCTGCGCGGAGCGACCCTGCCCGCCATCCGAAGCGATCTCGGTACGGCGGTTGACCGGTTGCAGGCCGCCGGCGTTCGGACGGTGGTCGGCACCTGCCCGGACCTCGGCGCCGCCCGGGCGCTGGCCCAGCCGCTGCGCGCCCTCGCCGGTCGGTGGGGGCGCCGGGTGGCTGCGGCCGAGGCGGCGAGCACGGTGCGCTCGGGCGGCGTTCCGGTGGACATCGGGCGGCTGACCGGACCGATCTTCCGGGCCGATCCGGGCACGCTGTCAGAGGACTGCTTCCATCCCTCCGCGGACGGGTACCGGCTATGGGCCGAGGTGCTGCAGCCCGCGGTCGAGGCGGCCGCCCTCGCCGGAGCGGCTGGAGCCGACGACCCCCCGCGCCCCCGACGTCCCTGACCCACCGGGGCGGCGCGGTGTACTGGGTAGATTGCGGACAGAGCGCCGTGTGCGCTGCCGCTGCACCAACCCGGAGGACCGTCCGATGCCTGAGGCCGTGATCGTCGCCACCGCCCGTTCACCGATCGGGCGAGCCGGCAAAGGCTCGCTCAAGGACTTCCGCCCCGACGACCTGGCGGCCACGATCATCGCCGCCGCGCTGGACAAGGTCCCCGCCCTGGATCCGGCCGACATCGACGACCTGATGCTCGGCTGCGGCCTGCCAGGCGGCGAGCAGGGCTTCAACATGGCCCGGATCGTCGCTGTGCAACTCGGCTACGACCACCTGCCCGGGGTGACGCTGACCCGGTACTGCTCGTCCTCGCTGCAGACCTCCCGGATGGCGATGCACGCCATCCGCGCCGGCGAGGGCGATGTGTTCGTCTCCGCCGGGGTCGAGCTGGTCTCGCGCTTCGTCAAGGGCAACAGCGACTCGCTGCCCGACACCCGCAACCCGCTGTTCGCCGCGGCGCGGGCCCGCACCGCCGACGTCGCCGAGCACGGCTCGGACTCGTGGACCGACCCGCGCGACAACGGCGAGCTGCCCGATGCCTACATCGCCATGGGTCAGACGGCGGAGAACCTCGCCCTGCTCAAAGGGATCAGCCGGGAGGACATGGACGCCTTCGGGGTGCGGTCGCAGAACCGCGCCGAGAAGGCGATCGCCGACGGATTCTGGGAGCGCGAGATCACCCCGGTCAGGCTTCCCGACGGGACGGTGGTCAGATCCGATGACGGGCCACGACCGGGCGTCACGCTGGAGGGGGTCCGCGACCTCAAGCCGGTGTTCCGGCCGGACGGGCGGATCACCGCGGGGAACTGCTGCCCGCTCAACGACGGGGCCGCGGCGGTGATCATCATGAGCGACACCAGGGCCGCCGAGCTGGGCATCGCGCCGCTGGCCAGGATCGTGTCCACCGGCGTCACCGCGCTGTCGCCGGAGATCATGGGTCTGGGACCGGTAGAGGCGTCCCGGCAGGCCCTGTCCCGGGCCGGACTGACCATCGACGACATGGACCTGATCGAGATCAACGAGGCCTTCGCGGCCCAGGTCATCCCGAGCTACCGCGAGCTGGGCCTGTCGGAGTCGGCGATGGAGGACAAGCTCAACGTGCACGGGGGCGCTATCGCGGTCGGCCACCCGTTCGGCATGACCGGTGCCCGGATCACCGGAACGCTGCTCAACGGGCTGCAGACCCGCGACGGCACGTTCGGCCTGGAGACGATGTGCGTCGGCGGCGGTCAGGGGATGGCGATGGTCCTCGAACGGCTCGGCTGAGCCGGCACCCGACCCCGCTCCACGCGAAAGGGCCGCCGTCCTTCAGGACGGCGGCCCTTTCGTCTCGGGTCAGGAAGGTGACCGCTGGCTACTCGCGGAAGTAGCTGAGCAGCCGGAGGATCTCCAGGTACAGCCAGACCAGACCGACGACCAGCCCGAACGCGGCGTACCAGGCGAAGCGCTGCGGCGCGCCCCGGCGGATGGCCTGGTCGACCATGTCGAAGTCCAGCAGGAAGGTCAGCGCGGCGACGCCGATCACGACCAGGCTGAACACGATCGCCAGCGGGCCGCCGTCACGCAGGCCCAACCCGCCGCTGACGAAGAAGCTCGCGATCAGGTTGACCACGACGAGGGCGACAACTCCGATCAGCGCCCCCAGCAACCACTTGGTGAACTTCGGGGTGACCCGGATCGCGCCGGTCTTGTACACCACGAGCATGCCGGCGAAGACACCGAACGTGCCGACCACCGCCTGCAGCACGATGCCCGGGTACAGACTCTCGAAGAACGTGCTGATCCCGCCGAGGAAGACACCCTCCACGGCGCCGTAGGCCAGGATCGCGACCGGGTTGGTGATCTGCTTGAAGCTGATCACCAGTCCGAGCACGAGGCCGATCAGCGCGGCCGGCAGGGCGAGCCCGAGGGCCCGGTCGGGGGCCATCGTGAGCATCACCGCCGCCGCGACCGCCATCACGGTGCCGACGACGGCCGCCGTACGGACGACGACGTCGTCCAACGTCATGTACTGGGTGGGTGCCTGGGGGCCGTAGGGCTGCGGTTGGACCGTGTACGGCGGCGGCGCACCGTACTGCTGGGTGTAGGGGGGTTGGTTCTGCGCCGGAGGCGTGTTCCACGAGGCGTAGCCGCCCTGGGGGGCCGCTGTCGGGATACCACCGCCCTTGCGGCTGAATACCGGGTTGCTCACAAACGCTCCTTCAGGCGATCCAGCGGACGTGCATAGACAGTAACGGTGATCAGGCTCGCGGCGTTCCCGCCGCAGGGGTGCACAGCGCCCCCCGCCCCGCCGAGGAACGCCTGATGGGCCGCGAAGCCCCGCTCGAAGTCGGTGCTGCGGGCCACCTCACCGGCGATCAGCACCGACTCGGCGAACAGGAACGACGGCTGTGGCCGCTCGACGATCTGGAAGCCGATCCCCTCCAACCCGACCCGGCTGGTGGGTGGCTGTCCCGCCCCGCGGCCACGCACCGAGGGGATGCCCACGGATCGGTTGTCCAAGGGGTACCCCCGGTCGGACTCGAACCGACACTGGAGCCCTTTTAAGGGGCCTGCCTCTGCCGTTGGGCTACGGGGGCATCACGGTCCGGGACCGCCTGCGCAGCGTAGGCGCCGGCCGGTACCCGGGCCAGCATGCGCCCGGCGCTATCACTTGCGGGCTCAAGCAGACGTCGCGAGGATCGGTCCCACACCCTCGGCACGGCGGCTCCGCCGCGCGGCCGATTCCCCGACCTGGAGGTCAGTCCATGAGTTCGAGCATCGACAGCGCGGCCATCGACAAGGTCCTCGCGGACGCCGTGGAGGCGGGCGCCGTACCCAACGTCGCCGCGATCGCCGCGGACCGCGACGGCGTCATCTACGAAGGCGCCGCCGGGCCGCGCACGGCCGGCGAGAGCGACCCGGTCGGGGTGGACACGCACTTCCGGATCATGTCCATGACGAAGATGATCGCCACCACCGCGGCCCTGCAGCAGGTGGAGAAGGGTGCCCTCGACCTGGACGCCCCGGTCGCCGACTACCGCCCGGAGTTCGCCGACCTCGAGGTCCTTGACGGGTGGGACGCGGACACCCCGCGGATGCGCAAGCCGGCCACCCAGGCGACGGTGCGGCAGCTGATCACGCACACCGCGGGCCTGGGCTACTGGTTCTGGAACGAGGAGCTGGTCCGGTGGGAGGCGGCCACCGGCGTACCGAACGTGCTGCCCGGCTCTAACGACTGCTTCAAGGCTCCGCTGCTCGCCGATCCGGGGACGGTCTTCAACTACGGGATCAACACCGACTGGCTGGGCAAGGTGGTCGAGGCCGCTGCCGGGGTCACCCTCGACGTCGCCGTCAAGGAGGGCATCACCGGGCCGCTGGGGATGGGTGAGACGACGTTCCGGATGGACGACGGGCAGCGCGAGACCTCCACACCGGTGCACATCAAGGGCGAGGACGGGACCTGGACCTCGATCGGTGAGGTACTCAACCAGCAGCCGGACTGGTGGGCCGGCGGGCACGGGCTGTACTCCACGCCGAGCGACTACATCCGGTTCGAGCGGGCGCTGCTCAACGGCGGCGAGCTGGAGGGCACCCGGATCCTGGCCGAGGACACCGTGCGAGCGGCGTTCACCAACCAGATCGGTGACCTCGACTTCCCGGAGACGATCCGGACCGCGGACCCCGGATCCTCGGCCGACTTCCAGGCCGGGCCCGGCTACAAGTGGGGCCTGGGCCTGCTGCTCAACACCGAGGACATTCCCGGGATGCGCCGGGCCGGCTCGGGAGCCTGGGCGGGGTTGTGCAACACGCACTACTGGATCGACCCGACGACCGGGCTCTGCGCGTCGATCTACAGCAACTTCCTGCCCTTCGTCACCCCGGAGGCGATGGCGATGTACGCCGACTTCGAGAAGGCGCTGTACGCCGCGCTGTAACCGCCGGCGCCGGGCGCGCCTCCGGAACGCGTGGGGCTGGTGTGACTAGCGTGGTCGGGTGTGAGAGGCCGACCCAACCCGGTGATTGCCGTCGCGATCATCGTGGCGGTGGTCTTCAGCGTGCTGGGCCGGCTCGCCGCGCAGCCCTCGGCTGCCGCCGAGCCGGCCGGTGGCGCCCGGGCCGGACTCGCGGGGCCGGTGGGTCCCAATGTGGACTTCGTGCCGCTGCGGCCCGGGGAGAAGCCGCCGCAGTTCGTGCTGTTCTCCTTCGACGGCTCCGGGTCGCATGAGAAGTGGCAGGAGTTCCTCGCCGCGGCCGAGCCCAGCGGCGCGCAGTTCACGGGGTTCCTGTCCGGGGTCTACCTGCTCACCAGCGACCATGGCTCGCAGTACACCGGTCCGGGGCACGCCCCGGGCAAGTCCTCGATCGGCTTCGGCGGGACCGCGCGCGACGTACGGCTGCTCATCGGTGACCTGAACACCGCATACCAGCGCGGGATGGAGATCGGGTCGCACTACAACGGGCACTTCTGCGACGGCAACGACCCCAGCGGCAACAACTGGACCACCGCCCAGTGGTCGGCCGAACTGGACCAGTTCGACCGGTTGCTGCGCGACTACCGGACCCTGACCGCGATGCCCGACCTGCCCGAGCTCGCGTTCGGGCCCAGCGAGATCCGCGGCGGCCGCACCCCGTGCCTGGAGGGTGACCCCAAGGTGTTCTTCCCGGCGCTGGCCGCGCACGGTCAGACCTACGACACCTCGCAGCCGGTCACCGGACTGATCTGGCCGCAGCGCCTGGACGGGCTGTGGGAGTTCGGGATGCCGGTGGTCCCGGTGCAGGCCACCAACGGCAAGAACATCGCCATGGACTACAACTTCTGGTACCAGCTCAACGGCACCCGCGACGAGCCGGCCCGAGCCGCTGAGTTCACCTCCGCGGTGCTGGCGACGTACCGCCAGATGTACACCGCCGCGTTCAACGGGAACCGGGCGCCGCTGGTCATCGGCAACCACTTCAACAACTGGAGCGGCAACGCGTTCAACCCGGCCGCCGAGCAGTTCATGCGGGAGGTCTGCGGTCGGCCGCAGACGATCTGCACGACCTACCAGAACGTCGTCGGCTGGATGCAGGCGCAGGACCCGGCCGTCCTGGCGGGGCTGTTGGCCCGTCCTCCCGCGGACAGCTGACCGGGCGACTCGCGACCTCGCCGCGGGCCGGCCTCAGCGGGTGGCGCGCTCGAATGCCTCGCGCGGGTGCTGCAGCTGGCCCAGCGAGATCACGTCACGCCGGAACAGGAACGCCAGCGTCCAGTCGGCGACCACCCGCACCTTGCGATTCAACGTCGGGATCCGGCTCATGTGGTAGGTGCGGTGCATGAACCAGGCGGGGAAACCTTTCACCTTGATCCCGTACACCTGGGCCACCCCCTTGTACAGCCCGAGGCTGGCCACCGAGCCGACGTAGCGGTGCTTGTACGCCGTCGGTCGGCCGCCGCGCAGCACCTGGGCGATATTGTCCCCGAGCCGGCGGGCCTGGCGGACCGCGTGCTGGGCGCTCGGCCCGCACAGCGCCCCGGGCTCGGAGGAGGACAGGTCCGGCACGGCAGCGCAGTCCCCGGCGCCCCAGGCGTCCGGCACTCCCTCGACCTGCAGCTCAGCGGTGCAGCGCAGCCGGCCCTTGTCGTCCACCGGAAGGCCGGTCTTCTTCACCAGCGGGCTGGCCTTGACCCCGGCGGTCCACACGATCGTGTCGCAGTCGTACTGCTCGCCGTCAGAGAGCACGACGTGCCCGCCGGTCAGCGATGTGACCCGGGTGTTCAGCCGGACGTCCATGCCCCGCGCGGCCAGCTCCCGGACGGTGTAGGCGCCCATGGACAGGCCCACCTCGGGCAGGATCCGGCCGGTCGCCTCGACCAGCACCCAGCGCATGTCCGCCGGGTCCAGGCCGGGGTAGTAGCGCCGCATCGCGTAGCGGGCCAGATCCTCCAACTCGGCGAGCGCCTCGATGCCGGCGTACCCGCCCCCGATGAACGTGAACGTCAGCATCCGGCGGCGTTGCGCGCGGGCCGCCTCGTCGGATCCGACCAGCGAGGCGGCGATGTCCAGTCGGGACAGCACCTGGTTGCGCAGGTAGATGGCCTCCCCGACGGTCTTGAAGCCGATCCCGACCTCGGCCAGGCCGGGGATCGGCAGGGTGCGCGCGATCGAGCCCGCGGCCAGCACCAGCACGTCGTAGTCCAGCGTCTCGGCCGGGCCCTCCAGCGGCTCCACTGTGGCGTTGCGCCGGTCATGGTCGATCGAGGTGACCCGGCCGCTGACCACCCGGCAGTGCTTGAGCGTGCGGCGCAGCGGGACGACGACGTGGCGGGGTTCGACCGACCCGGCCGCGGCCTCGGGCAGGAAGGGCTGGTAGGTCATGTGCGGTTGCGGGTCGACGACGGTGATGTCGGCCTCGGCGCGAGACAGCCGCCGCTGCAGCTGCAGGGCGGTGTAGAGGCCGACGTACCCGCCGCCGACGATGAGAATGTGCGGTCGCCGGCTCATGGTCTGAGCCTACGGCCGGTCCGTACCGGCCCGGGAACCCTCCGGCGGTGCACGAGGACCGGGAGCGCGGCCAGCACCGTGGCGGCGAGGAGTCCGGCGAGGACCAGCGCCGCGGAGTTCCGCTGCCCCGCGAGGGGTCCGGTCGCCGCGACCACGACGACCCCGAGCAGTGCCAGGGCGCCGGCCCGGGCGAACCACCTGACCAGCAGCGCAGGCTGCACGGCGAAGCCGGGTGGGCCCGCGTGGGCCAGCGCCGCCGCGGAGTGCACGAGGAAGCCGGCGACGCCGAACGCCGCCGACCGCAGCAGGCCCGGGTCGGGAACGGAGATCAGCCAGTCCAGGACGGCCAGCGCGATCACTGCCAGCGGGGCCACCGACCCCGGACGGCCTACCGCCCAGGCGGTGCCGACGAGCGCGCCCGCGCCCACCAGCCCGGCGAAGGAGATCGGCCTCGGCCAGGCGAGCAGCACCATCGCGAGGGCCGAGACCGCCAGCACCACCCGCGGGATCATCGCCGTACCCGGGCCGCGCTGCCGGCCCGGCCGAGGTCGCGCAGCACCGCATCCAGGCTGCCCGTTCCGCGCCAGGCGACGATGGGCACGCCGAGATCGGCCAGCCGGTGCACGCGGGTGTCGCGTTCGAGCCGCCACAGCCGCAGCGCCAGCTCGGTCCACGGCGACTCCACCGGCGGTACGGCGTCGGCGGGCAGGGTGTCCACGACGACGACGGGATGCCCCATCCGCGTCATCGCCGCCGCCCGGTCGAACACCGTGCGCCCGACCAGGGGGCTGAGCAGGACCACCAGGGAGCGGGGATCCAGGCCGCGCGGAGCGACGAGCGCGGGCTCGCCGGCAACCACCTGAGGCGGGCGCAGGTCCAGGAGGACCTCCAGCAACCGGGTCAGCTGGCGACGGCCGCCGGCGGGCGGAAGGTGCAGCACCGAGTCGGAGTGGGTGATCAGACCGACCCGGTCGCCGAGTTGCAGGTAGAACCGTGCCAGTGCGGCGGTCGCGCGGACCGCGACGTCCAGGCCGCTGCTGCGCCCGTCCACGCCGCCGCTCGCGCCGGCGTCGTAGCGACCGTCCAGCAGCAGGAGCACTTCGGCATCCCGCTCGGCGACCGAGGCGTTCACGTACATGTCGCCGCCGCGAAGCGCGCCGGCACGCAGGGACACCCGCCAGTTGATCCGGCGCAACCGGTCGCCCGGCGCGTACTGCCGGATCCCGACGAGTTCGGCGCTGTCGCCGGAGCGCGGCGAGCGGTGTACGCCGAGGGCACCACGGGCCTGTGGGACGTCGGCCGCCCCGTCGAAGCGGTCGGGCAGGGGCAGCACCCGCACGGTCTCCTCGACGCCGGTGTGCGGTCCCCAACGCAGCAGCCCGTCCGCGGCCAGCGCCGTCACGGTGACCGGGCCCACGCCGTGCCGGCCCCACCGCCTGGCCACCAAAGGGAGTGCAACCCGGACCGGGCCCCGGTTGCTCGGCCCGGCCACCAGCGCGCAGTCCCGCGCGCCGGCCGGGCGCAGCCACGCCGAGGCCGGGGTGTCGACGGCGAGCGCCGCGGCGCCGGGCGCCTCGACCTCGATATGCGCGGTGCTCACCGCGCCCTCCGGCAGGACGTCGGCCTCGACGAGCAGGCGCACCCGGGGTTGGCCCGGGCGGGTCCTGGCCAGCCCCCACACCGCGCCGAGAGTCAGCGGCGCCACCAGGTAGAGCAGGTCGGGACGGCGCAGCAGAATCGCCAGCGCGCCGAGCCCGCCGGCCAACGCGGCGGCGCGGAACAACGCTCCCGTCGGGACCCAGCCCGTCACCGGACGACCCGCGGCGGCGCACCGCCACCCTCGGGCAGTCGGCTGGTCGGGACGGGCACCGAGTCCAGCACGGACCGGGCCACGTCGACGGCGGAGACGCGCTGCATCCAGGTCTCCGGCCGCAGCGTGAGGCGGTGGGCCAGGGCCGCGATCCCGACCTCCTTGACATCCTCCGGGACGACGTAGTCCCGGCCTCGCAGCACGCCGAGGGCCCGGGCGGTCAGCACCAGGGCGAGGGCGCCGCGGGGGGATGCCCCGACCTGGACCTCTGGCCGGTCCCGGGTCGCGGCGGCCAGATCGACGCAGTAGCGCCCGACCGACGGCTCCACCGGCACCGTCTCCACGGCGCGACGCATGGCCAGCAGGCCCGCCGGGTCGGTGACCGGCTGGAGGATGATGCCCTCCTGCTGCCGGTGCAGCCGCCGGGCCAGCACTTCCCACTCGTCCAGCCGGTCGAGGTATCCGAACGGGACCCGCAGCAGGAACCGATCCAGTTGCGCCTCGGGCAGCGGGAAGGTGCCTTCGTACTCCACCGGGTTGGCCGTGGCCAGCACGCAGAACGGATCGGGCAGGTCGAACGTGGTGCCCTCCACGGTGACCTGGTGCTCCTGCATGGCCTCCAGGAGAGCGGACTGCGTCTTGGGCGGGGTGCGGTTGATCTCGTCGGCGAGCAGCAGCCCAGCGAACACCGGCCCTGGCCGGAACTGGAAGTCCGACACCCGCTGGTCGTAAACGAACGAGCCGGTCACGTCGGCAGGCAACAGGTCCGGGGTGAACTGCAGCCGGCGGAAGTCCAGCCCGAGGGTCTGCGCGAACGAGCGGGCCGCCAGCGTCTTGCCCAGGCCCGGGAAGTCCTCCAGCAGCACGTGGCCGCCCGCGAGGATGGCCGAGAGCACGAGTTCCAGTTCCGCGCGTTTGCCGACCACCGCGCGGCCCACGCCGTCGAGCACGGCAGTGCAGGTCCGCGTCACCTCCGCGAGAGGCACGGCGGGCTCGTCACTGTGCATGCCTACCCCTCGCCGGGCGAGATCAGACGCCGTCGGGCACCGAGCCTAGGGGTTTCGCCCGAGCCACGAGCGCGCTCGGCGGCGTCCGAGGTCGGAGTCCGGGCTCAGCTGGTGGGCGTCGACCGCGTCCGCGCGGGACCGAGCAGCGGTAGCTCGACGGGGTCGTCGTGCATGGCTGCGCCCAGCGCAAGCAGTACGCCGGCCGAGCCGGTGGCCAGGTCCATGGACAGGCGCAGCAGCCCCTTCCCCGGGAACGCCAGGTGGCCCTGGTAGTTGACCGCGTGCCAGCGAAGCCGCTGGACGTGTCCCGCCACGACGGGATCCAGCTGGGCGGCCGGATCCGGTCGGGGATCGGCGAGCAGGGCGATCATGCCGGCGCGGCCGGACAGCAGGCCGGCCTCCGGACAGAACTGCGAGCCGGCGGCCCCTCGGATCCCGGCGAGCGCCTCGGCGAAGCCGTCGTCCGAGGCGTGCTGGAGGTAGCGCTTCAGCACCATCCCGATCCCGGCGCTGCCATCGGCCAGGTAGGGCATCGTCCGGTAGCCCTGGTTGACCTCGAGGGAGCCGTTCTCGCAGCGGGTACAGCGGCGCAGATCCCGGCGCAGCGCGGTCGCCGCGAGATCCAGCAGCGCGGGAGCCCCCACGCGCTCGTAGAGGCGCAGGAAGAGCAGCGCCGGACCCGAGGAGCCACGCATCAACCCGACACGGGGGCGAGCGCCCTCGCAGCCCCCGGGCACGCCGGACCCGCCATCGAGACCGTCGGCGAGGAGCTGGGCGACATCCTCGGTCAGGGACCACAGCTCGGCCTCGCCGGTCCGCTCGGCGAAGTAGGCCAGGCTCAGCCCGATCCCGGACAGCCCTCCGAACAGGTCCGCACCGAGCTGGTCCCACCTGCCGTGCAGGGTGTCCGTGCACCGGTCCAGGACCGCCAGCGCATCAGCCGGGCGGCCTAGCCAGTCCAGCGCCCAGGCCACGCCGGGCAGCCCGTCGTACAGTCCGAAGCGGGTCCCGGGTCCCGGGTCACGGGCCCGGTTCACCAGCCACTGCTCGTGTTCGGCCAGCACACCGGCGCCGGTCACCGACAGCGCGTACAGCACGCCGGCCGCGCCATAGGCCAGGTTCAGCCCGCCGGACTCGGACTGCCGGACGTCGCCGGGAAACAGGCGGTCCGGCCGGTGCGGGGTCGCGCTGGCCAGGATGGCGCGGGTCAACGACTCCCGAAGCGCCTTCCACTCGTTCGGATGGCCGCACAGCTCGGGCCATGCCGCCCGGCCGCCGAGGGGCCGCCCGTAGCGCGCCGGCGGCCGACCCGTGATCACCTGCACCGCCTCGGTCAGGAAGGCGGCCGGGACCGGGAACACCTCCGGGATGTCGGCGGCGAGTTGCGCTGCCTTGTCCGGGTCCAGCGCGATCAGTGCGGTCATCGGCAGGAACATGAACAGCGCCAAGCAGGCCAGGGCGTAGTGGTCCGGGTCGAACCCGGCCCGGGGCCCGGGGGGGACGGCGGCGGCAGCAGCCACGCAGGAGAAAGCGGGATCGCCGAACGCCGGGCGGCCAGCCTCGGCGACGACGCCGGCGTTCTCCAGGTCGATCAGGGCGATCCGGCCGTCCGGGCGGACCAGGATGGTGCTCGGGTGCAGGGTGCCCAGCACAACCCGGCGACCGTGTACCGACTCCACGGCGCGGGTCACCTCAGCGTGCCGCGCGAGCGCCCAGTCGGTGTAGTCCCGGGCCAGGATCGCAGCCCTCGCCCGCTGCTCCCGGTGGTCCGCCCGGTCGCCGTCCATGCCGATGTCGATTTCGAAGTTGTTGTCGATGCCGGCGAGCGGGTAGCGCTGCGCGAGCAGGTCGCTCAGCGGCGTTCCGTCGACGTCCTCCAGGACGAGGAACTCCTCGCCGGCCACGCTGAACTCGTCCACGACCTCGGGGACGATCCCCAGCCCGGCCAGGCGCCGGAGCACGGCCGCCTCCGCCCGCAGCCGGGGCATCGCGTCCTGGCCGTCCACGACCGGTCCGCCGTGCGACCCGGCCCGCTTGAGGACCACGCTCCGTCCGGTGCGGATGTCCTCGGCGAGGTAGACGCCGCCGCCGCCGGAGTAGTACAGCGACCGGGACACCCGGTAGGGCACCCCGGCCAGATTCGCCTCCCCCTTGGCGCGCAACTGGGGTTGGAGGAACTCCGGCAGCGCCACCCACCGGGGCGGTGCGAACGTCGGACCCTGCTGCTCGGGTTCGAATTCTCCGCCGGGATGCTCGATGGCCGGTTGCAGCCGGCCGCCCGCTCCGATGCACCACGGCTGGATGAACCCGCCGTAGCGGACAGACACCGGGCCCGCCGCGATGCGCAGGTCACCGAGCACGTCGGGACCCGGTTCGCCCCCGACGAGGGCGTCCAGATCGGTGACCACCTGCTCGAACTGCTCGTCGTCGGCGGGGTAGATCGTGACGAACCTGCCGCGGGAACCCCGATCGGCGCACCTGCTGTCGCCGGCCAGCCGGGCAGCGCTGCGAACGAAGGCGAACGCGAGGGCTCGGGCAATGCAGTACCGGCCCACCTGGTCGAGCACGTCGGGGGCGTTGTGCTGGGCCGCGGAGACGTGCACCTGCCAGCCCTGCGTGGGCATCCTGGGCAGCGGCGGCGTGCACACCAGCGAGTCCTCGAGCGGGCGACGCCGCCAGCCGGGCGGTAGCGGCCGCGCGGCAAACGCGAAGTCCTCGTCGGCACGGGCGCGGCGGGTGACCTCGTCGGCGGAGGTCTGCTCGGCGAGGCAGGAAGTCTCGTGCCCTCGATCCATTGTCACCGCCCAGGGAGTTGTTGCACTGCGTATCTGATTGCTCACTGTAGGGGAGTTTCGTACGCTGAGTGCTACTTTGGTTGCTCAGTGCAATCAGGCTGGCAGCGGGTTAGGTGGACCGGCACCGGCCGCCAGTGCTTCCAGCTCCCGGATCCAGCTGGCCAGCCGCGCCCGACTGGCCGGGATCTCACCCGGCGGCGAGGTCAGCAGCAACCACAGGCCCGCTCCGGCCACCGCCTCCACCCGGTCCCGGTCGACCTGCCAGTCCAGCCCGTGTCGTTGGCGCAACAACTCCACCGCGATCGCGGCGCAGTACGGGCGGACCCGCTGGTCGAAGCGGTCCTGATCCCCCTCGGCGGCGCGCAGCCGCAGTTCCAGCGTGTGCA
>JBBPYA010000293.1:0-7002 GCA_038200385.1 Mycobacteriales bacterium
GCCTGGGCCTTGCGCGCCCTGCTGGCGATGGTGGCGCGGGACTTCTCGGCGCGCTGAGTCAGCTCGTCGCTCACCTCGCCGATCAGCTCCTCGACACCCTCCTCGACGCTGTCCACGGCCTCCTCGGTGCGCAGCACCACCCGCTGCAGGCGGGGGGCCTTGCGCAGCTCGTGCACGACCTCCTCGCCGCGCCGGCTCAGCTGGGTCCAGACGACCTGCACCTGCGAGCCGGCGGAGGTCAGCGCGTCCTCGACGGACTTGCGGACGTCGGTGGGGCTGACCCGGGTGGTGGCGAGGTCCTGGGTGCGGCCGGCCAGGGAACGGGCCCGATCCCCGGCCCGGGTGACGACGACGTCACCGGCGCCGACCGCGGCGAACGCGGACGTCCGGACGCCGTACAGCGCGAGCTTGCCCTGCTCGAGGACGATCTCGCCGTACTGCTTGAACTCACTGGTGATGCTCATGACTCCTCTTTCGGGTGGGCGGTCTCCACGTCGGCGCGGGTCGCGGTGCAGAAGGACCGGTAGATCTCCAACAGCACCTGCTTGTGGCGCTCCTGGAGGTGCGAATCGCGCAGGATCGCGGCCTCCACGTCGGGATCCCCTTCGCGTTCGGTGAGGATGCCGGCCTGGACGTACAGCGTCTCGGCCGAGATCCGCAGCCCCTTGGCGATCTGCTGCAGGATCTCCGCGCTGGGCTTGCGCAGTCCCCGCTCGATCTGGCTGAGATAGGGATTGCTGACTCCGGTCGCCTGCGCGAGCTGCCGGAGCGAGACCTGGGCTGCGGTGCGCTGCTCGCGGATGTACTCCCCGATGCCGGACAGTGTCTGCATCACCGCTCACCTCCTGTCGTCCTCGCCTGAATTCGAGGGTAGGCGCTCTGCTAGCAGTTGCAAGCACTTTGCTAGCAGGACGCCGTGAGGTCGGTCACCGCCCCGCCCGGGCGGCACCTAGGATTCGCGCGCATGACCATCCACCCGATCCGCATCGTCGGCGACCCCGTGCTGCACACCCCCGCGGCACCGGTGACCTCCTTCGACGAGGAACTGCGGACGCTGATCGCGGACCTGGTCGAGACGAACGTCGCCGCCCACGGGGCGGGCCTGGCCGCGCCCCAGATCGGCGTACCGCTGCGGGTCTTCGTGTACAGCTGCGCCGACGGGGAGGGCCGGCAGCAGCGTGGGCACGTCGTGAACCCGGTGCTCGTCACCGACCAGATCCCGGCCGGACTGCCCGATCCGGACGACGACGTGGAGGGCTGCCTGTCCGTGCCCGGCGAGCACTTCCCGACCAGCCGCGCGAGCCTGGCCTCGGTCACCGGGACCGACCAGTTCGGTGAACCGATCGCCGTGCAGGGCACCGGTGTCCTCGCCGTCTGCCTGCAGCACGAGGTCGATCATCTGGACGGCCTGCTGTACGTCGACCGGCTGGTCGGCCGGTACAAGCGGGAAGCGCGCCGGGTCGTCCGCGACCGCGGCTGGGGACCGGGCACCCCGCACACCTGGCTGCCCGGCTCCGACCCCGACCCGTTCGGACACTGACCCTCTCGGACACTCACCCTCTCGGACACTGACCCTCTCGGACACTGACCCTCTCGGACACTGACCCGTCCGGGGTCCGGCCGCCTGCGAGCCGTCAGTCGAAGGCGCCCGGGCGCAGCCGGACGGCACCGACCACCTCGCCACCGCCGAGAACCGGCGTGCTCTCCTGCCGGTCCAGCTCCTCCGCGTGCACTCCGAGCCGGCGCAGCGCGGCGACGAGCACCGGCGTGCGGGCCCGGGTCGCGCCGTCGTCGATCTTCAGCGCGATCGCCGATCCGTCGGCCAGCGCCGCGGCGTGCACCCCCTCGGCGCCGCCCTTCATCAGCAGGCCGGGGACGGCCTGCATCAGCAGGGTGTCCTCGCGGGTGCTGCCGGCGACGTAGAGCGGGTGACGGCGCATCGCGTCGGCGACCCGCCGGTACGGCGTCCCGTCCGCGGCGGCGACCAGGGCGGTGAAGCAGCGGGCCAGCCCGATCAGGGAGATCGCGAACAGCGGCGCACCGCAGCCGTCGACCCCGGTCTCGGTGACACCTTCCCCGGACAGCTCCTCGACCACCGTCCGGACCTGCTGCTGCAGCGGGTGGTCCGGCGCGAGGTAGTCGGCGGTGGCCCACCCGGCGGCACGGCAGGTCAGCAGCATCGCGGCGTGCTTGCCCGAGCAGTTCATCGTCACCCGGGACGCTTCGCCGCCCGCGGCCAGGACGTCGTGCGCGGCCTGCTCCCCGATCGGCAGCTGCGGAGGGCAGCGCAGGTCGTCCTCGGTGAACCCGCCGGCGGCGAGCATGGCGCGGACCCGCTCGACGTGTACCCGCTCCCCGGAGTGCGAGCCGGTCGCCAGCGCCAGGTCCACGTCGTCCAACGCGCCGTCGGCCCCCAGGCCGCACTGCAGCATCGCCACCGCCTGCATCGGCTTGTTCGCCGAGCGCGGGAATACCGCCTCCTCCGGCTTGCCGGCCCGCAGCACCGGCGTACCGCCGGGTCCGGTGACGTAGACCGAACCCCGGTGTACCGACTCCACCCGCTCGTTGCGCAGGACCTCGACCAGGATCGGGTTGGCCGTCACCGGACCCCGCCGGACGGCCGGTCGCGCTGCGGTCGCGTCATGCCGCCGGTACCCGACGGCGGTCGCGGATCCCGAGCAGGACGCGGGCGTCCTCGAGGCCCATCGGTGGGCGCTGGGCGATCCGGGCCAGGCCGGCCGCGCGGGCCACGAGCTGGGCGTTGCCGGTGACCGGCTGGTCCGGGGCGTAGGTCAGGGTGTCCTCCATGCCGACCCGCAGGTGACCGCCGGCGGACAGCGCGGCGAGCATCACCGGCAGCGTGCTGCGCCCGACGCCGGTCGCGGCGAACGTCGCACCGCCGGGCAGCGCCCCGAGCGCGGCGACCAGCGCCGCGGTGGTGCCGGGCATCCCCCCGGGCACCCCCATCACGAGGTCGACGTGGACGTGCTCGCCGTAGGGCGGCCCGTGCCGGTCCAGCAGCCGTTGCAGGGTCGTGAGCTGCCCGAGGTCGAAGATCTCGTACTCCGGCACGATCTGCCGGTCCCGCATCGCGGTGTGCAACTCGACGATGAAGTCCCACCGGTTCAGGAAGACCTCGCGCCCGAAGTTGACGGTGCCCATGGTGCAGCTGGCCGCGTCCGGCTCGGCGGCCAGCACGGCCAACCGTTCGGCCTCGGGATCGGTGACCGCACCTCCGGTGGACAGCTGGACGATCAGGTCGGTCTCGGCGCGGAGGGCCTGCACGGTGTCGCGCAGCACCGCCTGGTCCAGGGTCGGCCGCGCGTCGGCGTCACGGACGTGAACGTGGATCACGCTCGCCCCGAGCGCCTGGCACTCCCGGGCGGTCGCGACGAGTTCGTCCAGGGTGACCGGCAGCGCCGGTACGTCGGACTTGCCGGACTCGGCCCCGGTCGGGGCCACCGTGATCAGGGTTGCCGTCATGGCTGCACTCTCTACCAGGGTCCGGGACCTGCGGACTCAGGTGTCGATCGACGCGGCCTGGGACCCCACCTGCAGCTCGGCGTCGTCGGCGGTGTTGCGCTTGATCAGCGCCAGCGCGACCGGGCCGAGTTCATGATGGCGGACCGCCGTCGTGACGAACCCGACCTGCCTGCCGGCCAGACTGATGGGGTCGCCGGTCGCGGGCAGCGACTCCTGCGAGCCGTCCAGGTGTAGCAGCACCAGCCGACGCGGTGGCCGGCCGAGGTTGTGCACCCGGGCAACGGTCTCCTGCCCCCGGTAGCAGCCCTTGTTCAGGTGGACGGCGCTGTCCAGCCAGCCGACCTCGTGCGGGATGGTGCGGTGGTCGGTCTCGAAGCGCAGCCGCGGCCGCCGGCTCTGCACGCGCATCGCTTCATAGGCCCAGCTCCCCGCCGGCGCCGCGCCGGCCGCCGCGAGCTGTCCCACCGTGGCCGGCAGCTCGGCGCGGGGCACGAGCAGGTCCGCGGCGGCCTCGCCCGGCCACGGCATCGCCCGCGACCAGCCGGTGCCGAGCGGCGCGACGTCGTACGGCGACAGCTCCGGGACCCCCAGCGCGGCCAGCACGGCAGGTGTCCGGGGACCGACCAACGACAGCATCGCCCAGTCGGCGCCGACCGCCTGCGGGTCGACGCGGAGCAGGAAGCGCATCGAGTCCAGAAAGGCCAGCAGGTCGGGGCCGGTGCCCGGTTCGACGTCGAGCCAGGTCCGGCCGCCGATCTCGGTGACGACCAGGTGGTGTTCGACATGGCCGTGCGGCGACAGCACCAGCGCCTCGGTGGCGCGGCCGTCGGCGAGTTCGGACAGGTGCTGGCTGGTCAAGCTGTGCAGCCAGGACAGCCGGTCCACCCCCGGAACGAGCAGGATGTCGCGGTGGCTGCGGTCCACCCAGCCCACCGACTCGGTCAGGGTCCGCTGCTCGCGCAGCGGGTCGCCGTAGTGCAGCGCCACGCCGGTGTCGAGCCCTTCGGCGGGGACCGCGCCCGGGGTGTCCAGCAGGGCAGAGGGCGGCATCGTCGTGGTCACCGGCCCCACTATCCCCGCTCGGGCTCGAGGTCGGCGGACCCGCCCAGCGCGCTGCTCGCGCACGCCGTGCAGTAGCCGGACAGCGCGATGTGTCCGACGTCGACGACGAATCCCCGCTGTTCGGCCAGCCAGCCGACCACGGCGTCCAGTTGCTCGCTGGGCACCGAGGCGACCGTGCCGCAGCGGTGGCAGACGGTGTGCACGTGGTCGTCGTCGGAGGCGTGATAGGTCGGCGGCCCGTGCCCGAGGTGGGTGTGGCGCACCAGGCCGAGTTCCTCGAGCAGCTCCAGCGTGCGGTACACCGTCGTGATGTTCACACCCGGGGCGGACACATGGATCCGGGCGCCGATCTCGTCGGGGGTGGCGTGCCCGAGACCGATCACCGCGTCCAGCACCATCTGGCGCTGCGGCGTCAGGCGGTAGCCCTGCGAGCGCAGCCGCTCCGGCAAGCTCAGGTCGGCCACACGCGCAGTCTAGGCAGCGTCGGCAAGGGCAGACCTTCGTAGGCTGAGCCCCGTGACGGGCATCCGGGTGGCGGTCGTGCAGGACGGGGCAGTGCGCGCGGTGGACCCGGAGCAGCCGGTGTTCTCCGCCTTCGACCTCGGTCCGACCCGCGGGGACGGAGTGTTCGAGTCGCTGCTGGTCCAGGGCGGCGTCGTGCACAAGCAGCTGGCCCACCTGGACCGGCTGGACCGCTCGGCCCGGCTGATGGACCTGCCCGGTCCGTCCCGGGAGCAGTGGGAGGAGTTGCTGCGGGTCCTCACCGAGGACGGCGCGGACGGGGACGCGGTGCTCAAGCTGCTGCTGACCCGCGGCGTCGACGGGCAGAGCGCCTTTTCCGCAGTCGGGACGCGCGCGCCGTTGCCCGCGGAGATCGGGCGGCAGCGCCGGGACGGGATCCGGGTGCTCACCCTGACCCTGGGGCTGCCCGCCGACCTGCGGGGCGGCGCGCCGTGGCTGCTCGGCGGCGTCAAGTACCTGTCCTACGCGGTGAACATGGCCGCGCAGCGGCACGCCCGGGCCAACGGCGCGGACGACGCGGTGTTCGTGTCCCTCGACGGTCAGGTCCTCGAAGGCCCTACGTCGACGGTGGTGTGGGCCGGCGACGGCGTGCTGCGCACCCCGCCGACCGCCACCGGGATCCTGCCGGGCACCACCCAGCAGCTGCTCTTCCGGGCCGCCGCGGAGCGGGGCTGGCGCACCGAGACCGGCCCGGCGACGGTGGCCGGTCTGCACGCCGCCGACGGGGTGTGGCTGGTCTCCAGCGTCCGCGGGGCCGCCGAGGTGACCGCGTTGGACGGTGTCCGGCGCCGCACCGACCCGGGGTTGACAGCCCGGATCGCGGCCCTGACCGGTATCGGCTGAACCCGCTGCGCCGCGGATGCGCTTTGTCGTTGCGCGACCGCGCGCGGCGTCGTAGCGTTTCCGGTACACGAGGAAGGAGGTGGTCCGGAGTTGCATAGCTACAGGACACGTGAGGTGGCCGTCCGCTAGCCGCTGTCCAATCGGAAAAGGGTTCCACCTCATCCGCCGACGGCGGTAGGCGAGAACCGGACGGACACCCGATCCCCGGGCGCCGGCACTTGTCCAGCCGGCCCTGCCGAGTCAGGCAGGAGCAGCCCGGGGATCGTCCATGTCATCTCCCAGGGGCTGGCGCCCCCGGACCCCCCGAGAACCCACCGCCGGGGCGGTGCCCCGGACCTGTGGTTCAGTGGCGGGGCTGTCCCCCGCCGCGCTTGATGGCCTTGCTCAGCACGTCCATGGCCTTCTGCTGGTTCTGCGGCTTGCGGAACTCCTGCTGCGCCCTGGCCATTAGCGCCCTGGCCTTGCGCTGGTTCTCCGGCTTGCGCATCTCGCGCCGGGCCAGGTCGACGGCCTTGACGGCGATACCGGTCTTCAGCGCGCTCTTGATGATGCCCATAGGGCAACGCTAACCCGAGACCCGCTCCAGCCGCGCGGACAGATGCGGCTGCAGCGGCTGTCCGACCGCGGCCATGTCCACCGCGTACAGCAGCGCACCGTCGACGATCCCGTACAGCCGGTGGTTGGCGGTGACCTCCTTGGCCGTACTGGTCCGGGCCACCACGTCGGTGGACAGCTCCCACGTGGTCGGCCCGGTGACGGCGCCGACGTAGACCTCCACGATCCCCGTCGGGTGAGCGAGCAAGACCTCGAACTGCTCCCCCTCGCCAGCCCGCCACCAGCCGACCTCCCGCGCCGACTTGCGCACGACCGCGCCGTCCGGTCCCAGCAGGACCGCGCTGGCCGCGTAGGCCAGGAACGGTCGCCCGTCATGGCCGAAGCTGACCTCCTGCCGGTAGTGCGCGCCCTCGATGGTCGGGTAGCCGACCTGTCCTTCGCCGCGCCACGTCCCGACCAGCGGCAGCAGCGGCAGTAGCGCCGGATGCAGATCAGGTCCCGCGCGCAGGTCGAACGTGTCAGGCCCCGGGCTCGTCA
>JBBPYA010000294.1:0-6569 GCA_038200385.1 Mycobacteriales bacterium
GCACGTAGTCCTCGCTGAGGTACACCGACACCGGCGCGACCCCCTGCGGGAAGTACGGGCCGGCCGGCGAGGCGATCACCATGAACTCGTAGCGGGTAGCCGGCCGGACGCCGAGGAACTCCTCGGTCGCGATCATGAACGGACGGATGTACAGGCTGCGCTCCGGACCGGTCGGGATCCACTCCCGGTCGTGCTCGACCAGTGCGTCGACCGCTGCGACGAACGCGTCCTCGGGTACCTGCGGCATGGCCAGCCGGGCGGCGGACCGGCCGAACCGGCGGGCATTGGCCTGCGGGCGGAACGTCGCGACCCCGCCGTCGTCCTGGTGGAATGCCTTGAGACCTTCGAAGATCGCCTGGCCGTAGTGCAGGACGGTCGCGCTCGGGTCCAGCGTGAGCGGTTGGTACGGCGTCAGGCGCGCGTCGTGCCAGCCGCGACCGTCCACCCACGTCACGCTCACCATGTGGTCGGTGAAGGTCCGGCCGAACCCCGGGTCGGCCAGGACACGCTCCCGCTCGGCCCGCGGTACCGGCCGACGGCTCGGCTCGACGGTCAGCGGCAGCTGCGCATTCAGCGTGTCGATCATGGGGCCTCCCGTCCGGCGGACTGCCCGCTCACGGTAGCCCGGCGCTGCGACGGCGCCGGAGGGGCCGACCGGTCGAGCAGCCAGACCAGTCCGGACAGCGCGAGGAAGACCACGGTGACGACCAGGCAGTTGATGAAGACTGCGGCGTACCCCTGCTCGTCGACGTCGACGAACGGGTACGGGTACTCGTGCACGATCGCGCCGCGGGCGAGGATGTAGGCCAGCCAGAGCACCGGGTAGGCCAGGGTCAACCTGACCACCCGCAGGTCCACCCGGGGCCGCGGCCCGAACAGCGCCCAGCCGAGTACCGCCAGCACCGGCGTCGCGTAGTGCAGGCCGGCGTTGGCGATCCGGTCCAGCGGGCCAAGGACGAACAGGTCGCGCAGCACCGCCACGTACACCAATCCGGTGACACCGATGCACACGACGCTGGCCAGCCGGGCCACCCGCCAGAACGCCCCGTCCCGTCGTGGATCGCGGACCAGCATGATCGCCACCGCCGTCACGATCAGGTTGCTCTGGATCGTGAAGTAGCTGACGAGCCGGATCAGCCGGATCAGCACGGTGTCGTTGTCTGAGGCGAGCACGAGGGCCAGCTGCAGCAGCAGGGAGCCCCCGGACACTACGGCGGTGAGCAGATGCCAGCCACGGGCGAGCCTGACGGGCATCCCCACCTCCTTCGCGGCACGGCGCCGCCGCGCTCACGCTAGCCGGGTCACGGGGTCGGGGCGAGCACCACCAGCGGGCGGGCCGAGCCGCCCTCCTCGATCATCAGTGCGAGGGCGCGTCCCGCCGGATTGAAGACGCCGTACGGGCCGAGCAGGCCGGCTGCGTCGAGCCGGCCCCCGTGCCCGACCCGGCCGGCCTCGACCGCGTCCAGGTCCCGCCGCGGGAAGCACTCGGCCACCGCGGCGTCCAGCGGCACCGTCACCGGATCCCTCGCGGCCGCCAGCTCGGCCAGGGTGCTGGTCCGGTCCAGCCCGAACGGTCCGACCCGGGTCCGCCGCAGGGCGGTGAGGTGCCCGCCGACCCCGAGCGCCGCTCCGAGGTCGCGGGCCAGCGCCCGCACGTACGTGCCGGTCGAGCAGTCCACCTCGACGTCGAGGTCCAGCACACCGCAATCCCCCGGCCGGCTCGCGAGCAGGGCGAACCGGCTGACCGTGACCTGGCGGGCGGCCAGGTGCACCTCCTGCCCGGCCCGGACCCGGGAGTACGAGCGGACCCCCCCGACCTTGATCGCGCTGACCGCCGACGGCACCTGCTCGATCCGGCCGGTCAGCGCGCCGATCGCCGCCCGGACCGTCGTGGGGTCCAGGCCGTCCGCCGGCGCTCCGCCGGTGGGTTCGCCCTCGGCGTCGTCGGTCACCGTCGACACGCCCAGCCGGACCGTGGCCGCATAGGACTTCCTCGCCTGGGCGAGATGCCCGAGCAGCTTCGTCGCGCGCTCCACGCCGAGCACGAGAACGCCGGTGGCCAACGGGTCCAGGGTGCCGGCGTGCCCGACCCGCCGGGTGCCGGCGATCCGGCGCAGCCGGCCGACCACGTCGTGGCTGGTCAGTCCCGCCGGCTTGTCGACGAGGACCAGCCCGCCCGGCACCAGGGACGACCCCTTGTCGCCGGGACCCGCGGGGCCGGTCATTGGCTCGCGCATCCCCGGAGTCTGCCCGGCCGCCGGTCGCGGCCGATAGCCGTCCTCAGCCGCTGCCGACGACCGTCCAGCGGGCACCCCGTACCCGGAGCACCGTGCCGACCAGCCGGAGCACGATGAACGCCGTCAGTCCGGCCCAGACGCCACCGAGCCCGAGCCCCAGCGGCAGCGCGAGCAACGACAGCGGCAGGAAGCCGAAGACCGCGGCCACCAGGGTCAGCGTGCGCAGGTAGGCCGCGTCGCCCGCGCCCATCAGGACCCCGTCGAGGGCGAACACGACGCCGGCCAGCGGCTGCATGCCGGCCAGCCACCACCACACCGTGCGCGCCTGGGCCTGGACCGTCGGGTCGGGGGTGAACACCGTGGGGATGACCGCGATGCCGACCAGCAGCACCGCGGTGGCGACGACTCCGGCTCCCCCGCCGTAACGGGCCACCCGCCAAGCGGTCGCTCTGGCCTCCGCGCTGCGCCCGGCGCCCAGGCTGGCGCCGACCAGAGCCTGCGCGGCGATCGCGAAGGAGTCCAGGACCAGCGCGAGGAAGAAGAACAGCTGCAGGGCGATCTGGTGTGCCCCCACCTGCGCCACCCCCATCCGGGCGGCGACGCCGGCCGCGGACAGGAAGCACGCCTGAAGCACGATCGTGCGCATTCCCAGATCGCGTCCCACCCGCAGCTGCGCGCGCAGCACGGCCGGATCGGGTCGCAGCGGCACCCCGGTGACCCGCAACGCCCGCAGGAACAGCGCGCCCCCCACCACCTGCGCGGCGATGTTGGCCAACGCCGAGCCGGCGAGCCCGAGGCCCGCGCCGTACACCAGGATCGGGCACAGCGCCGCGGACAGGCCGTTGGCCAGCAGCACGTAGCGGACCGGCCGCGCCGTCTCCTGGACTCCACGCATCCAGCCGTTCCCGGCCAGGCTGAGCAGGATGAAGGGCGCACCGACGACGGCGATCCGCAGCCACTGCTCGGCCGCGGCCTGTGCCGGGGTCGCACCGCCGGCCAGCGTCCTGGTCAGCGGTCCGGCCAGCAGCTCCATGACGGCGACGACGAGCAGCCCAAGACCGACGGCGAGCCAGGACGCCTGCACCCCCTCGCCGATCGCGGCCATGGTCCGGCCGAGGCCGTGCAGCCGGGCGGCCCGGCCGGTCGTGCCGTAGGCCAGGAAGTTGAACAGGAACGCCACGAGCCCGAAGATCGCGCCGCCGACCGCGAGCCCGGCCAGCGACAGGGCACCCAGGTGTCCGACGACGGCGGTGTCGACGAGCAGGTACAGCGGTTCGGCGGCCAGTACGGCCAGCGCGGGCACCGCAAGCGACAGCACGCTGCGCTGGCCGGCCGGTGGCAGCCCGGCCGGCGGGACGGCAGGTTCGGTCATCCGGGTTCGGTCGGCGCCGTGTCCTCGTCGTCGTCGAGTTCGCGCGGCTTGCGGTAGGGATCGGCCTCACCGGCGTAGGACGCCCCGCTGCGGACCGCCGCCAGCTCGGCGTCGGCAGCCTGCGCGCGGGCCAGCGCCTCGTCGAGCTCCCGGGTGATCTCCGGCACCGCGTCGACGACAAAGGCCAGGGTGGGCGTGAACTTCACGCCGGTCTGGCGTCCCACCGCGGAGCGCAGCACACCCCGTGCTGACTCCAGCGCGGTGGCGCTGTCGGCACGCTCGGTGTCGTCGCCGTAGACCGTGTAGAACACGGTCGCCTCGCGCAGATCGGGGGTGACGCGGGCGTCGGTGACGGTCACCATGCCGAGCCGCGGGTCCTTCACCTGCAACTCCAGGGTGGACGCCACGATCTCGCGGATGCGGACCGCTAGCTTGCGGGCCCGCGGGGCATCGGCCACGGTCGCCTCCTCGGTGTCTCGGGAATGTGAGGTTCTCAGTCGTCGGAGGAATGCAGCTGGCGGTGCACCGCGAGCAACTCCAGGTCGGGGCGGGCGGCCACCAGACGCTCGCAGGCGTCCAGGACCTCGCCGACGTGCGCGGCCCGGTCGGCGACGGTGGCCACACCGAGCTGCGCGCGCCGATGCAGATCCTGGTCGCCGACCTCCGCGGTGGCCACCGGGTACCGGCGGCGCAACTCGGCCAGCACCGGCCGCAGCACGGCCCGCTTGCCTTTCAGCGAGTGCACGTCGCCGAGCAGGACGTCGACGACGAGCGTGCCGGTGAACACAGTCCCTCCCACCTGGTCCGACCGCTCAACATCCGCAGCGTGGCTTGTTCGGTGCGGTCCTCGGGGCCCAGAACCTATGTCCTGGGCTTCTCCCGCATCTCGAACGTCTCAACCACATCTTCGATCTTGATGTCGTTGAACGACCCCAGCCCGATACCGCACTCGTAGCCGTCCCTGACCTCGGTGACGTCCTCCTTGAACCGGCGCAGCGAGTCCACGGACAGGTTGTCCGCGACGACGACACCGTCCCGGATCAGCCGGGCCCGGCTGTTGCGGGTGATCGTGCCCGAGCGGACCAGCACACCGGCGATGTTGCCGATCCGCGGGACTCGGAAGACCTCGCGGACCTCGGCGGTGCCGAGCTGGGCCTCCTCGAACTCCGGCTTGAGCATGCCCTTCAAGGCGGCCTCGACCTGCTCGATCGCCTGGTAGATGACCGAGTAGTAGCGGACGTCGATGCCCTCGCGGTCGGCGTAGTCGCGGACCTTGGCCTCGGGTCGCACGTTGAAGCCGATGATGACCGCGTCGGTCGCCGAGGCCAGGTTGACGTCGTCCTGGGTGATCCCGCCGACCCCCCGGTGGACGACCCGCAGGCCGACCTCGTCGGAGACCTCGATCTGCATGAGGGCGTCCTCCAGGGCCTCCACCGAGCCCGAGCCGTCACCCTTGAGGATCAGGGTGAGCTGCTCGACCTTGCCCTCGGCGATGGCCTTGTCGAGGTCCTCCAGCGAGACCCGCCGGCGGGTCTTGGCCTGCATCGCGTTGCGCTCGCGCGCCGAGCGACGCTCGGCGATCTGGCGGGCCACCCGGTCCTCGTCGACGACCAGGAAGCTGTCGCCGGCCCCCGGGACCGAGGTCAGGCCGAGCACCTGGACCGGACGCGACGGGGGCGCCTCGGCGACCGGGGTGCCGTTCTCGTCCAGCATCGAGCGGACCCGCCCGAAGGCGTCCCCCGCCACCACCGTGTCGCCGATCCGGAGCGTCCCGCGCTGGATCAGCACCGTGGCCACCGGTCCGCGGCCACGGTCGAGGTGCCCCTCGATCGCCACCCCTTCGGCGTCCTGATGCGGGTTGGCCCGCAGGTCCAGCTCGGCGTCGGCGGTGAGCAGCACCGCATCCAGCAGCTCGTCGATGCCCGTGTGGGACTTCGCCGAGACGTCGATGAACATGGTCTCGCCGCCGTACTCCTCAGCCACCAGGCCGTACTCGGTGAGCTGCTGGCGGATCTTGGCGGGGTTGGCCCCCTCCTTGTCCACCTTGTTCACCGCGACCACGATCGGGACCTCCGCGGCCTGGGCGTGGTTGAGCGCCTCGACCGTCTGCGGCATCACGCCGTCGTCGGCGGCCACGACCAGGACCACGATGTCGGTCACGTTGGCGCCGCGGGCGCGCATGGCGGTGAACGCCTCGTGGCCCGGGGTGTCGACGAAGGTCAGCAGCCGGTCGAGGCCCTCGTGCTGGTGGTCGACCTGGTAGGCCCCGATGTGCTGGGTGATGCCGCCGGCCTCGCCGCCTGCCACGTCCGTACGCCGGATCGCGTCCAGCAGCTTGGTCTTGCCGTGGTCGACGTGACCCATGACGGTGACCACCGGCGGACGGAACACGAGGTCGGACTCGTCGCCCTCGTCCTCGCCGAAGCTGATCGAGAACGAGTCCAGCAGGACCCGGTCCTCCTCCTCGGGAGAGACCACCTGGACGGTGTAACCGAGTTCCTGGCCGAGCAGCTGCAGGGTCTCGTCGTTCACCGACTGGGTGGCGTTGACCATTTCGCCGAGGTGGAACATCACCTGCACCAGGGACGCCGGGTTGGTGTCGATCCGCTCGGCGAAGTCGGTCAGCGAGGCGCCCCGGGGCAGCCGGATGGTCGCGCCGTTGCCGCGCGGGATCTGCACGCCGCCGATGGCCGGCGCCTGCATGTTGTCGAACTCCTGGCGGCGCTGCTTCTTGCTCTTGCGGCCGCGGACGGGTCCCCGTCCGCCGGGGCGGCCGAAGGCACCCGCGGTGCCGCCTCGGCTGCGACCGCCGGAGCGCCCGCCGCGGAAACCGCCGCCGGGAGCCCCGCCGCCACCGCCGGGAGCACCGCCCGGGCCACCGCGGTACCCGCCGCCGCCACCCCCGGGTGCACCGCCGCCGGGACGGCCGGCGCCGGCGCCGGCGCCGGGGCGCCCGCGGC
>JBBPYA010000295.1:0-7717 GCA_038200385.1 Mycobacteriales bacterium
CGGCGGCCGCGACCGAGCAGCAGGTCCGCCGACCGCCAGGCCAGCAGCCCGGCGCCCAGCCACAGCAGCGCCGGTCCCGCGAAGGCCCAGTAGGAGACGGAGATCGCGGGCACTCCCTCGGGTGCGAGCACCAGCTGGTACCCGGTCCGGGTCGTGACCACGATCAGGACGGCCGCGGCGATGAGCAGCGCGATGTCCAGGCCGTAGCGAGCCCACGTCGGCACCGTGGAGCTGCGCAGCGCCATCCGCCCCGCCGCGACGGTGGACTCCCGTAGGTCCCGCCGTGCCGGCAGCAGGATCGTGGCGGCGGCGATGAACAGCCCCAGCAGGGCCGAGCCGCCGATCCACGCCACGGCGGTCCCGGTGGACGCGCCGAAGCTCGCCGAGCCGAAGGCGAACCGGCCGACGAGCACCGCCCCGCCCAGCCCGAGCAGACTCCCGACCACCCCGACCAGCGCCGCCTCCACCGCGGCCAGCCCGATCAGCTGGCGCTGGGAGGCGCCCCGGGCCCGCAGCACAGCCTGTTCCCGGCGCCGGCGGCCGGCCCCGGCACCGGTGACGGTCGCGGTCAGCAACCCGGCCAGCACCGCCCCCGGCAGGCCGAGGAAGAGGAAGAGCACCTGCGCGTACGCCGCGTCACCGCGGGCGGCATCCAGGGCGGCGGCCAGGTTGTCCCCGACCACGCCGCCGCCGGAGGTGGCCGCCTCCAGGTTGTTCGCCGCGGCGATGACTTCGGCGTAAGCCGCGGCCGGGTCCGGCGACAGCGCGTGGCTGCGGGCGACGTGCAGCTGGGTGCTGACCAGGTCCGGCCGCTTGGCGGCAAGCGGATCGAAGATCTGGTGCCACTGCCCGGCGGGCAGCAGCAGGACGTTGTCCGGCGGAGCGCTCGGCTGCGCTCCGGCCGGGGCGCCGACGGTCTGGAACAGCGAGTCGGCCTGCGGCAGGTCCACCACTCCGGCGACGACGACGGTGGCCGCGCGACCCTCGGCGCGGGTCACTGTCACCGTGTCGCCTGGTGCGGCGTGCAGGTTGGCGGCGGTCTGCTGGGCGAGCAGGACGCCCGTCCCGCTTCCGGACAGATCACGGATCTCGGCCGGGAACGCGGTGCGGTAGCCGTCAGGCACACCGAGCACGACGGCCGGTCCGGTGGTCTGGGTGGTCCCGCCGGACGTCGCCTTCAGACCGGCCGACTTCCCGTAGCCGACCGGCAGCGCCCGGGTGACCCCCGGCGTCGCCGAGGTCGTCGACAGCACCGCGGCCGGATCGGAACCGGAGGTCACTGCCACCTGCCAGTCCACGGCCACCGAGGCGGCTGCGCGCTGCGTCATCGTCGCCTTGGACGCGGCGAGGAAGGCCCCGAGGCTGGCGATCAGTGCCACCGCGAGCGAAACACCAACAGCGGCAGCGACCAGCCGGACGCCGCGTCGGCGTACCAGCCCGGCGAGCCAGATCCGGGTCATCTCGAGGCCTTCGCGGTGCACAGCCGACCGTCGGACACCGTCCACCGCCGCGACAGGCGGGCGGAGATGTCCTCGTCGTGGGTGCTGATGACCAGCGCGGCACCCAGTTCCTCCGCGGCGGCCAGCATGACCGACACCACGAGCCGGCCCGCGTCGTGGTCCAGCTGGCCGGTGGGTTCGTCGGCCAGGATCAGCTTCGGGCGGCTGGCCAGGGCTCGGGCCACGGCGACCCGCTGCGCCTGTCCCCCGGACAGTTCCTGCGGAAGCTTGGCCGCGAGCCCGTCCAGTTCCAGCCGGTGCAGCGACTCCGCCGCGCGTTGGTTCGCGTCGGCGGGACTCGAACCGGCCAGCAGTAGGGGCAGGGCGACGTTCTCGGTCACATCTAGTGCCGGCAGCAGGCTCGGTCCCTGGAAGATCATCCCGACGACGGCGGGGCGGCCGGCCGGATTCCCGTGCAGGCCCGGCCATTCGATGCTGCCCGCGGTCGGCTGCTCCAGCCCGGCCAGCAGGTGCAGCAGCGTCGACTTGCCCGAACCGGACCGGCCGGTCAGCGCCACCTGGAGGCCGGCCGGGATCTCGCAGTTCGCCTCGTGGACGGCGACGACCGCGGTCGGACCGGAGCCGTAGGTACGGGCCAGGCCACGACAGCGCACCAGCGGCTGCCCCTCGGAGCGTCCGATCGGCTCCGGGCGCCGCAGCACCGCCGAATCCGACCCGGGGCTCATGCCGCCACCTGGCCGTCGACGAGGCGAAGGATGCGGTCCGCGGCCCGGGAGACCCCGGGGCTGTGGCTGGCCACGATGACGGCCACCCCGTCGGAGGCCCGCGCCCTGAGCAGATCCAGGATCACGTTCTCGGTCTGGCTGTCCAACTCGCCGGTCGGCTCGTCGGCGAGCAGCACCCTCGGCTGGTTGGCCAGCGCGACCGCCAGGGCGGCCCGGGCGGCCTCGCCCCCGGACAGCTGGCTGGGGTAGGCCCCGCCGCGATGGGTCATGCCGACCATGGCCAGCAGCTCGGAGGCGGTGTGCGTGGGACGCGCACCGGCCAGCGCCTGACTCAGCGCCAGGTTCGCGGTCACCGTCAGGTGTTCGAGCAGGGTGCCGGACTGGAACAGCACGCCGATCCCGGCGGCGCGCATCCTGGCCCGCACCACCTCCGGACGGTGACTGAGGCGCTCGCCGTCGATGAGCACAGTCCCACCGTCGGGTTCGTCCAGACCGGCCAGGCAGGCCAGCAGCGTCGACTTGCCTGAGCCCGACGGTCCCACCACGGCGATCACCTCGCCCGCGGCGGCGCGCAGCGACACCTCGCGCAGCGCCAGGGTTTCGTCGTCGCCGGCCCGGAAGAAGCGGTACAGGGACCGGGCTTCCAGGGCCGGTGCGGGGGACATCAGCCGTTCCAGCTGAACGAGTCGGTGACGGTCTTCCACGGATCGACGTTGTCGGCGCCGACGGGCCCGCTGAGGGTGAGGACGACCTCGTCGCCGCCCTTCCAGAACTCGTAGCGCTCCACCGCGTCCTTGACCGACTTCCCGGTCACCGGGTCGGCGGCCGCCATCGCGGTGTACTGGATCAGGACGGCGTCGCCGGACTTGCGGGTCACCGTCGTCACGTCCCCCGCGATGAAGCCCTGGGCCGAGGCCTGGATCGCCGGCACCTCAGAGGCCTTGGCCGAACTCACCGTCGGCGCGGTGGCCGCGGATACCGTCTCGATCCGCACGCTGTTCAGCTTGTCCGTGAAGGTGATGGCCCCGCCCTGGTCACTGCGGGCCCAGCCTTCCGGGACGCTGACCGTGAACCGCCCGGACGGCGGCGTGAACGGCACGTACACCTGGCTGTCCGGGATGTCACCGGCCGGATTGGTCTCGGTGGCCGGCGCGCTCGTCGCCGCACCCGTTCCCGCACCGGCGGTGCTCGGTGTCGACGAGGCGCAGCCGGCCGCGGCCAGCACCACTCCCACCGTTGCTAGTGCGACGCCTGCGTGGCGCAGCCGAATCGGTTGCACGGCTACCTCATTCCATTGTCGTGGTCCGGTGACCGTGTCGCCGACGCTAGGCAGGCCCGCGTCAGGACCCGAACAGTCGCCGGTTAGGGCATGGCAAACATGCCCGGGCGCCGCGGGTCTGCGGCCAGGCGCGATCCGGAGCATTCAGCGGCACAATCGCGCCATGGCGCGCGACCGCGAACGATCCGCCGAGCCGCTGGCCGGCCGGGCGCTCGCCGAGCCGGAGACCCAGGACTACATCGGCCACCGCGACCTGACCAGGTGGCCGACAGCAGCGGGGCAGACGGCGGCGCGCGCGGCGCAGAGCTCGCGCAGCCGGCTCGGACCGCACCAGCTTCTGCTCGCGACGCTGCTCATCGGACTGCTGGGCACGGCGGCGCTGACCGCACTCGCCGCGGCGGTGTACGACGCCGTCGTCGAGGTCGACGGCGTCGCCGGGCTGGACCGGCCGGTACTGACGTTCGCCGTATCCAGCCGCAGCGCGGCGGGCACCGCGATCGCCGCCGCGTACACCACGATCGGTGGACCGGTGGTGCTACCCATCCTGGTCGCGCTCGTCGCCGCGACCCTCTCCATCGCCTGGCGGCAGTGGACACCCACGCTGCTCATCGCGATCACGATGGCCGGATCCCTGACCATGACGGTCGTCGGGAAGTCGCTCGTCGGCCGGACCCGGCCGCCCTTCGCCGATGCGGTGGCGCCGTTCGAGAGCGGCGCGTCCTTCCCGAGCGGGCCTTCCCTCAACTCCGCCGCTCTCGCCGGCATCGTCGCCTACCTCCTGCTGCGCCGGCAGCACCGGGCCTGGATGCGGGCGCTGACGATCGCGGTGGCTGTGGCGTTCGCCGTCACCATGGGATTGAGCCGGGTATATCTCGGCCACCACTGGCTCACCGACGTCCTCGTCGCGTGGGCGCTGGGTACGGCTTGGCTGAGCGCGGTGGTGACCGCGCACCGCCTGTTCCTCACCGTGCGCCGCGGTGGTGCTCCCGGCGGGACCGCAGGTAGATCAGGACGTGGGAATCACCGAGGAGGGCGTGACGACGACATCGGCGGAGGCCCGGCAGTCATCGCCTAGGGTCTGGATGCGCTGGGCGGCCGTCTGGAGTTGGTCGACGATCGTCTGCAGCCGGGCCGCATCCAGGTCCGCGATGGCCTGCGTGGCCTGATTCAGCAGGTCCAGTGACTGCTGCGACTCGGTGACCGCATCCAAACAGGACTGGGGCACCGACACGGTCACCGTCGCGCCCGGGCTCCCGGAGGTTTGCGCGGTCGTCGCGGGAGCCGACGTCGTCGGTCCGGCCTGGTTGGTCCCGCCGTTGTCCCCACCGGTGTTCCACACCGCGAAACCGATGAGCAGGCCGATCGCGAACGTCGCGACCGGGAGCAGCCAGGTCAGCGTCGGGACCCCGCGCCGAGGAGGTGGCGTCGTACCGTCCCCCCTGCTCGGCCCGCTGTCCGGGCTGCTGCTGGAACCATCCGCCGCTGAAGTGCTGGACATGGTCACCTCTCGGGTCGACGCCGCCTTGATGCTGCATCGATCCTAGGATTACCGGCCCTCCGGCTGGCCTAGTGTCTTGCGCAGTTGCTGTCGCGTCGCCGGTCGAGGAGGTCTGTCCGTGCGGACTTTCATTCGGACGACGGACGCGCGGGCACTCGGTGTGCTGGACGGCTTCGTGGTCTTCTGGGTGGCGCTGTGGATCGCAATCGGACTGATCACCGGATCACAGATCTGGCAGCTGTCCTCGGTGAGTGATTCCGCGCGGGCCTCGGCCAGCGCGGCGGACACCGCCGGGGAGGCGCTGCAGTCCTTCAGCGGGGTGCCCGTCATCGGGGACCGGTCGAGGCAGCTCGGCGATCCGGTCCGGGCAGCCGCCGAGCAGGTCCGCGCCGGCGCGGCCGACACCGAGGTCACCCTGCACCGGCTCGGGATCCTCCTCGCGGTATCGATCATCCTGATTCCGCTCAGCCCGGTCTTCGGGATGTACCTGCCGTTGCGGATCTCCCGCGCCAAGGAGGTGCGAGCCCTGCGGCGGCGGTTGCGCGACGGCACCCCTGACGCGTCGTTGCGCGCCTACCTGGCCCAGCGCGCCGTGGACCTGCTGCCCTATCAGCAGATCCATGCCGTCAGCGACGACCCGGTCGGGGATCTGCGAGCGGGTCAGCATGACGCGTTGGCGGGCGCCGAGCTGGCCCGGATGGGCCTGCGGACGAGGCCGTCCAAGGCATGACGGCCGACGTGGACGTGGAGACCGCCCCGCGAAGGAGGGCCGAAGTCGGGGCCGCGGCATCGGCGTACGCCGCGGTGGTCGTGCGCTTCCGGTACGCCGTCGTCCTGCTCTGGATCGCCATCGCGTTCGGCGTGAACTACCTGCTGCCGGGGATCTCCAGCTCCGGAGGCGTCGACGGCTTCGTCTCATCGGACAGCCCCGCCATCGCGACCGAGATCCGCTCGGTCCGCACATTCGGGTTCCCCCTGCTCGGGCGCACGGTCATCGTCCAACGGGATGCCGACGGCCTGTCGGGCTTCGCGCAGGCTGAGGCGGTCCTGCGGGGCCTCGCCCTGAGCCAGCAGGCCTACCCGGACCAGTACCCCATTCTGGGCGCACTCCCGATCACGAACACGCAGGGACTCTTCCCGGGCTCGACCGAACGGAACACGACCGCGCTTACCTACCTGTTCCTCCCCCCGTGGGCCGGTTTCGCCGCGCAGACCGGCGCCGCGCACCAGTTCGCCGATCGTTTCCTGACCGATCCGGACGATGCCTACGTGGGTGTGACCGGCTCGGTTCCGGCTCGGGTCGCGCAGGCCGACATCGTCGACCAGTCCCTGCCCCTGGTGGAAGCGGCGACCCTGGGCGCCATCGTCCTCATCGTGGGTCTGTACTTCCGGAGTGTCGTGGCGCCCGTGCTCGCCCTGCTGACCGCCGGGGTGGCGTTCATCGTCACGATCCGCGTCGCCGGCCTGGCCACCGCGATGTTCGGACTGGCTGTGCCCAGCGAACTCGAGCCGCTGATGGTGGCCCTGCTGTTGGGGGTCGTGACTGACTACCTGATCTTCTTCGTTTCCGGGCTGAAGTCGGAACTGGAGGCGGGACAGCCGCGGATCGCCGCGGCCAACCGGTCCGCCATCACGTTCGGACCCATCGTGGCCGTCGCCGGGGTGACCGTCGCCGCCGGAACCGCCTCGCTGCTCGTCGCGAAGTCGCCGTTGTTCCGCGCGTTCGGCCCCGCGATGGCACTGGCCGTCCTGGTCGGCCTGATCGTCTCGGTCACCCTCGTTCCGGCGCTGTTGGCCATCCTCGGCCGGGGAGCGCTGTGGCCGAGCCGGCCCACCGCCCCTGGCGCCGAGGAAAACATGTCCGACTTCGAGCCCTACCCGGCCACGCCTCCGGGCGAAGGGGGCAGGATGGCGGCGCTCACCCGGCGTCCGGTCGCGCTCCGGGTCTTCGTCGTGGCCGCCGGCGCGTTGGTGCTCGCTGCGCTGCCGCTGAGCAACCTCAATCTGGGCTCGTCGTTCGTCCAGGCACTTCCCCCCGGCAGCGAGGCCCGGGTGGCCGCCGACGCGGCCACGAAGGGATTCGTCGCCGGCATCCTGTCCCCGACCGTCCTGCTCCTCCAGGAGAACGGCGTCGGCGAGCGGCGGGCCGATCTGATGACGCTCCAGCGACTGATTGAGGAGCAGCCCGGCGTCGCCGGTGTGCTCGGCCCGGCCGACATCAAGGTGCGGGCCGACATCGGGCTGGTCATCGCACGAACGAACGACGCGGCGCGACTGCTCGTCATCCTGAACGACGAGCCGCTGGGTGCCACCGCCGTCGACACGCTCACCCGCCTGCAGGAGCGGCTTCCGGACCTCCTTGCGCAGGCGAACCTGTCCGACGCCCGGACCGGGTTCGCCGGCGACACCGCCATCGCCGCGGAGATCGTCGGGGCCACCCAGGACGACCTCGGACGGATCGCCACCGCCGCGCTCGCGGTCAACCTGATCCTGCTGATCCTCTTCCTGCGAGCGCTGGTCGCGCCCCTCTACCTGCTCGGCTGCAGCATCCTCGCCCTGGCCGCCTCCCTGGGCCTGACCACCTTCTTCTTCCAGACCGTGCTCGGTCAGGACGGTCTGACCTTCTACGTCCCGTTTGCCGCCGCGGTGTTACTGGTCGCGCTCGGTTCGGACTACAACATCTTCGGGGTCGGTCACATCTGGCACGCCGCCCGAAGATTGCCGTTGCGGGAGGCGATCATCGTGGCGGTGCCAC
>JBBPYA010000296.1:0-6998 GCA_038200385.1 Mycobacteriales bacterium
CAGGAGGAGCAGGCTGGCGTGCCGCGGCTTGTCGTCGACCACGGCGATCAGCCGGGAGGCGCCGCGGGCCTGGTCCCGGACCAGCTCCTCCACCCGGGCCCGGCTGACCATGGCCAGCGCCGCGTCCATGCAGGCGAATCCTCCGGCGGCGATCACCAGGACGACCGCGGTGATCAACAACGTCACGTCGCCGGAGTTCATCGGGCACCGCCGGCGGCGCGGGCGTCCCGCCAGGCGCTGAGCACCCGCCCCTGTACGCCGAACATCTCGCGCTCCTCCTCGGGCTCACCGTGGTCGTAGCCGAGCAGGTGCAGGATGCCGTGGGCGGTGAGCATGTGCATCTCGTCCTCGAAGCTCTGCCCGGCCGCGGTCGCGTGCCGGACCGCCACCGCGGGGCACAGCACGACGTCCCCGAGCAGGCTGGGACCCGGTTCCGGGTCGTCGGGTCGGCGCGCGGTGTCCAGCTCGTCCATCGGGAACGCCAGGACGTCGGTGGCCCCGGTCTCGTTCATCCACCGCTCGTTCAGCGCAGCCATGTACTCCACGTCCACGATCAGGACGGACAGCTCGGCCAACGGGTTCACGTCGAGTTCGGCCAGCACGAAGCGGCACAGCGCCGACAGGCCCACCTCGTCGACGGGCACGTCGGACTCGTTGGCTATCTCGATCGGCACGGGAGGTGTCCTCCGGCGGCGCTCATCGTCGCGGGCGCTGCCCGCGGGGCCGGGCGTTGACCTCGACCGGCGCCTGCTGGGCGTCGTAGCGCTCGTAGGCGTCGACGATGTCACCGACGAGCCGATGCCGGACGACGTCGCTGCTGGACAGCACCGAGAAGTGCACGTCGGGAACCCCGTCCAGGATGTCGCGGACGACGCGCAGGCCGCTGCGCTGCCCGGCGGGCAGGTCCACCTGGGTGACGTCGCCGGTGACGACGATGCGGGAGCCGAAACCGAGGCGGGTCAGGAACATCTTCATCTGCTCGGGAGTCGTGTTCTGGGCCTCGTCGAGGATGATGAACGCGTCGTTGAGGGTGCGCCCGCGCATGTAGGCCAGCGGCGCGACCTCGATCGTGCCGGCCTGGGTCAACCGGGGGATCGACTCCGGGTCGATCATGTCGTGCAGCGCGTCGTAGAGCGGGCGAAGGTACGGGTCGATCTTGTCGAACAGCGTCCCCGGCAGGTAGCCCAGCCGCTCGCCGGCCTCCACCGCGGGCCGGGTCAGGATGATCCGGTTGACCTGCTTGGACTGCAGCGCCTGGACGGCCTTGGCCATCGCGAGGTAGGTCTTGCCGGTGCCGGCCGGACCGATGCTGAACACGATGGTGTGCTTGTCGATCGCGTCGACGTAGCGCTTCTGGTTCAGCGTCTTGGGCCGGATGGTGCGGCCCCGCCGGGACAGGATGTTCAGGCTGAGTACGTCGGCCGGCCGCTCGCCGGCATCACTGCGCAGCATGGCGTGACTGCGGTCGACCACGTCCTCGGTCAGCGGTTCGCCCCGGGCCAGCAGGCTCAGCAGTTCCTCGAACAGTCGGGTCGCCAGCGCGTTGTCGCCCGGCCGCCCGGACACGGTGATCTCGTTGCCGCGGACGTGGATGTCGCTCTCGAGCAGCTGCTCGACCCGACGGAGCAGCGCGTCACCGGTGCCCAGCAGGCTCACCATCGGCACCGAGCCAGGCACGACGATCTTCGTGGACCCGCGATAGTCGTCGGTGGTGTCTGGCACGTGCGGCGCGGCCTGCCTTCGTCGTCGTCTGGGTCGTCGTCTGGGTCGTCGTCGGGGTGGTGGTCGAGATGGTCGTCGCCGTTGGCGGCGCAGACCCTCAGACGCAGACCCTCAGTGGGCGCAGCCCAGTCTATCCGGAACCCGCCCGGCCGCCCCGTCATTCCGGTCGCCGGTCCGGGCCGCCGCGGTCAGCCCGGCGGCCAGCTCAGGTCGCGACCGCCGAGGACGTGCAGGTGCACGTGTTGCACGCTCTGGTGGGCGTCCCGGCCGCTGTTGAACACCGAGCGGTAGCCGGACTCGACGATCCCCTCCTGGCCGGCGACGGCGTACGCCGTGGCCATCAGCTCGGCCATCGCCGCCGGGTCGGCCTCGGCCAGCGCACCGACGTTCTCGTGATGCTCGCGGGTGACGACGAGCACGTGCGTCGGCGCCTGGGGGTTGACGTCGCGGAAGGCCAGTGTCGCCGGCCGCTGGAGTACGACGTCGGCGTCGATCTCCCCCGCGACGATGCGGCAGAACAGGCACTGGCTCATGCGCGGCACTGTAACGGCCGGGACGGTCAGCGCCAGCGGCCCAACAGGTCGGACAGGACCGCCACGGCGACGACCCCGGCGGTCGAGGTCCGGAGCACCTCCGGGCCCAACCGGACCGCGGTGGCACCGGCCGCGGTGAGCTGCTCGACCTCGCCGTCGGACAGCCCGCCCTCAGGGCCGACCACGACCGCCACCCGGCCGGCGGAGGGCAGCGGCAACGCCGCCAGGGCGGCGCCGGCCGCTTCGTGCAGCAGCACCGCGGCCGCCGCACCGGTCAGGAGCCCGGCCAGCTGGGCCGTGGAGTGCAGGGCGGCGATCTCGGGCACCCAGGGACGCCGGCTCTGCTTGGCCGCCTCCCGGGCCGTCGAGGTCCACCGCCGGCGCGCCCGCTCGCCGCGATCGCCCTCCCACCGGGTGACCGAGCGGGCCGCCGCCCACGGCACGATCACGTCCACGCCGGCCTCGGTCATCAGTTCCACGGCGAGTTCGCCGCGCTCGCCCTTGACCAGGGCCTGCACCACGACGATCACCGGCTCGGGCCGCGCCGCGTGGCGCCGGTCCAGCACGGCCAGCTCAAGCCGGTCGGTGCCGACCTCGGTCACCCGGCAGCGCGCCGTCCCGCCGACTCCGTCGCCGAGGTCCAGCTCCGCACCCACGGCAAGCCGGCGGACCCGGGCGGCGTGCCGGCCCTCCGGTCCTTCCAGCCGGGCGGTCTCGCCGTCGGGCAGCGTGTCAACGAGGAACAGCGGCGGGGTCACGCCGCGCGGCCAGCCGTGGACCCCGCATGGTCATGGGAGCTGCCCGGTCCCGGCCGGTCCGATCCCATGATCATGAGCAGGGCGGGCGGGTCATCGGCCGTTGAAGGCGTCCCGCATCCGGGAGAACAGGGTGCCGCCGGCGGCCCGAGTGGACACCGGGTGGGTCTCGCCGCGCGCCGCGGCGAGCCTGCGGATGAGGTCCTCCTGCTCGGCGTCCAGCCGGGTCGGGGTGAGTATCTCGACGTGGACGTGCAGATCGCCGCGCCCGGTGCCGCGCAGGTGCGGGACACCGCGCCCGCGCAGCCGGTGCACCGTCCCGGACTGCGTGCCCGCGGCGATGTCCACGTCCTCCTCGCTGTCCAGGGTGGTCAGCGAGAGCTTCGTGCCCAGGGCGGCGGCGGTCATCGGGAGGGTGACCCGGCAGTGCAGGTCGTCGCCCTCGCGGGTGAAGATGTCGTGCGGCTCCTCGTGGATCTCGACGTACAGATCGCCCGGAGGGCCGCCACCGGGGCCCACCTCGCCCTGCCCGGACAGCCGGATCCGCATCCCGTCCTCGACGCCGGCCGGGATTTTCACCGCGACCGTCCGGCGGGAGCGGACCCTCCCGTCGCCACCGCACTTGGGGCACGGCTCGGGGATGACGGTGCCGACCCCGCCGCAGGTCGGGCACGGGCGCGAGGTCATCACCTGGCCGAGGAACGAGCGTTGCACGCTCTGCACCTCGCCGCGGCCGTCGCAGGTCACGCAGGTCTGCGGATGGGTACCCCGCGCGGTGCCGGCCCCCTCGCAGAGGTCGCAGCGGACCGCGGTGTCCACGGTGATGTCCTCGCTGCTGCCGAACGCCGTGTCGTGCATGGACAGGTTCAGCCGGATCATGGCGTCGGAGCCCTGCTGGACCCGGGTCCGTGGCCCGCGACCGCCGGCCGCGCCGCCGAAGAAGGCGTCCATGATGTCGCCGAATCCACCGAAGCCGCCGCTGAATCCGCTGCCGGCGGCCGCGCCGGTGCCGAACGGATCCCCGCCCAGGTCGACGATCTGCCGCTTCTGCGGGTCGGAGAGCACCTCGTAGGCGCGGCCGACCTCCTGGAAACGCTCCCGCGCGGACGGGTCGGGGTTCACGTCGGGATGCAGGTCACGGGCCAGCTTGCGGTAGGCCCGCTTGATCTCCTCGGTGGAGGCGTCGTGGGACACGCCGAGGGTGGCGTAGTAGTCGGTGGGCACGCGTGAGTTCCTGGCCTTAGCTTCCTGCCAGCAGCTGCCCGACGTAGCGCGCGACGGCGCGCACGGCGGT
This sequence comes from Mycobacteriales bacterium, assembly GCA_038200385.1. Lineage (GTDB taxonomy): Bacteria > Actinomycetota > Actinomycetes > Mycobacteriales > Geodermatophilaceae > JBBPYA01. Next base: position 4,305 of record JBBPYA010000296.1, read on the forward strand.
CATGTTGCCGGCGTAGTCCATCCGGGTCGGGCCTACGACGCCGAGGCCGCCCAATGCGGTCTCGCCCGCGCCGTACCCGACGGAAACGACGGAGGTGTTGTGCAGGCTCTCGTGCAGGTTCTCCTCGCCGATCCGGACCAGGACGGTACTGGAGTCGACCTCGCCGATCAGCCGGAGCAGGACCACCTGCTCCTCTAGGGCCTCCAGGACCGGCTGCAGCGTGTTCGGGAAGTCCAGCGGGCTGCGGGTCAGGTTCGCGGTGCCGCCGGTGACGACCCGCTCCTCGGGCTGGTCGACCAGTGCCTCGACGAGGCCCGCGACAACCGTGGTCATGGCCGGGCGCAGCACCGGCAGCACCACGTCCGGCAGGTCGATCAGCGCCTGGTGCGCGTCGGCCAGCCGGCGGCCCTGTAGGTGCGTGTTGAGCAGCCGGCGCAGTTCGGTGATGTCGTCGTCGGCCAGTGAGCCGGGCAGTTCGAGGACCCGTTGCTCGACCCGGCCGGTGTCGGTGATGAGCACGAGCATCACCCGGCAGGCGGTGAGCTGGACGACCTCCAGGTGGCGTACGGAGGCCCGGGCCAGGATCGGGTACTGGACGACGGCCACCTGGCGGGTCAACTGGGCGAGCAGCCGGACCGTCCGGCGCAGCACGTCGTCCAGGTCGGAGGCGCCCTCGAGGAAACTCTGGATCGCCCGCCGCTCGGCGCCGGACAGCGGCCGGGCGGCCGAGAGCCGGTCCACGAACAACCGGTAGCCCTTGTCGGTGGGCACCCGTCCGGCGCTGGTGTGCGGTTGGGCGATGTAGCCCTCGTCCTCCAGCACGGCCATGTCGTTGCGGATCGTCGCCGGCGACACCCCGAGGCTGTGCCGCTCGGACAGCGCCTTGCTGCCCACCGGGTCATTCGTGGAGACGTAGTCCTCGACGATGGCCCGCAGCACGTCGAGCCTGCGGTCCTCCGAGGACACCGCCACCTCCAGCCCTGCCGTGCTTGGCACTCCCGATCCCTGAGTGCCAGCATACGTGCGGACCGACCCCGGTCCGAGCGCTGGCTAGAGTCGTAGCGCACAGCGCCGGACATCGTCGGAGGGGTCGCGCGGGTGATCTTCAAGGCGGTGCGGGAGGGCCGGCCCTATCCCGAGCACGGTTTCTCCGCGCGGGACTGGGCCCGGATCCCGCCTCGCCAGGTGCGACTGGACGAGTTGGTGACGACAAAACTGGCTCTGGAACTGAACAAGCTGCTCGACGAAGACTCGACGTTCTACGGCGACCTGTTCCCGCACGCGGTGCAGTTCCGCGGCGAGCTGTACCTCGAGGACGGCCTGCACCGGGCGCTGCGTGCCGCGCTGCAGCAGCGTCTGGTGCTGCACGTCCGGGTGCTCAACCTGGACGACCTGATCCCCTGACCGGCCCGCTCAGTCCAGCAGCGAGCGCACCACCGCATCGGCGAGCAACCGGCCCCGCAGGGTGAGTACGGCGCGCCCGGCCAGGTGCTCCACCCGGGACAGCAGCCCGTAGCCGACGGCCTCCTCGGCCGCGCGGCGCCCGCCCGCGGTCAGGATCGACGTGGACAGCCCGTCCCGCAGCCGCACACCGAGCATGATCTGCTCGGTTCGCCGGGCCCGGGCCGAGAGCAGCTCACGCGCCTGGGCGGGGCTGCGCCCGGCCTCGACGAGTCCGGCGTACGCCACCGGGTGCTTGACGTTCCACCACCGGACCCCGCCGACATGGCTGTGCGCGCCGGGCCCGATCCCCCACCAGTCCGCGCCGGTCCAGTACAGCTGGTTGTGCCGGCTGCGCCCACTGCGCCCCGCCGACCAGTTGGACACCTCATACCAGAGGTAGCCGGCCCGGGAGAGGGCCACGTCGGCCTGTTCATAGCGGTCGGCGAGTACGTCGTCGTCGGGTGCGGGCAGCTCGCCGCGGGCGACCTTGCGGGCCAGCGCCGTGCCGTCCTCGACGATCAGGGCGTAGGCCGAGATGTGGTCGGGGTCGGCCTGAACCGCGGCGTCCAGAGACGCCTGCCAGTCCTGCTCGGTCTCCCCGGGGGTGCCGTAGATCAGGTCGAGGTTGACGTGCTCGAAGCCCGCCGAGCGGGCCTCGGCGGCGGCCGCCGCGACCCGCCCCGGGGTGTGCTGCCGGTCCAGGACGGCCAGGACGTGCTCGCGGGCGGACTGCATGCCCAGACTGAGCCGGGTGAACCCGGCCTGCCGCAACCGGTCCAGCGAGCGGGCGGTGACCGACTCCGGGTTGGCCTCGGTGGTCACCTCGCAGTCGGAGCTGAGCCCGAACCGGTCCCGGACCTCGCCGAGCATCGCGGCCAGATGTTCCGAGGGGAGCAGCGTCGGCGTACCGCCGCCGAAGAAGACGGTCTGCGCGGGCGGCGCGTCGGGACCGAGCACGTGCGCGGCCAGCCCGATCTCGGCGATCGCCGTGTCCACATAGGACAATGCGGAGGCGCCGCCGCCGAGTTCGCGCGCCGTGTAGGTGTTGAAGTCGCAGTAGCCGCACCGGCTCGCGCAGAACGGCACGTGCACGTAGATCCCGAACGGGCACTCCCCGAGCCCGCGCAGTGCCTCCTGCGGCAGCGCCCCGTCCGGCGGCGCGGGGTCGCCGTCGGGCAGAGTGGAGGGCACCAGTCGAGTGTTCCAGCCGCGGCCACCGCGGTGACGAGGAGGCGGCCCGTGACCGAACTG
>JBBPYA010000297.1:0-12808 GCA_038200385.1 Mycobacteriales bacterium
ATCGTACGGGCAGCCGGCCACCGGCAACGCGTCGTGGAAGGCACGCAACCCCAGCCCGATCTGCTCGACCGCGGTGGCCGGCTCGGCCCGCCAGCGCGGACTGACCGCGTTCTGTCCCGGCAGCCCCCGCGTCACCAACCACGAACCCGTGGCGTCCGAGCCCTGCGCCAGGGGCTCGGGCACCGGCGTGTACGGCGCGGCCCACCGCATCCGGGGGGCCTCGGCGGACAGGTCGATCCCGCTGCGGTGCGGCGTCCACTTGACGTACGTCCGGACCGGATCGCCGATCCCGAATGTGAGTCCGCCCAGCTCGTTGCGCCACACCAGGCGCAGCGGCAATCCCTGGGCCAGGTCGAGCACCGGGCCGGGAACGCCGGCCGTGACCCGGTCGTCAGCGCTGACCACCGTCCTACCGTCCCACGGCGATGGGTGAGGATGGCCGCATGCCGTTGCGGATCTGCTTCGTCTGCCTGGGCAACATCTGTCGCTCTCCGATGGCCGCCGTCGTCCTTCGCTCGATGGCTGCCGACGAGGGCCTGGACGTGGACGTGGACAGCGCGGGCACCGGGTCGTGGCACCTCGGCAGCGGGATGAACCCGTCCGCGCAGGCCGTCCTGGCCCGGCGCGGCTACGACAGCAACGGCCACGTCGCGCGGCAATTTCGCCCCGCCGACTTCGCGATGCACGACCTGGTGGTCGGGCTGGACCGGCACAACGTCGCCGACCTGAACCGGCTGGCCCCGTCGCCGGAGGAGGCGGCCAAGGTCCGGCTGCTGCGCGAATTCGACCCGGCGTTGCCGGCGGCCGACCGCCCCGACGCCGGGGCCGGAGACCGGGACGTGCCCGATCCCTACGGCGGCTCGGACCACGAGTTCGACGAGGCGCTGGACCTGATCATCGCCGCCTGCCGCGGCCTGCTGTCCGACCTGACGGCGGGCTCGGGACGATGACCGCCGACGCATTCTTCGCCGCGGAGGCGGGAAGATGACCGCCGACGCATTCTTCGCCGCGGAGGCGGGAAGATGACCGCCGAGCATCTGCTGCTCGGGCCGGACGACGTGCTGCCGCTGCTGCGCGCCGGTGCGGGTGAGGTCGCCCCGCTCGCGCTCGTCGTCGGGGACCCGGCGCGGGCCGAGCGCGCCGCAGCATTCCTGGACAACGCCCGGGAGATCGGCCGGAACCGGGAGTACCTCACGCTGGTCGGCCGGTACGCCGGGGTGCCGGTCACGGTGAGCTCACACGGGGTGGGTGCGGCCGGTGCCGCAGTCTGCTTCGAGGAGTTGCTGCGGGCCGGCGTACGCCGGATCGTCCGGGCCGGGACCGCGGGCGGGCTGCAACCCGACGTGGCCGACGGGGATCTCGTGATCGCCACCGGCGCGGTCCGGGACGAGGGAACCTCGGCCCGGCTGATCCCGGCCGAGTACCCGGCGGTCGCCGACGCCGGGCTCGTCGCCGCCCTGACGGCGGCGGCCACGGCGCAGCACCGCGGGATCGTGCTGACCGCCGACCTCTTCTATCCGATGCCGATGCTGGGATCGACGCTGCAGCGGTGGGCCGATGCCGGCTGCCTCGCCGTCGAGATGGAGCTGTCGGTGCTACTGGTGCTCGCCGGACTCCGCGGGATCCCGGCCGCCGGGGTGTTCGCCGTCGACGGCAATCCGCTCGCCTCGGCGGACATGAAGGACTACGCCCCGCACCGCGACGTCGTCCGCGACGCGGCGGACGCCGCCGTCCGGGCCGCGTTGGTCGCGCTCACGTCCTGACCACGGCGCTCAGCAGGCCCGGGCGGCCGGCACCCTGCGGCCGCCGGGCAGCGCCTCCCGCAGCAGCCACACCGGGTTGGACAGGGCGATCAGCGCGCCCCCCGAGTCCCGCACCTGGGACCGCACGAACGACGACTGCCCCGTGTCGACCTGGACGTCGACTGCCCCCGCGCGCAACGCACCGGCCGGAACGGTCTTGACCACCGCCGTCGTCGGCACCGGGTCCGCCGTACCCGCGTAGTCGACGGCCCCCTGCACGAGTTCGAGACGGCCCCCGTCGGGGACACCGGTCGCGGTCACCCGCAGGGCGCGGGTCGCCGACCCGGACACCGTCGCCGAGCCCATCGGGCAGCTGTTGTCCACCAGCAGATCCAGGGCGCCCTGGTAGCCCGAGATCGACCCGCACCAGGCCCGGCCGCTGCGCAGGGCGGCCAGCAGCGTGGCCTCGGTGGAGCCGTCCGCCCACGCCGAAGTGGTCCAGTCGTTGCTCACGTGCAGCCAGTCGTCGCCGATGTGGTCGTCGGTGACGCCGTTGCCGGTCAGGAAGATGCCGTTGCGCGAACAGGTGTCCCACAGGCCGGTGTGCCGGTCGATGTCGACGCCGGCCCGCATCGGGTAGCCGACCTCGAGGATGTCGGCGTCCAGGGCGTTGGTCGCCAGCATCTGCGCGGCGACACTGCGCTGCAGCGCGTCCTGCTTGGTCGCCGGCAGGGGGATCCGCGGGTTAGTCGTCCCGTACGGGTGGTTGTAGCTCGCCACTCCGCCGGCGCTGTGGATGTCGCGTACGGCGGTGTGGCGCAGGAAGTCGAGGTAGTCCGACCCGACGTTGCTGTAGGTGGGCAACGCGATCGACCCGCCGAACCAGTTGAGGTGCGGCAGTCCCCGCGAGATCTCGAGTCCCTGGTGCTGCGTGACCCTCGGATAGCGCCTGCGGTAACTGTCCATCATGTCGCTCTGCACGGTCAGCGCGACCTCCCCGGTCGTCACCCGGGAGAACCGCAGGTAGTCGAAGTAGCCGCTGGCCTTGCCACCGCCGGCCGGGCCGCCACCCGCGCTGACGGCGTTGAGGCTGAACTCGTACAGCGAGAAGTCCCGGGCGTCCAGATCAGGGAAGACAGCCGCGAGATCCTGCTCCGGCTTCAGGACCACCGAGTTCCATGTACCGACCCGGCAGGAGACCGTGATGACGGCCTGCCGCCCGTCGGCCCGCCTGCTCGCGGTGCCGGTCCCGTCGAAGCGGTAGGACACGGTGTACCGCCCAGCCGGGCGCCCGCCGCTGGCCGGATGGTGGGCGCTGCCGATCAGCAGTTCCAGGTAGGCCGTGGGCGAGGCCGAGGTCGGCATCACCTCCAGGGCCAGCGTCTGGCCGGTCAGGTTGGTGCGCCAGTTGTAGTGCGAGGGCTCCGCATGCGGGGTGAACCCCAGCGAGGCCGGCGTCGCCCCGGTGGTCTGGGCCGCCACCTGCAGACTGCCGGCCCGCACCGGGTCCAGCGGCGACGCCGGCTGGTCGACGATCCCGCCGGTGGAGACCGAGCTGAGCGGACCGCTGCGCTGCAGCGTCCATCTCCACGGCGACCCGTCACCGGTCTCGTCGGTGAGGCTGGAGAAGTGCACGACCTTGCGGTCATGCACGCCGTTCATCTTCGTGTCGTGGTCGGTCCACCAGATGACATCGGTGCCGGTGGCCTCGGCCTGCTGGAGGTGGCCGTCCATCGACCCGTACAGCTCGCTGAACGAGGTGTGGATGTGCATCGCCATCGAGAACGCGCCGTCCACGCTGGCCGCCGCCGGGCGCCGCGGCCACACGAAGTTGCCCACCAGGGTGCCCGACAGCGCGGACAGCGCCGCACCCTGCAACAGCGCGCGGCGGCCGAACACGAACCGCTCCCGGGCACCGACCGGTGCGGTGACCTCGTCCTCGCACATGAGCGGCCTCCCCGCTGCGTTGTCGGGTCGCCTGCCCGGACTCCCGCCGGGTCCGATCGACCGTGCCGAGGGCGGCCATTATGGCTGTACAGCAACGTATTCGACGGTACACCGCAGCCCGGTTCGGGTGCCCCGGACTGCGTGCGGTCGCGCCGGGCACTCAGGTCGGGTGCGAGCCGGACCCGGTGCCGCAACAGCGTTCCGCCGGGCGAAGGCTCCAGCTCGTAGCTCCAGCTCGCGGCGGCCCGGTCCGGGTCCCCGACCGCCCATCCGAAGCACCGCTCGGGACGGCAGTCGATCACCGTACAGGTCACCGTCCACTCACCGATCCGCTCGTTCGCGTTGCGGCCGACGAACCGGCCGCCGAGTGCCGCGGTGCCGCCGTCGAGCCAGTGCGCGCCCTGGAACTCCGCGCTGAACCGCGCCGGCAGCTCGATGTCGGTGATCAGCGGCCACAACACACTCGGCGGCGCGGCGGCCACGACGTCGACGGAGGTTGTAGGCCCGTCCGCGAACATCGGCCCGTCCCCCACCGCCGGCGGCCCATCAACCATCAGCGCACCCCGTCCGCGCGGTCGCCCGGGCGTTGCCTGCGGCGACGAGCCGGGCGTTGCGCTGCGGGCAGTGCGCCACGCTGACACCGTACAGCGCCCTCGGGTCGAGGTCCGTTTTCGCTCCTGCCCTGCGGTCCGTCCCTTGGCTCCCGTCCCGTCGATCATGGTGTTCAAATCACGAAGAGCCCCAAACGCGCCCCGAAGTGGTCTGGAACGCCAGGATCGTTCCGGTCGGCAGTGTCCTAGCCGCTCCCAACCGGAACGAGGTCCCAGTCATGAACATCGCCACCAACCGACGGGTCGAACGGGAGGAGCTCGAGGACTTCCTCCGCCCGCGTCACCGCGGGGTCCTGCTCACCACGCGAAGGGACGGGCGGCCGCAGTCCTCCCTGGTCACGATGGGGCTGGACAACGCCGGGCGGATCGTCGTAGCCACCTACCCGGAGCGCGCCAAGGTGCACAACCTGCGGCGGGACCCGCGCGCGTCGATGGTGGTGCTGTCCGAAGCCTTCGACGGTGAGTGGGTGCAGGTGGACGGCTCCGCCGAGGTCGTCGACCTGCCCGAGGCGCTGGACGGGCTGGTCGAGTACTTCCGGGTCATCTCCGGCGAGCACTCAGACTGGGCGGAGTATCGGGAGGCCATGGCCAGGCAGGGCAAGTCACTGATCAGGCTGGGCATCGAACGCTGGGGGCCCATCGCCACGGGTGGCTTCCCGCCCCGCCTGGCCGAGGCTTGACCGTCGGCCGGGTTGGACCGGGCTCAGCAGGCTCGCGCGGCGGGGATGGCGCGCCCGCTCGGGAGGTCCTCGCGCAGCAACCACACCGGGTTGGAGAGCCCAATGACCTCGCCGTTGGAGTCCCGCACCTGGGTGCGCAGGAACGACGATTCGCTGGTGTCCACCGGGACGTCCGCGGTGCCGGTGGAGAACGCCGTACCGGGCAGGCTGCCCAGCACCTGTGTCGCGGGCGAGGGCTGCTGCGGACCGGCGTAGTCGACCACCCCCTGCAGCAGCTCCACGGTTGCATCGAGCGGGACGCCGGCCGCCGTCACCGTGAGTTTGCGGGTCGACCGCCGGGACACCGACACCGAACCCATCGGGCACCTTCCGTCCACGAGCAGGTCCAGCGCGCCGCTCGGTCGGGACAGCGACGCGCACCAGGCCCGCCCGCTCCGGAGCGAGCCGAGCAGCCCGGTCTCGTCGGAGTTCGCCGCCCATGCCGTCGTGGTCCAGTCGTTCGTCCGGCCGGTCCAATCATCGCCCGAGTGGTCGTCGGTGACGCCGTTCCCGGTGAGGAAGATCGCGTTACGCGAACACACATCCCACAGCCCGGTGTGGTGGTCGATATCGACACCGGCCCGGAGCGGGTAGCCGACTTCCAGGATGTCGGAGTCCAGGGCATTGTTGGTCAGTAGCTCTGCGGCCACCTCACCCAACATCGTGTCCTGTGTCGACACCGGCAACGGAATTCGCGGGCTATTCGTTCCGTACGGGTGGTTGTAGCTGGCCAACCCTCCGCCGCGATGAATATTGGGCACCACCGTGTCGCGCAAGAAGTCCGAGTAATCCGCCCGCTTGATGCCGGTGTAGTCGGGCAGCGCGATGGCGCCACCGAACCAGTTGAGGTGCGGCAGGGCATGCGACACCTCGATGCCGTGCTGTTGCGTCACCCCCGGATAGCGGTCCTGGTACGACGTCATCATGTCGTCCTGCACGGCCAGCGCCACGTCCCCGGTCGTCTGCCGGGAGAACCGCATGAAGTCGAAGTAGCCGGCGGCCGGCGCGCCCTGTTTGCTGACCGCCCGCAAGGTGAACTCGTACAACGAGAAGTCACGCGAGTCGAGGTCCGGGAACGCGGCGGCCAGATCCTGGTCCGGTCGAAGCGTCACCGAGTTCCATTCACCCGGGCGGCACGGGACGGTGCGGATGACTTCCCGCTCGCTAGCCGCCCGGGCCGGCCTCGAGGAGCCGTCGAACCGGTAGGACAGGGTGTACTTGCCGGCGGTCCGCCCACCGGTGGCCGGGTGGTGCGAGCTGGTGATGCGCAGTTCCAGATAGGCATCGGGTGACACTGAGGTGGGCAGCACCTCCAGGTACAACTTCTGCCCGGTGAGGTTCGTACGCCAGTTGTTGTGACCGCCCTCGGCCACGGGGTAGAAGCCCAAGGTGGCCTCGGCCGCGCCGGTCCCCTGCGCGGACACCTGCAGGCTGCCGGCGGCAATCGGGTCCCGGGGGGAGGCCGGATTCCGGACCACTCCGCCGGTCGAGGCCGAGGTCAGCGAGCCGGTGCGTTCGAGCGTCCAGGTCCAGGGGGTGCCGTCACCGTTCTCGTTGGTGAGGCTGGTGAAGTGCACGACGCGGCGGTCGTTCACGCCATTCATCTTCGTGTCGTGATCGGTCCACCAGATCACGTCGACATCGTGCGCGGCGGCCTGCTGCAGATGCCCGTCCATCGACCCGTACAGTTCGCTGAACGACGAGTGGATGTGCATTGCCATCGAGAACGCACCATCGATGCGCGCCGCCGTCGCGAGTCTCGGCGCCGCACCGGACCTCCCAAGTACGCCGACCGATACCGCGGTCAGTGCGGCCCCCTGCAGCAGAGCCCGCCGGGTTACGGAGAGTGCGCCGGCCCCGCTTTCTGACCGAACTGCGTGGTCATAACACATGAACGTCCCCCTGTTCTCGGTGGTGCGGCCGAGACCCATTCCCTCCCCGCACCACACATCGCCGAGGATTCGACGCTATCACCGACCGAGATCGGCGATCCCGGCAATTGACCGACCCTTCGGCACTCCGACCAAGGTTCGGTCACCGCCGGAGGACGCGCCGGGCCATGGCCCGGCGGGCACCACCGGCTGTGGGTGCTTCCGCGGACCGATCCCCATCATTGGGCCGGTGCCGTCGGGCTGGTTCAGCGATCCCTGTCAGCCCCGCGCCAGCCGGGCGGCGCGCTCGCGCACCTCGGCCCGGGCCGTCGGCTCGTCGACGCTCAGGCACCGCCCGTCGGCGACGACCTGCCGCCCGGCCACCCAGGTGTCCCGCACGTGCTGGGACCCGGCCGACCAGACCAGGTGGGTCAGCAGGTCCCCCGGGCTCTCCACCGGGATGAACGCGACGTCGTCGGTATCGAGGTGACAGAAGTCGGCCCAGCGGCCGACCTCGAGCATCCCCAGGTCGTCCCGGCCGACGGCCGCCGCGCTGCCTCCGGACGCCAGCCAGAACGCCTCGGCGGCGCTGAGCGCGTTGGCGTCGTGGGCCTGCAACCGAGCCAGCTGCGCGGCCAGCCGGATCTCCTCCCACAGGTCCAGGTTGTTGTTCGAGGCGGGCCCGTCGGTACCCAGCCCGACCGCGATGCCGCGGCTGAGCATTCCGGTCAGCGGGGCGATGCCGGAGGCAAGTTTGGCGTTGCTCTGCGGGCAGTGCGCCACGGCGACGCCGTACTCCGCCCACAGGTCGAGGTCCGGCTCGCTCATCCAGACGCAGTGCGCGGCCAGCACCCGGCCACCCAGCACCCCGTGCCGGGCCAGGACCGCGGGCACCGAGCCACCGTGCTCGCGCTCGAACCCGGCGCCCTCGTCGCGGGTCTCGGCGACGTGGATGTGCAGCAGCATGTCGTGCTCCCGGGTCAGGGCACCGGCCTTGACCAGGATCGGCAGCGGGACGGTGTACGCCGCGTGCGGACCGATCCCGACCTCGACGTACGGATCGTCCCGGGCCTGCTCGGCGTGCCGGGCGGCCCGGTCCAGCTGCTCGTCGAGGCTGCCGAAGTGCTCCCAGCCGGGCGCGGCCAGCAGCGGCGACATCACGAGCGCGCGGGCGCCGGTGTCGTGGACGGCGTCGATGACGGCCTCGGCGTACACGTACATCTCCACGCTCGTGGTGATCCCGGCCCGCAGCATCTCGGCGCTGGCCAGCCGCATCCCCGCGCGGACGTCGCCAGCGCTCAGCCGGCCCTCCCGCGGCCACATCACCTCGCGCAGCCAGCGCTCCAGCGGCAGGCCCTCGCCGATGCCGCGGAACAGCGTCATCGGCGCGTGGCAGTGCGCGTTGACCAGGCCGGGCGCGAGCAACCCGGGCAGCCGCAGGTCGGGTACGCCGGGATCGGCGGCGGGCGCGTCCGCGGCGGGACCGACCCAGGTGATCCGCCCGTCCGCGACGTCGAGTACCGCGTCGTCGATCACGGTGCCGGCCCGGTCCCCCAGCACGGCGGCCCCGGCACGGATCCGCTGCCGCGCCGGGCCGTTCGCCGCGGACGTCGGGGTCGGGGCGGTCACGGGCGGGCTCCTTCGTCCAGGCGGATGACCCGCCGGTCGGTGACGACGGCCGTCACGAGGTCGGCCGGGGTGACGTCGAAGGCCGGGTTGTACGCCGCCGTACCGGCCGCCGCGGTCCGCCGGCCGGCGAAGCAGACCACCTCGTCGTCAGCCCGGTCCTCGATCCGCACGTCCACGCCGCTCTTGGTGGCGAGGTCGACAGTGGACTCCGGAGCCACCACGACGAAGGGGATCCCGGCGGCCGCGGCACCGAGGGCGTGCATGTAGGTGCCGATCTTGTTCACCACGTCCCCGTTGGCGCAGACCCGGTCCGCGCCGAGCACCACGATGTCAACCGCCCCGCGGGCCATCAGCGACGGGCCCGCGGAGTCGACGATCAGCCGGTGCGCGATACCGGCCGCAGCCAGCTCCCAGGTGGTCAGCCGGGCGCCCTGCAGCAGCGGTCGGGTCTCGGCCGCCAGCACCTCCTGCACGCCGCCGCGTTCATGCACCGCCCGGATCGCGGCCAGCGCGGTGCCGTACTCCACGCTGGCCAGGCCGCCGGTGTTGCAGTGCGTCAGGACCCGGGCCGGCAGGTCGACGAGTTCGGCGATCAGGTCCGCACCCCGTCGGCCCATCTCCTGCGAGGCGGCCAGCTCGTCGTCCCGGACCGCCAGCGCCTCGGCCAGCACGGCGTCGGGACCCTCGCCCAGCCGCGCTGCGGCCCGGTCGACCCCGGCGGCGAGGTTGACCGCGGTGGGGCGGGCGGCCCGGATCCGGCGCACGGCGTCCTCGACGGTGCCGTCCCCGGCCCGGGCGGCCAGCGCCACCCCCATCGCGCCGGCGACTCCCAGGGCGGGTGCCCCACGTACGGCCAGCCGCTGGATCGCCTCGATCAGCGCGTCGACCGTGGGCAGCGGGACCAGCCGTACCTCGTCGGGCAGCACGGTCTGATCCACGATCAGCGGGAGCCCGTCGACCCAGTCGATCGTCCGCATCCACCGACCCTAGAACGTCCACCCGGCCGGGCGGTCGGCGGCGGGCGGCGGGTCACCCGACGGCGCCGCACCCACCCGAAAGTGGTCCCGACACGACGAGCCAGCTGTCTCGATCGCGCGTGTCGGGACCACTGTTCGGGGTGACCGTCGCACGGGCGGGCCGTCCCGGTCCGTGCCGGCGGCAGGCAGAGTGGGCACCATGACCGCACCACAGCGACCGTCCGTGGTCGCCTTCGACGTCAACGAGACCCTGGTGTCCTCGAACCGGTCCGCTGGCGGCTGGTGGACGCGGGCCAGTCCGCGGAACACCTGGAGCTGTTCTTCGCCCGGACCCTGCAGCACTGCTTCGCCCTGGCCACGCTCGACCAGTGGCGGCCCTTCCGGGAGGTGGCCTGCGCCGCGCTGCGGCAGACCACGGACCTGGACGACGCGGGCGTCGAGCGCGTGCTAGGGGCCTTCCAGGCTGGGTCGCCACGTCGAGGCCGTGCTGAGCTCGGAGTCCGTGCGGGCGTTCAAGCCGGCGCGGGCGGCGTACCTGTACGCCTGCGCGAGCTGCGCCGTCGAGCCGGGCCGGATGGCCCTGGTCGCCGCGCACGCCTGGCCCCCAGCGAATACCTACGGTATCGTAAGTTACGCCAGCGTAACCCCGGCCGATCAGGAGTGCCGTGAGCCCGAGACCGTCCGACGTAGCCCTGCTGACCGAGCTCGAGCCCGTCGTTGCCCAGAACCTCGACCGACACCTCTCGCTCGCCAAGGAGTGGCACCCCCACGACTACGTGCCGTGGAGCGAGGGCCGCGACTTCGCCTTTCTGGGCGGGGAGGACTGGTCCCCGGAGCAGTCCCGGCTCGATCCGACCGCCAGGGTCGCGATGATCACCAACCTGCTGACCGAGGACAACCTGCCCTCGTACCACCGCGAGATCGCGACCCGCTTCGGCCAGGACGGCGCGTGGGGAACGTGGGTCGGCCGGTGGACCGCCGAGGAGGGCCGGCACGGGATCGCGCTGCGCGACTACCTCGTGGTCACCCGCGGCGTGGACCCGGTCGAGCTGGAACGGGCCCGGATGGACTACATGGGCGCCGGCTACGACTCCGGCGACAAGTCCGCCCTAGAGGCCGTGGTGTACGTCGCGTTCCAGGAGTTGGCCACCCGGGTCTCGCACCGCAACACCGGGCGCGCGACCGGCTGCCGGATCGCCGAGCAGCTGCTGTCCCGGATCGCGACGGATGAGAACCTGCACATGGTCTTCTACCGGAACATCGTGGCCGCTGCCTTCGACCGGTCCCCGGACGCCACGATGCGGGCAGTCGCCGGCGAGGTCATGAACTTCCAGATGCCCGGCGCGAACATGGCCGGCTTCACCCGCAACGCGGTCACCATCGCCAAGGCCGGCATCTACGACCAGCGGCTGCACCACGACGAGGTGATCATGCCGAACCTGCGGAACTGGAACGTCTTCGAGCGCGAGGACCTCGGCGCCGAGGGGGCCAAGGCCCGCGACGAGCTTGCGGTGTTCCTCAAGGACCTGGACCAGCAGGCGGCCCGCTTCGTCGAGCGCCGCGAGGCCCAGCGCGCCCGAGCCGAGGCCCGCGCCGCATCCTGAGTCGTCGCCGGCCCTAACCTGAGCCGATGACCAGCACTTCGCCGTACGCCGACAGCGAGGTCGGCCGGCTGCGTACCGTCCTGCTGCACCGGCCCGGGCCGGAGCTGAGCCGGCTGACGCCCCGCAACAACGACGAGCTGCTCTTCGACGGCATCCCGTGGGTGGGACGCGCGCAGGAGGAGCACGACCACTTCGCCGAGCAGCTGCGCGCGCACGACGTCGAGGTGCTCTACCTGTCCGAGCTGCTGGCCGACGTGCTGGAGCGCCCGGCCGCCCGGCAGCAGACGATCCGCGCCGCCGTCACCGACCCCCGGTTGGGCGTGACGCTCGCCCAGGTCTGCGAGCAGTACCTGCACGACCGTGCCCCGTCGGAGCTGGCCGCCGCGCTGACCGGCGGGGTACGGCATGACGAGTTGCCTGGGGCCCGCGGGCTGTCCCACGCCCTGATGCTGCCTGACGACTTCATCCTGCCGCCGCTGCCGAATCTGCTCTTCACCCGCGATTCCAGCGTGTGGGTGCGCGACCAGGTCGCCGTGACGTCGCTGACGATGCCGGCCCGCAACCGGGAGACGTCGCTGACCCGCGCCATCTACGAGCACCACCCGCGCTTCGCCCACTCCACGGCCGTCTACGGGCCGGCGCTGGAGAATCTGGAGGGTGGCGATGTGCTCCTGCTCGCTCCCGGGGTGGTTGCGGTAGGGGTCGGGGAGCGTACGACGCCCGCCGGGGCGGAGCGACTGGCGCGGCGGCTGTTCCATCGCGCGCTGGCGCACACCGTCCTCGTCGTCCCGATCGCGCAGGAGCGCGCCATGATGCACCTGGACACGGTGTGCACCATGGTCGACGTCGACGCCGTCGTCATGTACCCGAACGTCGCCGACCAGCTGATGGCCTGGACCGTCACCGAGCCGGAGGGGTTGGCCGCCGACGCCCCCGACGAGCAGGGCGAGCTGGTCATCACCGGACCCGAACCGCTCCTGGTCGCCGCCGCGAAGGCGATGCAGATCGACCGGTTGCACGTCATCGACACCGGCCTGGATCCCGTCACCGCCGAACGCGAGCAGTGGGACGACGGCAACAACACCCTGGCGATCGCACCGCGGTTGGCGGTGGCCTACGAGCGGAACATGGTCACCAACGCGCGGCTGGAGCGGGCCGGCATCGAGGTGGTCCGGATCTCCGGCAGCGAGTTGGGCAGCGGCCGGGGCGGGCCCCGCTGCATGAGCTGCCCGATCTCCCGCGACCCGCTCTGACCCCCTCGGTCGGGTCGGCCGGCGGAGCCGCGCTGCCGGGCCCGGGTCAGCGCAGGGTCACCTGCCGCCCGCGCAGTCCCGCGCGGACCCGGCGCTCCTCCTCGGTCAACTCCGCCTCCGCGGCCAGCACCGCGCCCAGCCGGGCCGCAAACTCCGCGGCCGGTTGCTCCCAGTCCGCGGCCGGGACGTCGGGGGGCAGGTCCCAGACCGGGGCGAGCACCCCGTAGGCCCGGAACGACCCGGCAAAGCGGGTCCCCTCGCCGAGGTCCAGCGTCCCGGCCGCACCCAGCCGGGCCAGCGCGTCGAGCAGCACATCCTCCTCGTGCGGCATGACCCAGCGCAGGTGCGCCTTGTCCCCGATCCGGCACCAGTACGCCGCGTCCACGCCGGACAGCCGCACGGTGGGGACGATGGCGGCGTTGGCCTGCTCCAGGGAGGCGACGACCTCGGGGCTG
>JBBPYA010000298.1:0-12542 GCA_038200385.1 Mycobacteriales bacterium
GGCCGGTGCGGTCCCGTCCCCGCGGGTAGGCCCGGTGCACACCCGCGGCGACCACGGTGGCCACGACGGCCTTGAGGGCGTCGCCGGGCAGGTACACCGCCGCGGCGTACGCCGTGGTCAGCAGCGATCCGGTTCCGGTCACGGCGGCCTGCACCGGGATCCCGATGGCGTACACGACGAGCATCCCGCCGACGACGTTGGCGAGCAGGCCGACCGGGACGTGGTAGCGCCAGGGTCCCGCTCGCCAGGCCCCGCCGCGCTCGACGATCCAACCGATCACCGCCGCACCCACCAGGAAACCGGCCAGGTACCCCGCGCTCGGCCCGGCGAAGACGGCGAGGCCGCCGCGCCCCCCGGCCAGCAGCGGCAGGCCGGCGGCCACCAACGCGAGGAACGTCGCCACGCTGAGGGCGGCCAGCCGGGCGCCGAGCAGGGAACCGGCGAGCATCACGCCGAGGGTCTGCAGGGTGACCGGCACCGCATTGCCGGCCAGCTGCAGCTGGCCGGGCAGTCCGAGCACCGCGATCAACGCCGCGAACACCGCGATCCGGGCCAGGTCGCGGGCGGGCAGGCCGGGTGATCGCGACATGGCTGATTCCTACCGCATCCGGCCGACCGCATTGCGCAGCGCCCGGGAGAGGTGGTTTCCTGCCTCGGCTCGCAGCTACCGCTGCAGTGAGTGATCGTCTAACTACTTTCAGATACGGGTGATCGTGACTGGACCCGGTCCCGCCCCCCGTCCCGGCGCCGCTCGGGTGGACGCCGCCCTGCTCACCCTTGCGGCCCTGGTGATCGCCACCGTGCTGACCGGGATCGCGCCGGCGGCGGCCGCGCCCGTCCCCACCGCGCCGGCGTCAGCGCCGCGCTGGTGGTCGTGCCGGTCGGGACCGACGGCAAGGTCTCGCTGCTCAACGGATCGGGCCGCACCGACGCGCTGATCGACATCGTGGGCTACCACCCGATGTCCGGGGGGTCGAAGTACGCCTCCACCCAGCCGCAGCGCGAGGTGGACACCCGCATCACCGGAGATCCGCTGCAGGCCGGCCGGACCCGGACGCTGAGCCTCGACGCGGTGCCTGGCAACGCCTCCGGGGTGGTCTTGAACCTCACCTCGGTGCAGCCGGCCGGCGGCGGCTGGCTCACCGTGACCGCCGGCAGTGCCGCGCGCGGTGGCACGTCGTCGCTGAACCTGCGGGCCGGACGCATCACGTCCAACCGCGCCTACGTCGGGATCTGCCCCGGGGGCACCGTCGACCTGTTCGCCTCGGTGTCCGGCGACGTCCTGGTGGACGTCGTCGGCTGGTTCGGCCCGACCGGTCTGCGCTACGTCCCCCTCCTGCCGATCCGGGGGTTCGACTCCCGGACCGGGCAGGGCGGCGCCAGCACGCTCGTCGGCGGGCGGCCCGAGACGATCAGCCTGCAGGCCGCCGGTCTGCCGCGGGCCGCCCGGCGGTGGTCATGACGACCACGGTCACGAACAGCACGGCCGCCACCCACGTCACCGTCTGGGACAGCGGCGCGGCCGCGCCGGGCACGTCGGACCTGAACGGGTACCCGGGCGAGAACAACCGCGAACCTCGTGGTCGCCGGCATCTCCGGTGCCTCGGTGGACGCCCTGCTCGGGGGCGGCCGCAGCGACCTGCTCGGTGACGTCCTGGGGTACTTCCCTAGCCGGCGCCGATCTCGAGGTCGACGACGACCGGGCGGTGGTCGGAGGCGTCGGTGCGGACCACGGCAGACCTGGAGACCCGGACGCCGGAGGACACCAGGATCTGGTCCAGCCGGCGCATCGGCAGCCGGGCCGGGAAGGTCCGGCCGCCGCCCGAGCCGGCCGCCGTCCAGCCGTCGGTGAGCCGCGCGGTCAGCGCCGCCAGTTCCGGCTGTCCCGGCTCGGCGTTGAAGTCCCCGGCGAGCACCAGCGGGTCGGCGCCGGCCACCGCCTGGGCCACGGCAGCGGCCTGCCGGGTGCGCGCGGCCGCGGAGTTGTGCTGCAGATGCACGCAGCCCACAGTGAATCCCCCCTCGATCTGGGCGAGGAGCAGGCACCGCGGTTCGGCCCGCGGCGGTACGGGCAGCCCGACCACCCGGTGCGCCAGGATCGGGGAGCGGGACAGGACGGCGTTGCCGTACTCACGCGGCGGGTCGCCGGGTGCCAGCGGCGCGGCTCGTACCGCGGGGCCGTACACCACGGTCATGGCCAGCCCGGTGGCGAGTTCGGCGGCCTGGTCGGCCCAGGCGCTGCGCGCCGACCAGTGCCGGTCGACCTCCTGCAGGCACAGCACGTCGGCGTCCAGGCGGGCCAGCAACTGCGCCGTACGCCGCAGGTCGACCCGCCCCCGTCGTCCGCGCCCGTGGGCGATGTTGGCGGTCGCCAGCCGCAGCCGGGTCACCCGCTCGCGTGCAGGACCACCTCGACGGCCTGCTCCATCCGGGCCGTGCCGTCCCCGTTCTCCCGCGTCAGCTCCACCGCCAGCGCGGCCGACCGGCCCTGCATGCTCAGCGTGGCCAGCGCGTTGCCGAAGTACGGACCGCACACCTTCTCCCAGTCCAACGGCGGTGGCGGCACGTGGAACAGCCGGGCCCAGCGGTCGGTGACGGCCCGGGCGGCCCGGCTCCAGCCGACCCGGAAACCGACCTTCATGTAGCCGGGAACCTCGTTGTGCACCGGCGAGCAGGTCAGCTGGTAGACCCGGCTCGACAGCGGCTGCGGATACTTCGCCCGCGCGACGTAGGCGTGGTGCACGTCGCCGGACAGCACGCAGATCGTCGCCGGCGCCTGCGGCCCCGAACCCACCGAGGCAAACATCCAGCCGAGCCGCCGGAAGGACTGGTAGAACGCGGCCCAGTGCTCCATATCGGCGACCTGCCGGAACCGCTCCGACAGCCGGCCGACGAGGCGCCCGTCGTAGGCGGTGCACAGGTGCTCGTTCCAGGCCTCGGCGTCGTGCAGGGCGCGACCCATCAACCACGGCAGGGACGATCCGATGAGGAGGTGGTCGATCTCGCCGACCGCCTGCTGCTCGAGCCACTCGAACTCGTGGTCGCTGATCATCGAGCGGTGCTCGCCGTCCAGGATCCGCCCGCACCGCGAGTCGATCATCAGCAGCCGGATCCGGCCGAAGTCGCGCCGGTAGCTCCACCGGGTGCTCTTCGCGCCGTCGGCCTCCTTGTCCGCCTCCCGGGCGAACTCGCGCAGCGCCGACTCCCCGTCCTCGGCGGCCAGCATGGTGCTGAGCAGCTCGAGACCGGCCAGGTCCTCCGGCGCCAGATTGCCCAGGTGCTGGTAGATCCAGTACGACATCAGGGCGCCCTCGATGCGGGACTGCCACCACGTCGTGGCCGCCATCGTGCGCCGCCAGGCCTTCGAGGTGTTCCAGTCGTCCCGGACGTCGTGGTCGTCGAAGATCATCGAGGTCGGGATCGTCGACATCAGCCACCGCGCGTCCGGGTCGGTCCAGGACTCCAGGTACAGGTGGGTGTACTCCTCGAAGTCGGCGACCTCGAGGTACGGCGGGCGCTGGACATCGCGGCGCTCCCGCAGGTAGGTCTGGGTGTGCGGGCTGGTCTCGTCGGCGTACACCTGGTCCCCGAGCAGGAGCAGCGCGTCGGGCCAGCTGTCCTCGGCCTGACCGGCCATCCGGGTGGCGAAGGTGTCCAGGGCATCCGGCGGCAGCTGCCGCTGGGGCGAGCCGGTGGCCGGGCGGGCCCACCGGCAGGAGCCGAAGACCACCTGGAACACACGCTCGCCACCGAGCGTGCGGATCCGGCTCGGCGGGTACGTCGAGCGCTCCTCCGGCCAGACCCGGACAGCGGGACCGTCGGGGCCGTGCAGGTGTACCTCGTAGGGCACGGCGGTGTCCGGCTGCAGGCCGGTGACCACCACGATCGCGTAGTGGTGGCCGGCGACATGGAAGGTCCGTGCCGAGCAGCCGAGCACCTCGACCGTGCACGTCGAGTCGGTCTCGACCCACACCGTCGCGCTGGTCGCGTCGACGTGCCGGAGCAGAGGGCCTAGAACCAGAGCGGGCATAGGTCATTCCCTAGCGCATGCCGGGTCCGCGGGCCACCCCGGGTCCCCGGCGCCGCCCGAACGACCCCGGGGCTCTGGGAGAATCGCGGGCATGGAGTTCCTGATCATCGGTGCGGTCATCCTCGTGGTGCTGCTGGTCGCAGTCGCGTTGCTGGTCCAGCGCGGGCGCGGTATCGCCCGCCTGGACGACGGTCCGGAGGCGCCTTCGCGCGAGGCGCCCCCGCAGCCGGCGCAGCCCCCGCGGGACGCGGTGCCGGAGGTGCTCGCCCCGCTGGACGGGCTGCCGCCCCTCCCGCCGCCGGTCGAGGCGCCGGCCGGTGGGACCGCGGCCGAACCGGCCCTGGATGCGCCACCGCCATCGGCCGGCCGGCTGTCCCGGCTGCGCGACCGGCTTGCCCGGTCCCAGAGTTCGCTGGGCCGCGGGCTCCTCTCGGTGCTGTCCCGGGACCAGCTGGGCGAGCAGGACTGGGAGGAGATCGAGGACACCCTGCTCGCGGCCGATGTCGGCGTCGCCGCCACCGAGGAGATCGTCCGCCGGCTGCGCACCCAGGCCATGGTTGTCGCCTCCGGCAGCCCGGATCGGGTCCGCGAGCTGCTAGCCGCGGAGCTGACCGCCTCCCTCGGCCCGGACCTGGACCGCTCGCTGCGCACCCTGCCGCAGGACGGGCGCCCGGCCGTGATCCTGATCGTCGGCGTGAACGGGTCGGGGAAGACGACGACCTGCGGCAAGATCGCCCGCGTTCTGGTCGCGGACGGCCGCTCGGTCCTGCTCGGCGCGGCGGACACCTTCCGCGCCGCCGCAGCCGAGCAGCTGCAGACCTGGGGTGAGCGGGTCGGCGTGGACACCGTTCGCGGCCCGGAGGGCGCCGACCCAGCGTCGGTCGCCTATGACGCGGTCCGGCAGGGGACACAGGCACGGGTGGACACCGTGCTGATCGACACCGCCGGCCGGTTGCACACCAAGGCCGGCCTGATGGACGAGCTTGGCAAGATCAAGCGGGTCATCGAACGCAACGGACCGGTCGATGAGACCCTCCTCGTCCTCGACGCCACGACCGGGCAGAACGGCGTGGTCCAGGCCCGGGTGTTCACCGAACTCGTGAACGTGACCGGCATCGTGCTGACCAAGCTCGACGGCACCGCCAAGGGCGGCATCGTGATCGCGGTCCAGCGTGAACTCGGCATCCCGGTGAAGCTGATCGGACTAGGGGAGGGCAAGGACGACCTGGCGCCGTTCGAGCCCGCCGAGTTCGTCGCTGGCCTGCTCGGCTGATTTGGAACGATCAGGTGAGGTGATCGTTGCCGAACCTCTCCTGTGTTGTGACGTGGGAGGGGCACGGCGGAGGCCGGAGGGGTACAGCGGAGGTGGGGTTTCGGCAAGGCGCCGGCCCGGGCCGCACGTGAATGAAAGTCAAGAACCCTTGCCAAAGGTCTCTTGCTAAAGGGTCCTTTCCTGTTCTGGCGTCGGCGACGTGCCTCCACCCGTACCCCGGTCCGAGCCGAACGAGGGCCGGATCACCGACCCCATGGCGATCCGGGCGCTTGCGCACCCGACCCGGCTCGCGCTGCTGGAGATCCTGGCCGGCGAGGGCCAGGCCACCGCGACCCGCTGCGCGGAGCTGTCCGGACAGAGCGTGGCCAGCTGCTCGTTCCACCTGCGCAGCCTGGCCAAGCACGGCTTCATCGCGGCCGTGCCGGGGGCGGGCCGGGAAAGGCCCTGGCGGCTGACCTCGCCGACCCAGCAGCTGTCCCCCGACCGGCTGAACGCCGACGGGCGGGCCGCGGCCGAGGCCCTCGAGGGGTTCTTCCTCGGCCAAGAGTTCGACCGCCTGCGCGCCTGGTGGGCCCGACGGGCGGACGCGACCGAGGTCGACCGGCCCTGGCACGAGGCGTCGCTGATGAACGGGGCCACCGCCTGGCTCACTCTCGCCGAGCTGACCGAACTCGAGGCCGAGCTGTACGACGTCGTCCAGCGCTACTTCGTGGCCCGGATCGGCGCCGGCGTACCGCCCGAGGGCAGCCGGCCGGTGCGGTTGTTCCTGGGCAACTCGGTCGGATTGCACAGCACCGGGCAATCCTGATGGGTGCGCTGCGCGAGCCGCGTTTCCGCCGGCTGCTGGTCGGCTGGTCGCTGTCCAACTTCGGGGACAGCGCGCTGTACCTCTCGCTGGGGATCTGGGCCAAGGACCTGACCGGCAGCAACGCCGCGGCCGGGTTGATCTTCTTTGCCCTGGCCGTACCGGTGTTTCTGTCCCCGCTCGGCGGCCACCTCGCTGACCGGGTACGCCGCCGTCCCCTCCTGGTGGCCGCCAACCTGGTCGGCGCGGTCATGGTCCTGGCTCTGCTGGCCGTGTCCTCGGTGGCCCAGCTGTGGATCCTGTACGCCGTCGCCTTCGGGTACGGCGTCCTCGGCACCGTGATCGGCTCGGCCCAATCCGGGTTGCTGCGCGATCTGCTACCCGACCAGGACCTCGCCGTGGCCAACAGCGCCCTGAGCACCATCGAACAGGGGCTGCGGATCCTCAGTCCGCTGGTCGGCGCGGGGATCTACGCCGCCTACGGCGGGGGATCGCTGGCGGTACTCGCCTGTGGCACCTTCCTGGCCGCGACCGTGGCCCTGCTCACGGTCCGGGTCACCGAGTCCGACCCGCGCGCGCACCCTCGTGAGCACTTCCGCCGCGAGTTCACCGCCGGCTTCCGGCACGTGCGGGCGACGCCGCAGCTGCTGCGGCTCGTGCTCGCCGTCGCCGTGGCGTTCGCGGTGCTCGGCACCTACGACGGCATCGTGTTCGCCGTGGTCGACCAGGGCCTGGGCCGCGAGCCGGCCTTCTTCGGCGTACTGATGAGCCTGCAGGGCGGCGGCAGCATCGTGGGCGGGCTGACCGCAGCCCTGCTCGTACGCCGACTCGGCGAGACCCGCGCCGTCGGCCTGGCCTTCGTCACGTTCGCGCTCAGCAGTGCCGGGTTCGCGGCGTCGTCGCTGACGGTGGTCGCGCCCGCCGCGGTGCTCGGCGGTGTGGCCATCCCGTGGCTCATCGTCGGGTTCGTCACCGCCCGGCAGCGGCTCACGCCACCTCGCCTTCCGGGCCGGGTGAGTGCGGTCACGATCCTGTCGATGAACGGACCCCAGACGGTGTCCATCGCGCTCGGCGCCGCTCTGATCGGCGTCGTGGACTACCGGCTGCTCATCGGGGTCACGTCGGTCGTGATCGCGGCCAGCGGTCTGTGGCTGCTGCGCTACCTAGACGACTCCCTGGTGGGGCCGCACCGGGTGCCCGGCGCCGTACCGCCAACATCACAAACTGCGCACGAAACGCCCGTCCCGCCGCCCCACACCGCCCGTTCGACGACGGTTACCGGGGAGTAACTGGAGGGTGGGGGATCCTGCATACGGCACGTTGTTGCCTCTAGCTTGCAGGTACTACAGGCTGGAGCTACCGTCCTACAGCGGGCGGCTCAACGGTGGGCCGGCCCCCGACCCGAGGCAGGCATCCGGATGGCGTTCAGTACCGAGGTGGCGGTCGGGCAGAGCCGATGGCGCCGGATCCAGGACGCCTTCGGGCCCAAGGAGTGGGCCTCGATCGGTGGGATGTTCGCGTTCATCCTCCTCCTGCACGTGCTCGGCTGGGGTGTCCTGGCCGGCATCGTGGCACCCCAGGCCTACAGTCTCGGCTCGGCCGGCGTGTTCGGCGTCGGCCTCGGGCTGACGGCGTACGTCCTCGGCATGCGGCACGCCTTCGACGCCGATCACATCGCCGCGATCGACAACACCACCCGCAAGTTGCTGTCCGAGGGCAAGCGGCCGGTGTCCGTCGGGTTCTGGTTTTCCCTCGGGCACTCCTCGATCGTGTTCGGGCTGTCGCTGTTCCTGTCCCTCGGCGTCAAGGCCTTCGCCGGTCAGGTCACGAACGAGTCCTCAGGGCTGCAGCAGACCACCGGTCTGATCGGGACGCTGGTCTCCGGCATGTTCCTGCTGCTGATCGGGATCATCAACTTCGTCGTCCTGATCGGCATCCTCAAGGTGTTCCGGGACATGCGCCGGGGCGAGTACGACGAGGAGGCGCTGGAGGAGCAGCTGAACAACCGCGGCCTGCTCAACCGCATCCTCGGCCGGTTCACCCGCGCGGTCCGCAAGGCGTGGCACATGTACCCGGTGGGGCTGCTGTTCGGCCTGGGCTTCGACACCGCCACCGAGGTGGGCCTGCTCGTGCTGGCCGGTGGAGCCGCGGCGTTCGACCTGCCGTGGTACGCAATCCTGGTGCTGCCGGTGCTCTTCGCCGCCGGGATGAGCCTGCTCGACACGATCGACGGCGTGTTCATGAACTACGCCTACGGCTGGGCCTTCGCCCGGCCGGTCCGCAAGGTGTTCTACAACATCACGATCACCGGCCTGTCGGTCGCCGTGGCCCTGATCATCGGCAGCATCGAAATCATCTCCCTGATCGCCGACAAGCTCGGGATCCGCAGCGGTCCGCTGGCCGCCATCGGGAACCTCGACCTGAACGTCGTCGGCTACGGCATCGTCGGCCTGTTCGTCCTCACCTGGCTGCTGGCCCTCGCGGTCTGGCGCTTCGGCCGGATCGAGGAGAAGTGGTCCGCGGGACTGCAGGGGGAGCAGCCGCCGGGCTGACGCCACCGGCCGGCGTGCCGGGGATGTCACATTCGCGGGTCGCCGGTAACGAGCCGGAAACCTCGACGGACCGGTGAGGTAACACCGCGCTGTCACGGTTGCCGCCAAGCGAGCCCGCAACCGCGATGAGGTGGCTTCCTTGGTCGACACCGGCGACACCGCGTGGATCCTCACCAGCGCATCCCTCGTGCTGCTGATGACCCCCGGCCTGGCCCTGTTCTACGGCGGCATGGTCAACGCCAAGAGCGTCCTGAACATGATGATGATGAGCTTCGGCGCGCTTGCGCTCATCAGCGTCCTGTGGGTGCTCTACGGCTACTCCATGGCCTTCGGCGACGACGTCGGGGCGGGCCTGCTCGGCAATCCCTCGCAGTACCTGGGGTTGTCCGGGCTGATGGCCGACACCACGAGCGAGGCCGGTGGTCTGCCGAGCATGGCGTTCGTGGGATTCCAGGCGGTCTTCGCCATCATCACGGTGGCGCTCATCTCGGGCGCGATCGCGAGCCGGGCCAAGTTCGGAGCCTGGATGGTCTTCGCCGGCGTGTGGGCGACGATCGTGTACTTCCCGATCGCGCACTGGGTCTTCGACTTCACCGTCACCGGCCAGGACGGCGTGGTCAGCCACGTCGGCGGCTGGGTCGCCAACAACCTGCTGGCCATCGACTTCGCCGGCGGAACGGCAGTGCACATCAACGCCGGCGCTGCCGGGCTCGCCCTCGCCCTGGTGCTCGGCAAGCGCCGCGGTTTCGGGCGCGACCCGATGCGCCCGCACAACATCACGTTGGTGATGATCGGCGCGGGGCTGCTGTGGTTCGGCTGGTTCGGGTTCAACGCCGGCTCCGCGGTCGCCGCCAACAACACCGCCGCCGTGGTCTGGGTGAACACGATGGTGGCCACCGGCGCGGCGTCGCTGGGCTGGCTGCTGGTGGAGAAGTTGCGCGACGGGCACGCGACCTCGCTCGGCGCGGCCTCCGGTGTGGTGGCCGGGCTGGTGGCCATCACGCCGTCCTGCGGCGCGCTGTCGCCGGTGGGCTCGATCCTGCTGGGTGCGGTCGCCGGCGTGCTGTGCGCGATGGCGGTCGGGCTGAAGTACCGCTTCGGCTACGACGACTCACTCGACGTCGTGGGCGTCCACCTCGTCGGCGGCCTGGTCGGCACGATCGGCGTCGGCTTCCTGGCCACGGCGGCAGCACCCAACGGGGTCGACGGGCTGTTCTACGGCGGGGGGGTCGACCAACTCTGGCGGCAGACGGTGGGGGCGTTGACCGTGCTCGTGACGTCGTTCGTGCTCACCTACCTGATCGGGATCGCCATCGAGAAGACGATGGGCTTCCGGATCACCGAGGAGGAGGAATTGACCGGCATCGACACGGTGGCGCACGCGGAATCGGCGTACGAACTGGCCGGCTTCGGCGGTGCGGGTGCCCCGGCGGCGTTCGCGAACAGTTCCGAATCGGCCGTCTCGAGCCACGGAGGGCAGGCATGAAGCTGGTCACCGCGATCATCAAGCCGTTCAAGCTCGACGCCGTCAAGCAGGCGCTGGAGACGGTGGGGGTCGCCGGTCTGACCGTCACCGAGGTGCAGGGCTTCGGGCGGCAGAAGGGCCACACCGAGGTGTACCGCGGCGCGGAGTACCGCGTGGACTTCGTCCCGAAGGTCCGCATCGAGGTGCTCGTCGACGTCTCCGAGGCCGCCCGCGTGGTCGACGTCATCGCCGAGGCGGCCCGCACCGGCACGATCGGGGACGGCAAGGTGTGGGTGACCGACGTCGACGAGATCGTGCGGGTGCGGACGGGAGAGCGTGGCCCCGACGCGATCTGAGGCCGCCCAGGAGCTGCGTGAGTCCCGGGCCGCCCTCCTGGCCCGCCGCGACCTGCGCGGCCCCGCGCTCCGGGCGGCCCTGACCGCACTCCTGGACGGCTGGCTGTGTCGGCTGGCCGACAGCGCCGGGCTCGGACCCGACTCAGCGCTCGTGGCTGTGGGGGGCCTCGGGCGTGCGGAACCGGCACCGTACGGCGACCTGGACCTGGTGCTGCTGCACTCCGGCCGACCCGGGCTGGCCCAGCAGGCCCAGCGGATCTGGTACCCGATCTGGGACAGCGGGGTGGGCCTGGACCACTCCGTACGGACCCTGAAGGAGGCCCGGACCGTCGCCGAGCAGGACGCGAAGGTCGCGTTGGGCCTGCTCGACGCCCGGCACGTCGCCGGTGCCTCCTGGCTGACCGAGGCGTTGGTGGGCGCCGCTCACCAGGTCTGGCGGGCCCGCGCGCAGGCCCACCTGCCGGAGCTGGCCGAGGCGATGCGGCAACGGCAGCGCACCGCCGGCGAACTGGCCTACCTGCTCGAGCCCGACCTCAAGCAGAGCCTCGGCGGTCTGCGCGACTGCGTCGTGCTGCACGCGCTGGCCGCGGCTCAGCTCGTCGACGAGCCGGGGCTGGACATCCGATCCGCCCGGACCCTGCTGCTCGACGTGCGCGGCGAGGTGCACCGGCGCAGCGGACGCACCGCCGACCGGCTGGTCCAGCAGGACCAGGCGCCGATCGCCGCCGACCTCGGGCTGGGTGACGCTGATGAGTTGCTCCGCGCGGTCGCCGGTGCCGGCCGGACCGTCCGCTTCGCGCTGGAGACCAACTGGCGCACCGTCGAGGCGGAGCTGGCGCTGCGGGGCCGCTGGCGGTCCCGACGTCGGGTCCAGCGTCGCCCGCTGGCCGACGGCGTCGTGGAGTACGGCGGGGAGGTGATGCTCGCCCGGGCCGCCGAACCGGCCTGGGACGCCGGGCTGCTGCTCCGGGCTGCAGCCGCGGCGGCTGCGGCGCGGCTCCCGCTGTCGCCGTTCACGGTGCGCCGGTTGGCCGCCGAGACGCCCGACCTGCCGGTGCCATGGCCCGACGCCGCGCGCGACACGTTCGTGCGGATGCTCGCCGCCAGGCACGGGGCGGTGCCGGTCCTGGAGGCGCTGGACCAGTACGGCGTCCTGACCCGGCTGTTGCCCGCATGGGCCGATGTCCGCTCCCGGCCGCAACGCAACCCGGTGCACCGTTTCACCGTCGACCGGCACCTGGTCGAGTGCGCCGCCGAGGCCGCCGCGCTGACCCGGGAGGTGTCGCGACCCGACCTGCTCCTGCTGGCCGCGCTGCTGCACGACATCGGCAAGGGCCGCGACGGCGACCACAGCGAGACCGGCGAGGTGATCGCGACCGAGCTGGCGGAGCGGATGAACCTGCCGCCCGGCGACGTCGACGCGCTGGGCCGACTCGTGCGGCATCACCTGCTCCTACCGCACCTGGCCACCCGCCGGGACCCCGACGATCCGGCCACGGTCGACGCGGTGATCCTCGCGGTGGGCGGCTCCCGCTCGGTGCTGGAACTGCTGCACGCGCTGTCGGTGGCCGACGCCCGGGCGACCGGGCCAGGTGCGTGGAGCGAGTGGAAGGCCGCCTTGATGGCGGGGCTCGTGGACCGGGTCCGGTCGGCGCTGTCCGGGTCGGCCCGGCAATCCGCGCCGGAGCTGCCGGAGCAGGCCCGGCTCGCCGCCCGCATGGGCCGACCGACCATCACCCCGCTGGACTGGCCGGGCCCCCGCCCGGTGATGCCCTCCGGCCGGCGGCCGACGTCGTTCGCCGTCACCGGGCAACTGCTCGTGGTTGCCCCGGACACCCCGGGACTGCTCAGCCGGCTGGCCGGGCTGCTGGCCGTCCACGGCGTCGACGTGCTGTCGGCCACCGCGACCACCGAGCAGGACAAGGCGGTCAACGTCTTCACCGTCGGTCCCCGGTTCGGTCGCCTGCCCGACCTGGAACTGGTCCGCACCGACTTCCACGCGTTGCTCGCCGGGACCTTCCCGCTCCAGCGACGGCTGGCGGCTGCCGAGGGGTCGACACC
>JBBPYA010000299.1:0-11135 GCA_038200385.1 Mycobacteriales bacterium
CTGGCCGTTGTGCAGCTCCGGGTTGGGAACCGTACGGAACAGCAGCGGCATGGCCCGGGCCGCGGAGATCTCCGGCAGCGGGATGA
This sequence comes from Mycobacteriales bacterium, assembly GCA_038200385.1. Lineage (GTDB taxonomy): Bacteria > Actinomycetota > Actinomycetes > Mycobacteriales > Geodermatophilaceae > JBBPYA01. The sequence goes on from JBBPYA010000299.1 coordinate 87, forward strand.
TGGACAGGAACAGCTTCTGCCACTCCATCCAACGCTCCTGGACCTGGCGGAACATGTTCCCCCGGATCGCGCCGTCCGAGGCGCCGTAGACCCGGTGGTCCTTCTCCTCCTGCATGGGGAAGTAGGACCGCAACACCTGCTTTAGCGGGTCCCGCTTCTGCGCCTTGCGGAAGGTGTAGTCCGTGCCGTAGTGCTTCACGGGCTCGTGATACATGGGCTCCCAGGACAGTTCCTGGATCTTCTTGTGAGCAGCTGCGACGCTTTGCCGACTCATCCGTCACTCCTTCACCGCGTGCTCGCGACTGCGCAGGCACTCTGCCTACGCCTAGGTCACCTAGCAGACGACATGAGCTCTGTGATCGTGGTCTCATCCTGAGACAATCCGCAGGTCCGCGCCCACGTTGGTCCTCGCCGCGCGTTCGGCGTTAGGCTGGCGGACCAGCAGCGAGCCGCTGCCCTGGGCCCCCTGCTGGCGCGGAGAGCGCCCCTGCTCCGGGAGGTCCTGTTGAACGCGCGACGATCATCGGACGGCACCCAGCCCGTCGGCGCCCGCGCCGAGCCGACGCGTGGCCGGTCCCGACCGGCGGGCACCCATCCGGCCGCTGCCCGGTCCGGCCAGGTGGCACGGGTGGCCGCCGCCGAGAGCGTCCCCGAGCAGCGGGTCGCCGCGGCCAAGGAGCAGTTCTTCGGCGCCGGCGCGGTCGACGACGGCTTCGTCCGGGACGCGATCCTGGCCTCCTGGGTGCGCTCCCGGCAGTTCCACATCGCCGCCGAACCCTTCGAGCCGCCGTTCGTGGACCGTCCGGACAGCGAGTCCAAGCTCGAGCACAGCGCGGAGTCCGTGCTGGCGGCGACCTCGGCCCAGTTCGCGAGCGAGCCGGCGAGCCTGATCCTGACCGACGCCGACGGGGTCGTCCTGGACCGCCGGATCGCCGACCCGGGGCTGCGCCGCAAGCTCGACCGGGTCCGACTGATGCCCGGATTCAGCTATGCCGAGCGCTTCGCAGGAACCAACGGCATCGGTACGGCGCTGGAGGCGCGCGGGCCGGCCCAGGTGTTCGGGCACGAGCACTACGTGGAGCACCTGGAGGACCTGGCCTGCGCGGGCGCGCCGATCCACCACCCGGTCACCGGCAAGGTCGTCGGACTGGTGGACCTCACGTGCTGGCGCCGGGACGCCAACCGGATGATGGCCGCGGTCGTGGCCACGCTGGCCCAGCGGATCGGAGAGGCACTGCTGGCCGACACCGGCCACCGGGAGCTGGCGTTGCTGCGCGACTACATGGCCGCCTGCCGACGCGGGGCTGGACCGGTCCTCGCCGTGAGCAACGACCTGGTGATGCTCAACGACGTCGCCCGCCATCTCATCGACCCGAGGGACCAGGCGCCGCTGCTCGGCACCGCCATCGAAGCCCTGACCGACGGCAAACCCCGGGTGGTCACCCTGGTGCTGCCCAGCGGCGGAACTGCCCGGATGCATTGCAAGCCGAGCTGGCACGAGCATGCCCAGACCGGCGGCATCGTCCAGGTCCAGCTGTTCCCCCCACTTCCGTCCACCGGCCGCCGCCTGGTCGGGTCCCTGCCGGCGGGGTGGGCGCGCAACGGGGCCCACGGCACCTCACCGCGTTGGCTCAAGTGCCTCACGGCGGTGGACCGGCAGGTGCAGACGGGGGAATGGCTCGACGTGCACGGCGAACCGGGCGTGGGCAAGGTGACCGTGGTGCGTGCGGCCGCGCTGAGCGCCGCGCCGGGCACCCGGATCCGGGTCTTCGACGGGGCGGACCCCGCGGACGGCTGGCTGGACGAGGTGGACACCGAGTTGCACGGCGAGTCCGGGACGATCGTCCTGCGCCACGTGGATCTGCTGCCTGGCGCCTCCTGGCCGGTCCTGACCGAGGCGCTGCTCGCGGCCCGGGACCGGCCGCACCGGCCGTGGGTGGTGCTGACCCGGACTACCCGGGCCCAGGTGGATCCTCGGCTCGTCCGCCTGATCGGCTGCTTCCCGAACTCGGTGGAGGTGCCACCGCTGCGCCACCACCTCGACGACCTTCCCGACCTGGTCGCCGGGTTGCTCGCCCGGCTGTCCAAGGGCGACGACCTGCGGTGTTCGGCGGAGGCGATGCGGGTGCTGCTGCGCCTGGAGTGGGCGGGCAACATCGCGCAACTGCTCACGATCCTGCAGAAGACGGCGGAGCGGCGGCGGACCGGGACGATCACCGAGTCCGACCTCCCGGCCGAGTGCCGGGCGACCAGCCGGCGGGTCCTTACGCCGATGGAGTCCATCGAGCGCGACGCCATCGTCGACGCGCTGACCGGCGCGAACGGCAACCGGGCGCAGGCCGCGCAGCACCTGGGCATGTCGCGGGCGACGATCTACCGCAAGATCCGGCAGTACGGCGTGAGCGTGCCGTCGGGACGGGCCGGCTAGCGCTCGCCCAACACCAGGTTGCGCATCGTGCTCAGCTCGTCCCGGACCTGCTCGGACACCTGTCGGGTGCCCTCGGGAGCTGGGGTGATCCCCATCGACTCCAACAAGGCGGCGGCCGGCGCCCCAGGATCGGCTCCGCCCAACTGGGGGTGCAGACCCTCAGCGGCGAGATGGTCGAAAATCAGATGCACGATGCTCCACGGGTTGAATGTTTCCTCGCGGGCTTCGACGTCACGGTCCACGGGACAACTCCCTGACTCCGGTCTGCTTGCGGCTCGACCATACCTGGGCCATCCCGTTACCGAGTGGTGACGCCGGTTGACTTTGCCGTTGACCCCGCGTGTGATCGGCGGATGCCGAGCCCCGACATGGATGCCGTGGTCGCCTTCGGAGATCCAGGCCGATGACCGGCGTCCAGGACGGGGTCAGCGCCCCGGCCCGGGTGGCCGAGCCCGACGAGGGCATCTCCGGGGACGAACTCCGGCTCGCGGCGCGCAATCACGGCATGCCGCTGGAGGCGTTGCGCTACGACGTCACTCCGTTGGGCCTGCACTACCTGCTCATGCACTTCGACATCCCCTACCTGGATCCGCAGGACTGGCGGCTGCGGGTGGACGGCGAGGTCGAGCAGCCGTTGGAACTCGATCTGGGTGCCGTGCTGGCCCGCCCGCAGGTCACCCACCGGGTCACCCTGGAGTGCGCTGGGAACGGGCGCGCCCTGCTGCTCCCACGCCCGGTCAGCCAGCCCTGGCTCGATGAGGCGGTCGGCACCGCGGAATGGACCGGCACGCCGCTGGCGGCGCTGCTGGCCGAGGTCGGGATCCGGGACAGCGCGGTCGATGTCGCCTTCACCGGAGCCGACCACGGCATCGAGCGAGGTGTCGAGCAGGACTACGCCAGGGGCCTGTCGCTCGCGGACGCTCTCGACGCCGACGTGCTGCTGGTCCACACCATGAACGGCCAGCCGCTGGCCCCGCAGCACGGTGCCCCCCTACGCCTGCTGGTGCCCGGCTGGTACGGCATGGCCCACGTCAAGTGGCTGACCCGGATCTCGGTACTCGACGCGCCTTTCGACGGCTACCAGAACACGACGGCGTACCGGCTCACGCAGGACCCCGGTGACCCGGGCGAGGCCGTGTCCCGTATCCGGCCCCGCGCCCTGCTGCGACCGCCAGGCTTCCCGGACTTCCAGTCCCGCACCCGGATCGTCGATCGAGGAACCCATGAACTGACCGGTCGGGCCTGGTCGGGCTGGGCCCCGATCTCGCGCGTCGAGCTGAGCGTGGACGGTTGCCTTAGCTGGACCGACGCCGACCTCGGGCCGGAGGTGGACCGCTACGACTGGCGGGCCTGGACCTGGACCTGGAACGCCGAGCGGCCGGGCCGCTACGAGCTGTCCGCGCGGGCCACCGACGCCGCCGGCAACGTCCAGCCCGTCGAGGCGCTCTGGAACCGCCAGGGGATGGCGAACAACCACACCCAGCGGGTCGCCGTCGTCGTCCGCTGAGTCCGTGCCGCCCTACCGTCGAGCCGGGCAGCGCGGCCGGCCGGCCGGCTCAGCCGACCGGCTCCGGGCGACCACGCCAGCGGGCAATCAGGGTGGCGACGAGGACGACGATCGCCGCGGCAATCGCGGCGGCGGCCACACCCTTCGCCTGGTCGGGCCCGCTGAGCCGGCCGACCGCAATCCAGGCCAGTCCCCAGATCAGGGCCGCGGCGTAGGCGAAGCGGCCGTCTCCGGCACCGGCCACCACGACCCCGACGATCGCGCCCACCACCATGAGCAGGATCGCCCATGGGACCGGGCCGAGGAGGAGGTCCCGGTAGCCGGCGGCCAGCAGGGCGGCGGCGACGTTGGCGATGGTGGCCACGCTGACCCAGCCGAAGTACAGCCCGATGGTCCCGTCCAGCAGCACGCTCTCCACCCAGCCGCTGGAAGGGTGTGCCCGCAGCCCGGCGAACACCGCGACGAGCAGGATCAGCAGGACGGCGATGACGGCCACGCTGAGCCACACCCGACCGGCCTGAATGGACAGGATCCAGGCAGCGTTCGCCAGCATCGTGGCCGCGACCAACCAGCCCACCCTGCGCTGCCGCCGTTGCGCGCGGTGGGCCGGCAGCGCCTGCCAGCCGGCGTAGCCCAGCAGCCCGACATAGATGGGGGTCCAGATCGCGAACGCCGGACCGTCCGGGGCGACCAGGGTCGCGTCGGCGGACAGGACGCCCCCGGCCGCTTCGGCGATCGGCGTACCCCCGAACGCGCCACTGCCGATGGCCGCCAGGACGACCGAGGAAACCGCGCTCACTGCGACCACGACCTGCCGGACGAGGTCCGACGTCCGGGCGGTGTCAGCGGTGGACCGGCGCAGCCGGCTCGGGGAGTTCATGGCCTCACCCTGTCCCCGGATCCGTTCCGGTGGCAACCGGAGACCCTCCCCCGATCGGCGTCGTGCCCGGTGCCGCCAGTGGGATGTCGCCCGGGCGACGGACCTGCGAGCCTGATCCCATGACCGGGTCGACGCAACTGCCCGGCGAGCGGTAACTCGCCGTCGATCTGTTCAACGGCGTCTGGACGCTGCTCGGAGCGGAACGGCGCACCGTGGCCGACGACGACCGGATGCTGCACATGGCGCACGCCTCGCGGTACCACTGGGGGCAGGTCGGAAGCCCGGAGAACCTCGCGCGCGGGGAGTGGCTGTGTTCGCGGGTGTATGCCGTTCTGGGCCGGGCCGAACCGTGTCGGCACCACGCCGAGCGGGTCCTCGAGCTGTGTCGGGACCACGGGATCGGCGACTGGGACCTGGCCTTCGGCTATGAGGCCCTGGCCCGGGCGTTCGCCGTCGCCAGCGACCCCGAGCGGGCGGCTCGCACCATCGCGCAGGCCATCGCCGCTGCCGAGGATATCGCCGATGCGGCCGACCGGCGGCTGCTCCTGTCCGACCTGCAGACGATCCCGCGCTAGCTCGCGCCCTCCTCACCGGGCCGACGATCCCGGGTCGAACAGAGGTGAGCGAACGCGATCTCGTCCCGGCCGGTGGGCATCCTTCGGGATCCGGGGCCGCCGACACCGGGCCCTACTTGCCGTTCTTGGCCCGGTGACCGCAGCCCGGCCAGCAGCAGGGCCGGCGTTTGCCCTCGGCCAGCTCGGTATGGGTCCGGTCGATGCGCCGCTCCCGCGTTTCCTCGCGTTTGGCGGACTCGACCCAGCAGATCCACTCGTTGCGAGCCAGCGGCGTGATGTGCTTCCACGCGTCGAGGGCCGGCGAGTCGGCGGTCAACGCCTTGCGGAGGTCGGCGGGCAGCGCGTGCAGGGCGCCCGACGGGACCCGCGCTCCGGCCATGCCAGATGGTACGACGGCCCGCTGGACGAACGGCGGTCCGTCGCATTCCTGCACGGGGCGACGTCGGCCTGAGCGCCCTCGCCCAGCCGCTGCCCGCCATCGGGCCGGCGCCGTCACCCAGCCCGGATGGCAGACCGTGAGGCACATGACGAGGTCCCGATGCCGTGGCACCGGGACCCTGTCTGACGCGAACTGCTGCTGGGGGCGCCCAACCCGGCTATGGGAGCTCATTGTCAGTCCGGGGGTGAAATCCGAGCGCCGCTGGTTGGCCGCGTGTGGTGGACGATCAGGCTTTGCGTCCGCATGTGATGTGTGTCGACAGGTTGAAGACGAGCCCGGTAGCGCCTACGAGCGGCGCGAGCAGAGCGCGGCCTTCCGCGAGGGCAGCCTCTCGCCGATGCGCGGGAACCGCGGCGAGCGGAATCGCCATCGGCGATCCCTCCGCGAAGGAGCGTATGAAGGCATCCGCCGAAACAAAACGGGCGGAGCGTGTCACCCGTTCGACGGTCGTGTCGACGAAGCCAGCGTCGCCGAGCAGAGCCAGCAGCGTCCCGGGTTCCGCCAGCGCGAACGGGTTGCGCGAAGCGCCGGCAAGCTCGGGTAGGTGTGTCTGCAGCGCGGCCGTGAACGCCGCGTGTGCCGGCGATGACTCCAATTCGCACCAGGTGGCAATGACAGCACGCCCGCCCGGAGCCAGCACGCGGTGAATGCCAGCGACCGCGGCCGCTCGGTCGGGGAAAAACTGCAGCCCCTGTTGGCAGGTCACGAGGTCAAACGACGATTCCTCAAACGCCAACGAACAGGCGTCACCCTCGACAAACTCCGCGTTGGCACCGTCGGCGACGTCCCGTGCGACCGCGAGCATTCCGGCGGTAACGTCGACACCGACGAGCCGTTCTAGCGAGGGACACAGTTCGCGGGCCCGTCGCACGACGATGCCCGTCCCCGTCGCCAGGTCGAGCATCCGCTCACCCGGCCGGGGGAGCAGCGCGTTCGAGCAGCGCGGCGGTGAACACGTCGAAAAAGCCGGCGACGTTGAGTTCCTCGTACACAACCGGGAATCCGGACGCGGCTCCCCAGCGCATCGCACTCGCCCCCGGTGGACTCTGCTCCTTGCTCGTCATCGATGCCTCCACGGTTTGACATCTCCTCGACCATGCCGGTGCCAGGTTCATCGTAAGTTCGGTTCTCCCGCACACGGCTCATCGACGTCCTTCACCGGCGGTGTTCGACCGGAGCCCGCCAGGGCCGGTTCGGCCTGGGAGCGACGACGGTTCCGTTGAGGTTGATCAGGCCGAACGCGTCGCGCGATCGGTAGATCTGGGCGAATCCCCCAGGCCCGGCCGCGTTTATGCCTCTTCGCGAGGAACAATGGCGAGGCGCATCTCGGCGTACTTCCTGATCTTGTCGAACGCATGGGCCGAGTTGCCGTACCGACAGAACCCAGCCCAGCTGCGCAGGAGAACGTGGATATCCCGCACCACCTGCTCGACAGGCGCAGCGAGCCGTGCCCGCATCGTCAGGAACGTGATGCGGTCACGGGCGTGCTGCGACGCCTGACGCGAGGGCCAGCGGGCGAGGTAGATGAACGCCGGTCCCACGACGCGGACGGGAACGCACCAGCCGATGGTGGAAGCCGAGGAAATCCAGCCCCGGCTGCCCTTCGACCAGGTGCACGATAGCGCCACCGTGGCTCGGGTGACATCGATCACGGGGCCATCCGCCCGGAGCAGATCGAAATCCCCGGACGATCAGCGGCCCGTCCTCGTACTCGGTGATCGTCACCGGACCGACTCGGCGCCGATCGCCCATGACCGCCCCCTTCGCTGCGCGGCCACGCCGGCCTGCCGCGCGAGCGTCGGGACAAACGTGACGCCGGTCGAGGCGGGCGGCGTCCCCAGTTGTTTATCGGCGGGACATGCGGCGGATTCCCAGGGCCCCCCGTCCCGACCGGTGTCCGCGCTTGGGTGAGCGGTGTTCGGTCCGGCGGGGACCGGCAGAAGGAGGAGACGTGAATCGGATTCGGCGACGCGGAGTCGCGACAACGGTGACGGGCGGGTTTGCCGTAGCCCTGCTCCTGGCCGGCTCGGTTCAGGCCGACGCCACAGCGCAACTGGCTCTCACCGGGGTCGGGGGAGCCAACCCGGTGGCGCCAGGCCTCACATCGGCGAACCGGCTGTCCCCGCAGCTGGCCGCAATAATCCGGGCCCAGGGATCACTGCCGGTGGAAAACCCGCAGGACGGCATCGGGTACTACGGGTACGACTCGATCGCGAACACTCCCCCGTTGCTGCCCACCCTCACCGGGGTGGACGCGCTGACCGAGGCGAAGAAGACTGAGCCGGACAAGAACACCTATCTCGTGCTGCCCGGTCAGCGCGGCGCCGATGCCACCTACGACTACGGCACGCATTTCCTGTTCCAGGGCCACGAGAGCGGTATCCTCGGCTATGTCTCTCGGATCAACCTCGACGCCGATCCCGCCCACCGGGTGACGGTGCTGGCCACCCACGACACTGCCGGCCAGCCGCTGCCCGCCTTCGACGGCAGCACCTGGAACCCCTTCGCCGGCAAGCTGCTGCTCACCTCCGAGAACGGTTGCAGCGGCGGGGTCTGGCAGGGAGACCCCCGCCTCACCCCGGGCAGCACATTCGGCAACATCCCCGCGCTGGGCCAGGGTGGGTACGAGGGCATCCAGGCTGCCTCCGACGGCAGCATCTACATCGTGGAGGACGTCGGTGGTGCCACCGATCCTGCGACGAACGCCAAGGCACCCAACAGCTACATCTACCGCTTTGTCCCGACCAGCAGGGATCTGAGCACCGGCACACTGCAGGCGCTGCAGGTCCTGCGCGCCGACGGCCGGCCGATGGAAACCGGGGACAACACCTTCGGTCCGGACATCGCAGCCCTGCACACCTACGGTCAGTCCTTCCACACCACCTGGGTGACCGTCCGCGCGACGACGGCCGCCAACAGGGCCGAGACGTTCTGCTCGGGCCCGCTGGCCCGGGCGGCCGGAGCGACCGAGTTCAAGCGACCGGAGAACGGCGTGTTCCGGCCCGGCTCCAACTTCGGGGACTTCTACTTCACCGAGACCGGGGACACCAACCTGGACAGCACCGCCAACCAGAGGTTCGGCGGATTCGGGGGCGTGTTCCGGCTCAGCCAGAGCGGACCGGGTGCGAGCACCGGCACCCTCAGCCTGTTCTACCGGGGCGACGCCGAGCACACCGCCTTCGACAACATCCAGTTCGCCACCGATTCCCAGTTGTTGGTCGTCGAGGACGCCGGAGACACCCTGCACGCCCAGCGCAACGCGCTGGACTCGGGCTATCTCTTCGACACCACCAAGACCGGGCAGCAGCCGGTCCGGTTCCTGGCCGAAGGTCGCGATCCGTCCGCGACGATCGACTCCTCGCTGGCTGCCATCGACGCGCCGGGCTTCGCCAACGACGGCGACAACGAATTGACCGGCATCCACGTGTCCGACGGCGACCCGAGTCCCGGTGGACTGCTCGGCGCCAAGACCCCCACCCCGTTCCTCGCCGGGTGGCGCACGTTCTTCACCCAGCAGCACGGCGACAACGTGACGTACGAGATCGTCCCCAACCCAACCACCAGCCCCTACCGGAAATAGACCGATCGCACGATCGGGGTCGGCGCGGCGCGCCGGCCCCGATCGGCATGTCAGGGCACGCTTCCGTCGTGCCCGCGTGCCGGACGGCGGAAGGAGCGACGACCATCTGCTGGTAGCCGGTGACCCCGGCGCCGCGATGGCCACCGCCAGCCCACTGAACGGAGCGAGGATCCACGATCCCAGCGACAGCGCGGCGGTGGGCATGAAGACCCGGAGCATGTGCAGGAACCGGGTCGGTCGACCGAGGTCGTGCACGAGCGCGCCGACAATGGCTAGGGCGGCGCCGGCAGAATGAGCCGGCCGTGTGCAGAAGGGCCCGCCCGTCGCGTCGGCGAGCGCAGCCGTCGTCGAGGACGCACCCGCCATCCCCCCGAGATACAGGTACGACGGCACATCAGGCATCTTCCAGGTGGGCGTCTTGACGATCTGGCGGCCGTAATACGACGAGAACTCCGCCTCGGGCACCATCAACGCCTCGCCGCGGCCCCTCCGCCGACGCGCCGGGGCGGTCACCCGCGACCGCCGAGGATCGACGCGAGCACGGTGACGTACAGGCAACGTTGACCTCCGGCCGCCCGCTGCGCGAGGTCGCCCGCTGGAACGCGTCGATCCGCGGCTGCGACGGCGTGCCACCGGCGACGACGATCGAACTTGTAGACGCACAAGGAACGGACCTGAGATGACCCAGGATTGGATGGTCCGCCCGCGGGCATCACGTCCGCTCGGGCCAGCGCGCCACCGCCAGAATGGGCACATCAGATCGCCAGCGAGCCGGGCCAGGTTCCACCAGTTTCCGGCGAGGAACAGATGGCTGCCGCGCTGACTCGCGAGGAGGTGCTCGTGCTGCCAGCCGTAATCGACGTCGTCACGGCAGGAAGAGCCCTCGGTCTGGGCAGAACCCTCACACATGAGCTGGTCAGACGCGGCGAGTTCCCGGTGCCTGTACTCCGCGTCGGCCGCGTCTGCCGAGTCCCCATAGCAGGCGTGCTGAAACTGCTCGCGCTGCTTCCCGCGGCCGACAACACCGCCGAACACATGGAGCCCTGAACCAGCACCCTCCATGCAGCTCGCAGTGGAGGCAGGCATTCGGCAGGCGGCATGGCGCCAGGCAACGGAGGGCGCCCTGCCACACTTGCAGACGTTCAGGCACCGCGCCTCGCGGTGGCGTCGTCCAGGCTGAGCGCGCGGGAGACCCGCGAGCGGAGGAAGCGATCAGCCGCCTCAACCGGGCCGTGCTGCTGCGCTTCTGGGCAGCCGCTCGCCCCGTCTGATCAACCCGCCTGGCGGTCACGTGGTCGCTGGCTACGCGGTCACAAGCAACGCATCAGCTGTCGCCGAATGCCGTCCGCGACCGTTCGCCACCTTAGGGTCGTTCGGTGCGTGGTCAAACTGTGGTCAAGATCGCCAAGGTGGACCCTTGGCTGAGCAGCGAACTGGCCTCTGACCAGGCTTTTCATGGTGTAGCCCCGAGAGGATTCGAACCCCCGCTACCGCCCTGAGAGACCAACGCGTGGCAGATCTTCGTGCCTGCAGGTGCGGTCGAGCCAACACCACAACCCAGTGCTTCAGACGCCCCGCAACGACGACCCCAAAGCGTGTCGTTGGAGGTCTGCCGCCTGACGCCCCAAGCATCAGTGCCC
>JBBPYA010000300.1:0-3908 GCA_038200385.1 Mycobacteriales bacterium
CACCCTGTTCGAGGACGCCGTCCGGCTGTGCGTCAAGGACCAGGAGCTGGCCGGGCTGGACCTGGTGACCGACGGCAACCAGTACTTCCAGGGCGAGACGCCGTACGACAAGATCCAGATGCTGCTCGTGCCGCTGCGGCTCGCCGGCTTCAAGGCGTACGGACCGCCCGGCACGGTCCTCGGGATGGAGCACTATTTCCGGCCGGTGGTCGCGGAGAAGATCCGCTGGGTCCGGCCGATCTTCGGAGCGGTGCTCGCCGCGATGAAGCAGGCCACCGACGGTCCGTTCAAGATCAACATCAACTCCGGCCCGGCAGCGGTCGCGAGCTGGTGCCAGGACGAGTACTACGGCGACCCGGTCGCGCTGCGCCAGGACGTCGCGGACGCCTTCAACCAGGAACTGCGCTGGCTCGCGGCCAACGGCGCGCAGTTCCTCCAGCTGACCGAACAGACCTACCTCGGTTTCGGTGGGCGCGAACGTTGGCCGGTGGAGCTGATGAACCGGGCCGCCGCCGGTGTACCGGCGCACCTGACCTGGCACATGTGCTACGGCAACGCCCGCGAGTTCGAGCCCAGCTACCCGGCAGTCAACGCCACCTGCCTGCAGCCGCTGTTCAGCGGCGACCAGGACATCGACTGGACCGAGATCCACCTGGAGACCGCGCGGCCGAAGATGTCCGAGGTCGGCGTGCTGCGCGGCTTCATCGACCGCGGCGGGGGATACCTGGGGGTCGGCGTCATCGAGGTGATGAACCCGCACGTCGAGACGGCCGAGGAGGTCGCCGCCCGGATCCGCCTGGCGCTGGCCGAGATCCCGGCGCGGCAGCTCGTGATCAGCACCGACTGCGGCCTGTACCAGCTGCCGCGCGACGTGGCCTTCCGGAAGCTGCGTGCCCTGGTCGACGGGACCCGCCTGGTGCGCCGCGAACTCGGCTACGACGCCGACGGCGCAGGCCGGGGCTGAGCGGGACCGGCCCGCGACGATAACCGGGCGGGCCCGGTGCGGCGCGCGGCTAGCATCGGGGTCCGTCTGCCCGCCGCCGAACCGAGGAGACCCGGTGTCCCAGCCCCCGCCGTCCACCGCTGCCGCCGTCCGCGTGCCGGCCGGTACGACGGCCCGCGACGGCTTGGGCGAGCCGGGCAGCGGCCCGGACCGGGCGGTCGTGGTCCGCGACGCCGACGGCGTACTCCACGACCTCGACTGGACGCCCGAGCAGGAAGCCGACGTCGTACCGGTGGCGATGTCCTCGCCGGAGGGCCGCGCGGTGTTGCGACACTCCGCCGCGCACGTGCTGGCCCAGGCAGTCCAGGACCTCTTCCCGGGCACGCTGCTCGGAATCGGGCCGCCGATCGAGGGCGGTTTCTACTACGACTTCCTCCCGGAGCGGCCGTTCACCGCCGAGGATCTGACCGCGATCGAGAAGCGGATGCAGCAGATCGTCAAGGCGGGTCAGCGGTTCAGCCGCCGCGCGGTCAGCGACACCGACGCGCGCAGCGAGCTGTCCGGTGAGCGCTTCAAGCTGGAGTTGATCGAGCTGAAGGGTTCCGGCGAGGAGGCCGCGGAGGGCGCCTCCGTCGAGGTCGGCGCCGGTCAGCTGACCATGTACGACAACCTCGACGCCAAGTCCGGGGAGCGGGTCTGGACCGACCTGTGTCGCGGCCCGCATCTGCCGACCACGCGGGACATCCCGGCGTTCCGGCTGATGCGCAGCGCGGCGGCGTACTGGCGGGGCAGTGAGAAGAACCCGCAGCTGCAGCGGATCTACGGCACCGCATGGGAGTCCCGCGACGCACTGAAGGGCTACCTCGCGCTGCTGGAGGAGGCCGCCAAGCGCGACCACCGCAAGCTCGGCGCGGAGCTCGACCTGTTCAGCTTCCCCGAGGAGATCGGCTCCGGGCTGGCGGTGTTCCATCCCAAGGGCGGGATCATCCGGATGGAGATGGAGGACCACTCCCGCCGCCGGCACCTGGCCGCCGGCTACGAGTTCGTCACCAGCCCACATATCACCAAGGCGGCCCTGTTCGAGACCTCGGGGCACCTCGGCTGGTACCGGGAGGGGATGTTCCCCCCGATGAAGATGGAGGGGGCGGAGTATTACCTCAAGCCGATGAACTGCCCGTTCCACATCCTGATCTTCCAGGCGAGGGGGCGGTCTTACCGCGAGCTGCCGCTGCGGATGTTCGAGTTCGGCAGCGTCTACCGGTACGAGAAGTCTGGCGTCGTGCACGGGCTGACCCGAGTGCGCGGGCTGACGATGGACGACGCGCACATCTTCTGCGCCAAGGAGCAGATGGCCGACGAGCTCGGCGCGCTGTTGGACTTCGTTCTGGGCCTGCTCGGTGACTACGGGCTGTCCGACTTCTACCTGGAGCTGTCCACCCGCGACGACTCGCCGAAGTTCGTCGGCGACCCGGCGCAGTGGGAGGAGGCGACCGCGGCGCTGCAGCAGGCCGCGGACAAGTCCGGTCTGGAGCTGGTGCCCGATCCGGGTGGTGCCGCGTTCTACGGGCCCAAGATCTCGGTGCAGGCCCGGGACGCGATCGGCCGGACCTGGCAGATGTCCACGATCCAGCTCGACTTCCAACTGCCGCAGCGCTTCGAGCTGGAGTACCAGGCCGCCGACGGCACCCGGCAACGGCCGGTGATGATCCACCGGGCGCTGTTCGGCTCGGTGGAGCGGTTCTTCGGCGTCCTCACCGAGCACTACGCCGGCGCCTTCCCGGCCTGGCTCGCGCCGGTGCAGGTGGTCGGCATCCCCGTCACCGACGAGCAGGTGCCGCACCTGCAGCAGGTGGTGGCGCAGCTGCGCGCTGTCGGCGTACGGGCCGAGGTGGACTCCTCCGCGGACCGGATGCAGAAGAAGATTCGCACCGCGAGCAAGCAGAAGGTGCCCTTCGTGCTGATCGCCGGCGCGGAGGACGCCGGCAACGACGCGGTGTCCTTCCGCTACCGCGACGGTTCGCAGCGCAACGGCGTACCCGTGGAACAGGCGGTCCGCGAGGTTGCCGAACTGATCGCCTCCCGGACCAACCGGGACCCCACGGCGTGACCGAGCCCGGGCCGGCGGAGCTGTCCGAGCAGGCCGGAGTCGGCGCGCCGGATGCCTTCCAGCGGCTGTGGACCCCGCACCGGATGGCCTACATCCGGGGCGAGAACAAGGCGGTGGGCGACGCGGACTGCCCGTTCTGCCGGATCCCGGAGATGTCGGACACCGACGGGCTGGTGGTGGCCCGCGGCGAGCTGACGTTCGTGGTGCTCAACCTGTACCCGTACAACTCCGGGCACCTGATGGTCTGCCCGTACCGGCACCTCGCCGACTACACCGATCTGACCGGGGCCGAGGTGGCCGAGTTGGGCTGCGCCACTCAGGTCGCGATGCGCACTATCCGCGCGGTCAGCAACGCGCAGGGCTTCAATGTCGGCATGAACCAGGGTGGCATCGCCGGCGCGGGGATCGCCCAGCACCTGCACCAGCACGTGGTGCCCCGCTGGGGCGGTGACACCAACTTCATGCCGATCGTCGGGCACACCCGGGTGCTGCCCCAGCTCCTGGCCGAGACCCGTGAACTGCTCGCCGACGCCTGGCCCGCCTGACCCGCCTGACCGGCCCACCCGGGACTTCCGTGACCCGGGACCTCCGTGATCATGGGGATCTGCCGGTCCAGTGACGGGGGCGGGGACTGTCCACAGGTCGCGGTGAGCCGTCCACAGGAAGGCCATGTCTTTCCACAGGCTGCCGCTGCACCCGCCTCTGTCCGGTCTCGCTCCGGCACGGTGTCGAGGTGCATGCAGTGCTCACCGCGCTCACCGCGCAGACGGCCGGACTGTCCCGCCACGCCCTGGCGCACCGGCTGGAGCGCGGCCGTTGGCAACGGGTGGTGCCTGGTGTGTACGTCGCGCACTCGGG
>JBBPYA010000301.1:0-7945 GCA_038200385.1 Mycobacteriales bacterium
GTACCTTTCCTCACGTCAGGGTCGTAGCTGCTTCCGGAACGACAGGACCGTATAACAGGCCGCCGCGACGACTCCGAGCAGGAGGCCGATCAGCACGAAGGCCGGGGACGTGCCTGCCGCCTTGTCCAGCAGCCAACCCAGGCCCAGCCCCAGCACCAGGCAGAGCGCGACGACGATACCGAGGCTCAACAGCGAGGATGCTGCTGATCTGGCGGGCTGCTCGGGCATGGGTCACCCTAGCGGCCCGACGGCGTCCTGCCCCAGTCGGTCCCGGGCCGGCTCAGCGATTGGCGCCGGGTACCCACTGGACGTCGCCGTCGGGGTTGGCGATCCGGGCCAGGATGAACAGCAGATCGGACAACCGGTTCAGGTAGGTCAGCGTCAGCGGGTTGGTCCGCTCCCGGTCGGCGTCCAGGAGCGCCCAACCGGCGCGCTCGGCCCGCCGGACCACGGTGCGGGCCACGTGCAGCAGGGCGGCGCCGGGGGTGCCGCCGGGCAGGATGAAGCTGTCCAGCTTGGCCAGCCGGTCGTTGAACTCGTCGCAGGCCGCCTCCAGCCGGTCGACGTAGACCTGGGTGACCCGCAGCGGCGGGTACTCCGGCTCCGGCACCACCGGCGTGGACAGGTCGGCGCCCACGTCGAACAGGTCGTTCTGCACCAGGGTGAGCACCGCACGCACGTCCTCGGCCAGCTCACCCAGCGCGAGGGCGACGCCCACCGCGCTGTTCGCCTCGTCCACGTCGGCGTACGCAGCGAGCCGGGGGTCGGTCTTGGCGGTCTCGCTCATGTCCCCGAGCCGGGTTCGCCCTCCGTCCCCGGTGCGGGTGTAGATGCGGGTCAGGTGCACGGCCATGCCGGCGATGGTAGGCCCGTGGCCCGGCGCCGCCGGACGCTACTGGGGAGTGGCGAAGGGGCCGGCGAGGGAGCGGGCCCGCCCGGCGTCGGCGGGGAAGGTCAGGACCTGGACGCCGCCCCGGCCGCGATCCCGGATGGTGGATCGGATGCCGGCGTCGGACAGCACCGCGCGCAGTGCCAGCGCCTGGTCCCGTTCGGGCAGCGTCGCCACGGGCTGCAGCAGGCCGGTCGAGTCCGCTTCCGCCGTGAAGGGGTCGATCCGGGATCCGCCACCCCCGCCGCGGCTACCGGCGCCGCCGCCGCCACCGAAGGCCCACCGGAGGCCCACCGGAGGAAGACCACGATGAGCAGGATGACGACGAGGGCGATCACCGGGCCGACCGTGTAGTGCAGGCTGCTCGGCGGGATCGGCACAGCTGGAAACTACTCCGCCCGACCGGTGAGTTCGGTCGCACTGGTCGAAGGACCGGGCCGGTCCGGCAGGCGCCGCCGATAGACTCCACGTCCCGGTGAGAGGCGCTTGCCTGCCGCCGGCACACACTCGCGCCGGCCGCCGCCAGAGCCGCCGCCAAAGGAGAGCCGTCGTGCCCTACCCGTCCTCCGAGGAGCGCGACCGGCCCTGGGTGATGCGGACCTACGCCGGGCACTCCTCGCCCGCGGAGTCCAACGCCCTCTACCGGCGGAACCTGGACAAGGGACAGACCGGGCTGTCGGTCGCCTTCGACCTGCCGACCCAGACCGGGTACGACGCCGATCACGAGCTGGCCCGCGGGGAGGTCGGCAAGGTCGGCGTACCGATCGCGCACCTCGGCGACATGCGCGCGCTGTTCGACGGGCTCCCGCTGGAGACCATGAACACGTCGATGACGATCAACGCGACCGCGATGTGGCTGCTCGCGCTGTACCAGGTCGTCGCCGAGGAGCAGGATGCCGACCTGGCGGAGCTGACCGGGACGACGCAGAACGACATCATCAAGGAGTACCTGTCTCGGGGGACCTACGCCTTCCCGCCCGCGCCGTCGCTGCGGCTGATCACCGACGTCGTCGCGCACACCGTCGAGGTGATGCCGACCTGGAACCCGATCAACGTGTGCAGCTACCACCTGCAGGAGGCCGGAGCGACGCCGGTGCAGGAGATCGCGTTCGCCACCTGTACCGCGATCGCCGTACTGGACGCCGTCCGCGACGCCGGGCAGGTGCCCGCCGAACGCTTCGGGGACGTCGTGGCACGGATGTCGTTCTTCGTCAACGCCGGGGTGCGCTTCGTCGAGGAGATGTGCAAGCTGCGGGCGTTCACCCAGCTCTGGGAGGAGCTGACCCGCGATCGCTACGGCGTGCAGGACGCCAGACAGCGTCGCTTCCGCTACGGCGTGCAGGTCAACTCCCTCGGGCTCACCGAGGCCCAGCCGGAGAACAACGTCCAGCGGATCGTGCTGGAGATGCTCGCGGTGACGCTGTCCCGGGACGCCCGGGCCCGCGCCGTCCAGCTCCCGGCGTGGAACGAGGCGCTGGGACTGCCGCGACCGTGGGACCAGCAGTGGTCGCTGCGGCTGCAGCAGGTGCTCGCCTACGAGACCGACCTGCTGGACTACGACGACCTGTTTGCGGGCTCGGTGGTCGTCGGGGCGAAGGTCGCCGAACTGGTCGCCGGCGCCCGCGCCGAGATCGACCGGGTGCAGGACATGGGCGGCGCGATCGCGGCCGTGGAGTCGGGTTACATGAAGAGCGCCCTGGTGGCCAGCCTGGCCGAGCGGCGCCGTCGGCTGGAGTCCGGCGAGGACGTCGTCGTGGGCGTCAACCGGTTCGAGAGCACCGAGCCCAACCCGCTGACCGCGGACCTGGACACCTCGATCCTGACCGTCGACCCGGCGGTCGAGGCGGCGGCGGTGGACTCACTGCAGGCCTGGCGCGCCGAGCGGGAGGACTCCGACGTCGCGACCGCGCTGGACGCGCTGCGGGATGCGGCAAAGACCGAGGCGAACCTGATGGCGGCCTCGCTGCGGTGTGCACGGGTCGGCGTCACGACGGGGGAGTGGGCCCAGGCGCTGCGGGAGGTGTTCGGTGAGTACCGCGCACCGACCGGGGTCGGCGGATCGCGACCGGCCGGGGAGGCCGGCGGCCCGCTCGCCGCGGTCCAGGAACGGGTCCGCGCGACCGGCGCCGAGATCGGCGGCCGGTTGCGGATCCTGATCGGCAAACCCGGCCTGGACGGGCACTCCAACGGCGCCGAGCAGATCGCAGTGCGGGCGCGGGATGCCGGGTTCGAGGTGATCTACCAGGGCATCCGGCTCACCCCGGCGCAGATTGTCGCCGCCGCGGTCGAGGAGGACGTACACGTCGTCGGGCTGTCCGTGCTGTCCGGGTCCCACCTGTCTGTCGTGCCGGCCGTCGTCGACGGGCTGCGTGAGGCCGGCCTGGACGACGTGCCGGTCGTCGTCGGCGGGATCATCCCCGACGCGGACGCCACCGTGCTGCGCTCGCTCGGCGTGGCCCGGGTGTTCACGCCCAAGGACTACGAGCTGACCGACATCATCGCCGAGATCGTGGCCACCGTCCGGACTTCCCGCGGGCTGTCCTGAGCCACTGTCCCCGAGAAGGGCGGGATCAGGAGGCCAGCAGGTGGTCCACCCCGGCCTGCGCGGCGTCCCGGCTGAGCTGCTGGTCGGCCGAGATGTCGCCGGTGTAGCCGGGGTCGCGGTCCAGGGTGGCCTCGACCAGCACGTTGCCGATCCGGGCGATGGTCACCCAGATCCGCTCCTTCGACCCGTCCAGCCCGCTCTCGGAGTCCAGCGCGAAGACCACGAACTCGTCGCCGATGGCCGAGCCGACCGCGGTCACCGTGATCTGCAGGAACTCGTTGACCGTCGGGCAGGCCCGGGCGTCCTCCTTGAGCTTGACCAGGGCGGCGTTGGCCTGCACCCCGTCGGAGTAGGCCAGCAGATCGGCGAGCAGCTGGCCGCCGTCGAGCTGGTAGCTGCCGGCCACCCGGTCCCGGGGCGAGGAGTACTGCTCCTGCCAGGTGGGGCCGGTGCACAGACCGGGGATGGTCGGCTGGCTGCCGCCGTCGCCGACCGCGGTGGAGGTGGTGGGCACGCCGAACCGTCGAAGCTCGTCCGGCGTGACGAGGGAGCCCAAGTCCAGGGCGTAGCTGCCCTCGGTGAGCGTGGGCGGGGTGGTGGATGTGCTCGTGCTGCCAGTGCCCTGCGGGGCGCCGCTCGTGGGGGGCGTCGTTGTCGGTGCGGTCGGGTCCGGGACGGTGGTGGCGGGCGCGGACGGCGTACCCGGCTGAGTCAGCGTCACCGACGGGGCGGGGGCGATCGGGCGCACCGAGGCGTCCTCGCCCACCGCGGGCAGCACTAGCGCGACGGCGCCGAGGACCGCGACGACGGCCAGGCCGGTACCGGCCGCTGTGGTGCGCTGCCGGCGGACCCGGCGGCGGCGGACGTCGGCCAGCCCGCCGCCGGGCTGCTGCTGGACCTGCCGGGCCAACGCGTGCATCCTCCCGCGCAGCTCGTCCTCGGGGGAGCCGGGCTCAGCCACGGTCGTCCCCGTCCCCCAGCAGGGTGGCCATGGCGGCCCGGCCGCGGGACAGCCTCGCCTTGACGGTCCCCTCCGGGACGCCGAGCTGGGCGGCTATCTGGGCGACCGGCAGGTCGGCCAGGTAGTGCAGCACAAGCGCCTCCCGTTGGGCCGCGGGCAGCTTCTGCAGCCCGGCGACGAGTTCCACGTGCGTTTCCATCGGTGCCGGGACCACGACGTCGTGGTCGGTCCCGAACAGCATTCGGCGGGTCTTGCGCCAGCGGCTGACCGACACCCGGTAGGCCACCGTCCGCACCCACGCCAGCGGATCCTCGTACGTGGAGACCTGCTGCCAGCGGCCCAGCGCCCGCGCGTAGGCCTCCTGGACGGCCTCCTGCGCCTCGTGCCAGTTGCCGATCATCGCGTAGACCTGGCCCGTGGCGGCCCGGTGGGTGGCGGCGTAGAACTCGGCGAAGTCCCGCTCCTCGGGGCTGTCCCCGGAGCGGATCTCATCGCGGTCGCGGGTCGCGCGGGGGTCAGGGCCGCCGGGAGGACTGCTCCTCGGGGGCACCACCACCTCCGCACCGGCGCTCACACCGATGCACACGCGGCAGGCCCGCGCGAGGTTGCATCGGCTCTAGAGTGACCTCATGGACGAGCGATACGAGCACATCCTGGTGGATCGGGCCGGGGACTACGCCACTATCACCATGAATCGTCCGGCGCGGCGCAACGCGCTGTCCGCCGACCACCTTCGCGAGCTGCGGGCTGCGTTCCGGTCGGTGGGCGACACCGACGCCACCGGGATCGTGCTGGCCGGCAACGGGCCGGTCTTCTCCGCCGGCCACGACTTCTCCGATGTCGTGGACGCCGACCATGACGGCGTACGTCGCCTGCTCCAGCTGTGCACCGATGTGATGCAGACCATCCAGTCGGTCCCGCAGGTGGTGATCGCGCGCGTGCACGCCCTGGCGACAGCCGCCGGCGCGCAGCTGGTCGCCTCCTGCGACCTGGCCGTCGCCGCGGAGTCCGCTGGGTTCGCCGCACCCGGGGGCAAGGGCGGCTGGTTCTGCCACACCCCGATGGTGGCGATCGCCCGCAACGTCGGCCGCAAGCGGGCGATGGAGATCGCGTTGACCGGCGACGTCATCGACGCCCGCACCGCCGCCGAGTGGGGGCTGGTCAACGCCGCGGTACCCGACGACGACCTGGAGAAGGCGACCCTGGACCTGCTGGAGCGGGCCACCCGCGGCAGCCGGGCCTCCAAGGGGCTCGGCAAGCAGGCGCTGTACGCGCAGCTGGACCGGCCCGAGCGCGACGCCTACACCTACGCCATCGAGGTGATGGCCGCGGCCAGCCAGACGCCCTCGGCCCGGGAGGGGATGGCGGCGTTCCTGGGCAAGCGGCACCCGCAGTGGCCGGCCTGACCGGCGCCGGCGCCGGCGTACGTGCTCAGCTGGCGAGCATCTCCCCGATGACCGCGTCGATCGCGTCCTGGTCCTCGGGGCGCAGGCAGAACATCGCGAAGTGCCCGAACGGGGTCTCGATCAGCCGGTAGTGGTCGGGGTGCCGCCCGACACCTGCCGGTCGCGGCCAATCCGAGACGGGCTAGCGTCGAGCGCCGTGCGGCTGGTGATCGCCCGGTGCCAGGTCGACTATGTCGGCCGGCTGACCGCGCATCTGCCGATGGCGACCAGGCTGCTGCTCGTCAAGGCGGACGGGTCGGTGTCGGTACACGCCGACGACCGCGCCTACAAGCCGCTGAACTGGATGAGTCCGCCGTGCTCCCTGCAGGAGGAACCGGACCGCTGGACGGTCACGAACAAGGCCGGCGAGCAACTGCTCATCGCCATCGAGGAGATCGTGCACGATGCGTCGTTCACCCTCGGTGTGGATCCCGGTCTGCAGAAGGACGGCGTGGAGGCGCACCTGCAGGAGTTGCTCGCGCTGCACGTCGGCACCCTCGGCCGCGGCTGGACCCTGGTCCGCCGCGAGTACATGACCGCGATCGGCCCGGTCGACCTGCTGTGCCGCGACGCCGCCGGGCACACCGTGGCGGTGGAGATCAAGCGCCGCGGTGAGATCGACGGCGTCGAGCAGCTGACCCGCTACGTCGAGCTGCTCAACCGCGACCCGCTCCTGAGCCCGGTGCGCGGGGTCTTCGCCGCCCAGGAAATCAAACCGCAGGCCAGGGTGCTGGCCACCGACCGCGGGATCTCCTGCCTGACGCTGGACTACGCCGCGCTGCGCGGGACCGACGACCCCTCCGCGAGGCTGTTCTGATGCCGTTCGCCTATCCGCCTAGCCGGGTGCCAGATCCGGCCGGCGCGCCACCGCTGCGGTGGGGCGTGCTCGGTCCCGGGGCGATCGCCGCGACGTTCGTGCGGAGCCTGGCCCGGCACACCCGCCAGCGGGTCGTCGCGGTGGGCTCCCGCTCGGCGCAGCGGGCCGCCGCCTTCGGCGCCGAACACGGGATCGAGGGCCGGCACCCGTCGTACGACGCCCTCGTCGCGGACCCCGCCGTGGACGTCGTGTACGTCGCCTCGCCGACCGGTCAGCATCGCGACCATGCGCTGCTCGCGATCGAGGCCGGCAAGCACGTCCTCGTCGAGAAGTCCTTCACCACCACCGCTGCGCAGGCCGCCGAGGTGGCCGCCGCGGCCAGGGCCCGCGGGGTCGTCGTCCTGGAGGCGATGTGGACCCGGTTCCTCCCGCATCTCGACGTGGTGACCCGGCTCGTCGCCGACGGCGCCCTCGGGATCGTGCACACGGTGCTGGCCGACCACGGTCAGCTGCTCACCGCGCAGGCGGCGCCGCGGCTGCACCGGGCCGACCTCGGCGGCGGCGCCCTGCTGGACCTCGGCATCTACCCGGTGTCCTTCGCCGCGGCGGTGCTCGGCCGACCCGGGGAGATCGCGGCCACCGGTTCGTGGGCGCCCAGCGGGGTGGACGAGCAGGTCGGCGCCGTGCTGCGCACCGGCTCGGCGTACGCCGTCGTGTCGACCACGCTCGCGGCCCGGACCCCGACCACCGCGTCGGTGTCGGGAACTCGCGGCCGGCTGGAGCTGGGCGGGCCCTTCTACACCCCGGTGCCGCTGCGCTGGGTCGCCGCGGACGGCTCGGTGGCGATCCGCGAGGTGGACCCGATCCGCGGTCACGAGGGGTTGTGTTTCCAAGCGGCGCACCTCGCCCAGCTCGTCGCCGACGGCCGCACCGACTCGCCGGTGCTCCCCGTCGCGCAGACCGTGTCCATCATGGAAACCATGGACGAGCTGCGCCGCCGGCTCGGGCCGCCCCCCGCCGAGACAAAGGAACACTGACATGAACATCGGCCTGCAGATCCCGGACTTCACCTGGCCTGGCGGCCCGCGCACCATGGGTGCGGACCTGGCCCGGATCGCCCGGGCCGCCGACGACGCCGGCTTCGACGCCGTGTCGGTCATGGACCACCTGTTCCAGATCCACATGGTCGGCCCCGCCGAGAACGACATGCTCGAGGCCTACACGACCCTCGGCTTCCTGGCCGCCCACACCACCCGGGCCCGGCTGTTCACGCTCGTCACCGGGGTGA
>JBBPYA010000302.1:0-7564 GCA_038200385.1 Mycobacteriales bacterium
GAAGTCAGCCACCGACGTGGCGGCGCCGGAGCGGGCGGCGTACCGGAACGTGGACTCGCCGAAGCCGAGGGCGAGGATCTCGGCGGCGCCGGTCCCGCTGTCGCGCAGCAGGTCCCGCCCGGTCAACCCCAGGTCCAGGGTGCCCTCCCCCACGTACACCGCGATGTCGCGGGGACGCAGGTAGAAGAACTCCACGTCGTTGTCCGGGTCGGCATGGACCAGGTCCTTGGGGTCGCTGCGTTGCCGGTAGCCGGCCTCGGCCAGCATGAGGGCGGCGGGTTCGGCCAGCGAACCCTTGTTCGGGACCGCGATGCGCAGCATGGACGGGTCTTCCTCCTACAGGTGGGCGTACACGTCGGCCAGGGACAGGCCGCGGACCAGCATCAGGACCTGGATCCGGTAGAGCAGCTGGCTGATCTCCTCCGCGGCCCGCTGCCCGCTCTCGTACTCCGCGGCCATCCAGGCCTCGGCGGCCTCCTCGACGACCTTCTTGCCGGCGGCGTGGACGCCGGCGCGGACCGCCTCGACGGTGCCTGAACCCTCGGCGCCGGCGGCCACCTTGCCGGCCAGTTCGGCGAACAGCTCGTCGAAGCTCTTGGCGGGTCCGGTCACGCCCGGCCGTCCAGGGTCTGCAGCACCAGCGCAGTGTCCAGCGCCGCAAGGGTCGCCGCCCAGCCCTTGTCCTCGGCGCTCCCGGGCAGCCCGGCGCGGTCCCGTGCCTGCTCCACCGTGTCGCAGGTGAGTACCCCGTTGCCGACCGGCGTCGCCTCGTCCAGCGCGACGCGGGTCAACCCAGCGGTCACCGACTGGCAGACGTAGTCGAAGTGCGGGGTGCCGCCGCGGACGACGACGCCGAGACAGACGATCGCGTCGTGCGACCGGGCCAGCCGCTGCGCGACCACCGCCAACTCCAGCGCTCCGGCGACCCGCCGGACGGTCACGTTCGCCCCGCACGCCCCGGCACACGCACGCGCCCGGGAGAGCAGGGCGTCGCTCAGCTCGCCGTGCCAGCGGCTGGCGACCACGCCGAGCCGCAACCCGGCGGCGTCGACGGTCTCGGCGCCGGGTGCCCCCTGACCGCTCACCCGTCGACCTCGGGCAGGCCCTCGATGAGGTGGCCCATCCGGTCCCGCTTGGTGCGCAGGTACCCCACGTTGTCCGCGGTCACGTGCACCGGCAGCGGCTCCCGGCCGAGGACCCGCAGGCCATAGCCCTCGAGCCCGGCGCGCTTGGCCGGGTTGTTGGACAGCAATCGCATCGAGCGGACGCCGAGGTCGACCAGGATCTGGGCGCCGGTGCCGTAGTCCCGCGCGTCTGCGGGCAGTCCGAGCGACAGGTTGGCGTCGACGGTGTCCTGGCCGCCGTCCTGCAACTGGTAGGCCTGCAGCTTGTGCAGCAGCCCGATCCCCCGCCCCTCGTGCCCGCGCATGTAGAGCACCAGGCCGCGGCCCTCCGCGGCGACGGCCGCGAGCGCGGCGTCCAGCTGCGGGCCGCAGTCGCAGCGCATCGAGCCGAACACGTCGCCGGTGAGGCATTCCGAGTGCATCCGGAGCAGGACGTCCTCGCCGTCGCCGAGGTCGCCGTACAGCAGGGCGATGTGCTCCCGCTCGTCGTGGTCGCTGCGGAACCCGATCGCCCGGAAGTCGCCGTACCGGGTCGGGATCCGCGCCTCGGCGACCCGGTGCACCTGCTTCTCGGTGCGCCGCCGGTAGGCGATCAGGTCGGCGATCGTGATCAGCGTCAGGTCGTGCCGGACGGCGAAGTCGGCCAGCTCCTCCAGCCGGGCCATCTCCCCCGGGTTGCGCTCGCTGACGATCTCGCACAGCACCCCGGCCGGGCGGAGTCCTGCGAGCATCGCGAGGTCCACGGCCGCCTCGGTGTGCCCCGGCCGGCGCAGCACCCCGCCCTCGCGGGCCCGCAGCGGGACCACGTGCCCGGGACGGGTCAGGTCGGCCGCCCCGGTGTCGGGGGCGGCGAGCAGCTGGATCGTGTAGGCCCGGTCGGCCGCGGAGATCCCGGTGCCGACGCCCTCCCGGGCGTCGACGGTGACGGTGTACGCCGTTCCGCGCTTGTCCTGGTTGGTGTGGAACATCGGGGGCAGGTCCAGCCGGTCGCAGTCCTGCTCGGTCAACGGCACGCACAGGTACCCGGAGGTGTAGCGGACCATGAACGCCACGAGCTCCGGAGTGGCCATCTCGGCGGCGAAGATGAGATCGCCCTCGTTCTCCCGGTCCTGGTCGTCGGCCACGACGACCGGGCGTCCGGCGGCGATGTCGGCGACAGCCTGCGCGATCGTGCCGCAGCCGCCTCGGCGCACGGGTTCGGCCTGCACCGCGCTCACCGGTCCCCACCCGGTCCGGCCTCGGCCCGCGCGTCCAGCAGTCGCTCGACGTACTTGGCGATGACGTCCACCTCCAGGTTGACCGGCTGCCCGGGCGCGCGGCTGCCCAATGTGGTGCGCGCGAGCGTCGTCGGGATCAGGCTGACCTCGAACCAATCCGGTCCGAGCGCGCTGACCGTCAGCGAGACCCCGTCGACGGTGATCGAGCCCTTGCTGACGACGTAGCGCGCCAGCGCCACCGGCAGGGCGAGCCGCACCACCTCCCAGTGGCTGCCCGGGGTCCGGGACAGCACGGTGGCGACCCCGTCGACATGCCCCTGCACGACGTGCCCGCCGAGGCGGGTCTGGGCGGTGACGGCGCGTTCGAGGTTCACCGGATCACCGGTGTCCAGTGCCCCGAGGGTTGAGCGGGCCAGCGTTTCGGCCATCACGTCGGCGGTGAACGCCGCCGACTGCACGTCCACCACGGTCAGGCAGACGCCGTTGACCGCGATCGAGTCCCCGGCCACGGTGCCGGGGCTGACCAGCTCACCCCGGACGGTGAGCCGGGCCGCCTCGGCCAGATCCTCGCGCCCGGTCAGGGTGCCCAGCTCCTCGACGATGCCGGTGAACATCAGGCCTCCCTCCGGGGTGTCGCGGTCAGCCGGAGGTCCGAGCCCAGGACGACGACGTCCTCCACGTCCAACCGCAGCGCGTCCCCGATCGAATGCATTCCGGCCGGCCCGAGCGCGGCCGGTCCCTCGCCGAGCAGCGCGGGGGCCAGGTAGGCCACGACCAGGTCGACCAGGCCGGCAGCGACGAAGGCGCCGGCCAGGGTGGGGCCGCCCTCGAGGAGTACCGAGCGCAGCCCCCGGTCGTGCAGATCCTTGAGCGCCAGCACCGGGTCGGCGCTGTCGAGCAGGATCGTCGGCGCGCAGGCGTCCCGGACCCGGGCCGTGGGCGGTGTCCGGCGGCGCCGGTCCAGCACCACCCGTACCGGCTGGCGGGCTGCCACCGCCCCGTCCGCGCCCCGGGTGGTCAGCTGCGGGTCGTCGGTGAGCACGGTGCCGGAGCCGACGAGTACCGCGTCCACCTCGTCGCGCAGCCGGTGGACGTCGGCCCGGGCCTGCGGACCGGTGATCCACCGGCTGCTGCCGTCGGCGGCGGCCACCCGGCCGTCCAGGGTGGCGGCGTACTTCCACGTCACGTGCGGGCGCCCGGTGCGGGCCGCGGCAAGCCAGGCCCGCAGCGCGCCGCGGGCCACCTCCGCCGCCAGCAGACCCGCCTCGACCTCGACGCCGTGCGCGGCCAGTTCACGGCCGCCGCCGCCGGCCAGCGCCGTCGGGTCGGCGACGGCAAAGACCACGCAGGCCACGCCGGCCGTCCGCAGCGCCAGCGTGCACGGGCCGGTCCGGCCGGTGTGCGCGCAGGGTTCCAGGGTGCTCAGCACCGTCCCGCCCGCAGCGCGGGTGCCGGCACCGCGCAGGGCCTCGATCTCCGCGTGCGGACCACCGGCCGGTGCGGTGGCGCCCTCGCCGACCACGGCGCCGTCCCGGTCCAGCACGACGGCACCGACCGGGGGGTTCGGACTGGTCCGGCCTAGCGCGCCGCGGGCCAGTTCCACGGCCCGCCGCATCGCGGCCTCGAGCACGGGACGGGTTGGGGGCACGTCGCTGCTGGACATCTGCCGCCGCCCTCCTCCAGCCCGGTGCGCACGGCGGGGTCAGCGACGGGCCGGCCCAGGCCGGACCGCACGGCTCCTCCCATCCGGACTTGGCGCCGCCGCCTCCGGTCGGGAGGCCGCGACGCTCACCGTCGGTTCCGGAATTGCACCGGATCAGCCGTCCGCTGGCGGCGGACGGTTCGCGGACTGTGCCGGACCAGGCAGACCTGGCCGGGCATTCACCGCCGGTTCGGACTTTCACCGACCCCGGAGCGCGCGTTTCAAGTGCTTTGCCAGCCGATTCTCGCACGGCCGGGGCAACGGGTCAGCGGGCGGCAGCTGCGGCCCTTACCGCGGTAGCCCGCAGCGCCGCGACGGCGCTGGCCGGATCCTTCGCGCCGTACACCGCGGAACCGGCGACGAACACGTCGGCGCCGGCGGCGGCGGCCTGCTCGATCGTGTCGGCGTTCACCCCGCCGTCGACCTCGACGAAGAGGGTCAGGTGCCCGGACTCGACGAGGTCGCGGGCCTTGCGCACCTTCGGCAGCACCTCGGCGATGAACTCCTGACCGCCGAAGCCGGGCTCGACGGTCATCACCAGCAGCGTGTCGAACTCGCGCAGCACGTCCAGGTACGGCTCCAGTGGGGTCCCCGGCTTGATCGCGAGCCCGGCCAACGCCCCCGCCGAGCGCAGCGCGCGGGCCACCTGCACGCAGTCACCGGCCGCCTCGGCGTGGAAGCTCACGTTGCGCGCGCCGGCTTCGGCGTACGGCGGCGCCCAGCGGTCGGGGTCATCGATCATCAGGTGGCAGTCCAGCGGGATCCGGGTCGAGGCCAGCAGGCTCTGCACCACCGGCAGCCCGAGGGTGAGGTTCGGCACGAAGTGCGCGTCCATCACGTCCACGTGCAGCCAGTCCGCGCCGCTCACGGCGGCGGCCTCCTCACCCAGCCGGGCGAAGTCGGCGGACAGGATGCTGGGCGCGATCATGGGGGCCGGCACGCGCGTGACTGTACGACGGCCCGCCCGCCCGACGGCGACGTGTCGCGACGTCGCGCGGTCAGGCGGGCCGGCGCAGCAGCAGCGCGACGAACATCGCGTCGGTGCCGTGCCGGTGCGGCCACAGCTGGACGCTGGGCCCGTCGCCCAGCTCCGGTACCCCAGGCAGGGCGGGCCGGGCGTCGACGGGTACCGCACCGGTCCGCCGTACCACCTCGGCCACCACCGCCCGGGTCTCGCCCAGGTGCGGTGAGCAGGTGACGTAGCCGACCAGGCCGCCGGGTCGCACCGCGCCGAGCGCCGCCGTCAGCAGCTCGCGCTGCAACCGGGCCAGCGGGGCGACATCGGAGGGCTGTCGCCGCCACCGGGCCTCCGGGCGGCGGCGCAGCGCTCCGAGGCCGGTGCAGGGGGCGTCGACGAGCACCCGGTCGAAGCCGGTCTCGGCGATCTCCCGGGCGTCTGCGACTACGACGCGGACCGGCAGTCCCGCGACCGCCTGCCCGAGCAGTTCCGCACGGTGCGGCTGGACGTCCATCGCCAGTACCTCGGCGTCGCGCCCGGCGGCCAGTGACCCCAGCAGCGCTGCCTTGCCGCCGGGGCCGGCGCACAGGTCGGCCCATCGCCGGTCGGGTCCGGCCAGCTTCGTGTCGACGAGCGCGAGCACCGCCAACTGGCTGCCCTCGTCCTGCACACCGGCCCGCCCGTCACGGATCGCGCCGACCCTTCCCGGGTCGCCGCCGGACATCCGCACGGCGTACGGCGACCACGGTCCGGGCTCGCCGCGGACGAGGCCGAGCAGGTCCGACCGCTCGATCCGGCCGGGGCGGGCCACCAGGTGGACGAGCGGGCGCTCGTCGTCGGCGGCCAGCGCCGACGCCGTCTGCGCCCAGTCGCCGCCGAGGGCGTCCCGGTAGGCGCGCACTATCCACGCGGGGTGGGCGTAGCGCAGCCCCAGATACCCCGCCGGGTCCTGCTCGCGGTCCGGGGCCAGCTGCTGCACCCAGGCGGCCTCGTCTTGGGCGGACACCCGGCGCAGTACGGCGTTGACCAGGCCGACCTGGCCGTGGGTCAGCACGGTGCGGGCCAGCGAGACCGATGTACTCACCGCGGCATGCGACGGGATTCGGGTGCGCAGCAGCTGGTAGGCGCCCACCCGCAGGACGTCCAGGACCGGCCCGTCCACCTCCGGTAGCGGCCGGTCCACGCACTCGGCCAGGACGGCGTCGAGGATGCCGAGCGCGCGCAGCGTGCCGTAGCCGAGTTCGGTGGCCAGCGCCCGGTCGCGCTCCCCGAGTCCCCGATCGCGGAGCAGTCCGGGCAGCGCCAGGTTGGCGTACGCCGCCCGCTCGGCGACCGCCCGCAGCAGGTCGTAAGCCACCCGGCGCGGGTCCGATACCGGGACCGGCTGGTACGCCGGACGCCGGCCACCCCGGTCCTGCGCCGGTCCGCCCCCGCCCTTCTGCGGCCCGGCCCCGCCCTTCTGCCGCCCGGCCCCGCCCTTCTGCCGCCCGGCCCCGCCCTTTTGCGGTCCGTCCCCGCTCTTCTGCGGCCCGCCCCCGCCACTCGCGCGCCGGCGCCGGTCCGCGGGGCCGGACGGGGTCGTCATCGCAGGACCTCCGGGACCTCGCGCAGGCCACGGATCCAGTCCGTCGCCGGCATCATCCGCCGGCCCGGCGGCTGGACGTCACCCAGCCGGACCGGCACGGTCCCGGTCCCGACGACGACGCCGTCGGGCCGGATCAGCAGCCGCGCCGGCGCCAGTGGGCCGTTGCCGGTGGCCGGGCAGACCGGGCCGAGCTTGAACCGGTCCGGGCCGAGCGGAGTCCACGCCCCCGGCGTCGGCGTGCAGCCCCGGATCCGCCGGTCGACGACGGTGGCCGGCAGGGTCCAGTCGACCACAGCCTCGGCGACGCTCAGCTTCGGCGCCTGCGAGACGCCCTCGGCCGGCTGCGGCCGGGCCTGCAGCCGGCCGGCCTCGATCCCGTCGAGGGTGGCCAGCAGCAGCTCGGCGCCGGAGCGGGCCAGCCGCTCCAGCACGCTGCCGGCGGTGTCGGTCGCGGCGATCGGCTCGGTCACCACGCCGTACACCGGCCCGGTGTCCAGCCCCTCGGCCAGCCGGAACGTGCTCGCACCGGTCACGTCGTCACCGGCCATCACCGCCCGCTGCACGGGCGCGGCACCCCGCCACGCGGGCAGCAGCGAGAAGTGCAGGTTGACCCAGCCGTGCGCGGGCACCGCCAGCGCCGCCGGCGGGATCAATCCGCCGTAGGCCACGATCGGCGCGCAGTCCGGCGCGAGCCGGGCCAGCTCGGCCAGGAACTCCGGATCCCCCGGGCGGGCCGGGCGCAGCAGCTCCAGGCCGGCTTCGGTGGCGACGGCGGCCACCAGTGACGGCCGCAGCTGCCGGCCGCGCCCGGTGGGCGCGTCGGGGCGGGTCAAGACGGCCAGCACCTCGTGCCGGCCCGCGGCAAGGACCGCCCGCAGGCTGACGGCGGCGGGCTCCGGCGTACCGGCGAAGAGCAGCCTCAGGGCCGTACCTCCGCCGGGCTCAGCGGCTGCACTGCAGGGTCGCCAGCGGGACGGC
>JBBPYA010000303.1:0-11424 GCA_038200385.1 Mycobacteriales bacterium
CCCCGACCGCGGCAGCGCGTCGATCGGCGGGCAGTCCTACGTCGACCTGCCCGAGCCGATCCGCCGGGTCGGCGCGGTCCTGGACACCTCCTTCCACCCGGGCCGTAGCGGGCGAAACCACCTGCGCGCTTACACCGCCGCCGCCGGGCTCCCAGACGGGCGGGCCGACGAGGTGCTCGAGCAGGTGGGGCTGGCCAGCGCCGGCCGGTGCAAGGCCGGCACCTATTCGATGGGCATGCGGCAGCGGCTGGGGTTGGCCACCGCACTGCTCGGCAGTCCCCGGGTGCTGATCCTGCCGGGTCCGGACCTGCTCGAGCGGTGGCAGGGGGGTCTGCTGCTGATCGGCTACGGTCTGGTGTCAGCCGTGCTGGCGATGGTGTTGACGTTGCGCCGCGACGTGCTCTGACGGGCCGCGCCCCGCCCGGCGACCGTCCTCCGGTCGATGGACCGGAAAGTAGATCGAAGGGAGACACGGTGACTGAACCGGACGCCACGCCCGCTGCGAATGGGTCCACTCTCACCGGGGCCCGAATGATGACCTCGGAGCGGTTCGCGGGCCTGGTCGAGGCCGGGGACGCCGACGCCGTCCGGGCCGCCCTGGCCGATGACCCGAGAATGGTGCAGGGCACCGTGGAGCGCGACCAGTTCACCGGCTGGACGCCGCTGCACCTGGCGCTTCGCTACGGCCACGCAGAGGTGGTCAGGGTGCTGGTCGGCGCCGGCGCGGACCTTGCCGCGCGGACCGAGCACGGCCGGACACCGCTGCACATCTGCCTGCAGCACAGCCGGCTGCTGCGCGGGGAGTTGCTCGCCGCGGGGGCGGAGGTCGACGACGCGGTCGCCGCGTTCTTCGACGAGGTGGAGCTGCTCGAGGACCACCTGCAGCGCGACCCGGGTCTGCTCGACGACGAGACCACCGGGATGACCCCGCTGCGGTGGGCTGCCTACGGATCCGCCGATGCCGTGACGAGGCTGCTCATCGACCGCGGTGCCCGGTTGGACGGCGCGTTACTGGCTGCGGCCGAGGTCAACGGGGTCCTGGTCGCCCGGCTTCTGCTCGACGCCGGGGCCGACTCGTCGTGGACCGACCCGGATACCCACGAGAGCGCCCTGCACGTCGCGGCCCGGCACGCGAGCAGGACGGACAACACCGCCGTGGCTCGGGTCCTGCTCGAGGCAGGCATCGATGTCGACCTCGTGAACAGCGATGGCGTCACCGCCCTCGACATCGCCCGGATCGGGGCCGCCCGGCAGTCCGGGGAGGAGTCGGGACAGGCCTCGGCGTACGCCGCGATGGTCGATCTGCTCCGCGAGTTCGGTGCACGGGACTGAGTTCGACGTCATGTCGGATGGCCCGGCCCCCCCGACACCGCGTAACCTCGGGACGCATGGAAGCTGCTCCCGACCGGGCATCCTCCGACCGCCGAACCGACGACGAGTAGACCAGCGAAGAGGCGAAGGCCACCGTGTCGACGACGAACAACCCCCTGGCGGGCTTTGGGCCGAACGAGTGGTTGGTCGAGGAGATGTACCACCAGTACCTGTCCGACCCGACCAGCGTCGACGCGGCATGGCACGAGTTCTTCGACGACTACCGGACCACCTCCGGGCGGCCCAGCGACGGGGGTACGGCCACCGCTGGCCCTAACGGCAAACCCGGCGGTACGAAGGATCCGGCCGCGCCGGGCGCCACCTCCGCCACGCGCAGCGCGACCCGGACCCGTGGCACGGACCCGGGGCAGCAGGCCGCCACCACCAAGAACGCGTCGGCCGCGGCCGGCCCCACGAAGACCCCGGCGAAAACCCAACCCGCAAAGACCGACACCGCAAAGACCGAACCCGCCAAACCGGCGGCGGCGAAGTCCGACACCGCAAAAGCCGCAAAGACCGACACCGCCAAGAGCGGCGCCACCGACAAGAGCAGCACCACCAAGCCCGAGACCGCGAAGCCCGAGACCGCGAAGCCCGTGACC
Organism: Mycobacteriales bacterium; assembly: GCA_038200385.1. Lineage (GTDB taxonomy): Bacteria > Actinomycetota > Actinomycetes > Mycobacteriales > Geodermatophilaceae > JBBPYA01. The sequence continues at coordinate 1,974 of JBBPYA010000303.1, forward strand.
GCCAAGAGCGAGCCTCCGAAGCCCGACGCCGCCAAGTCCCAGGCGGCCAAGGGCGAGCCGAAGCCGGAGCGCAGCAGCACGCAGTTGCGGGGGGCGGCGGCGCGGATCGTGTCCAACATGGACGCGTCCCTGACCGTGCCGACGGCCACGAGCGTGCGAGCCTTCCCGGCCAAGCTGCTGGCCGACAACCGGATCGTCATCAACAACCACCTGCGCCGGTCCCGTGGCGGCAAGGTGTCCTTCACGCACCTGATCGGCTTCGCCCTGGTCAAGGCCGTGGAGGCCTTCCCGGAGATGAACAACTGCTTCGCCGTCGTCGACGGCAAGCCCGCCGTCGTCACACCCGGCGAGATCAACCTGGGGCTGGCCATCGACCTGCCCAAGGACGACGGCAGCCGGCAGCTCGTCGTGGCCAGCATCAAGGGCTGCGAGCGGATGGACTTCAGCCAGTTCTGGTCGGCGTACGAGGACATCATCCGGCGAGCCCGGCAGAACAAGCTGACCGCCGACGACTTCGCCGGGACCACAATCACCCTTACCAATCCCGGCACGATCGGGACGAACCACTCCGTCCCGAGACTGATGCAGGGTCAGGGCACCATCGTCGGAGTCGGCGCAATGGAATACCCCGCGGAGTTCCTGGGGATGAGCGAGGAGAACCTCGCCAACCTCGCGGTGTCCAAGACGGTCACGCTGACGTCGACGTACGACCACCGGATCATACAGGGCGCCGTGTCCGGCGACTTCCTGCGCACCCTGCACCGGCTGCTGCTCGGCGAGAACTCCTTCTACGACAATGTCTTCCGCGCGCTGCGCATCCCGTACGAGCCCGTGCGCTGGGTCTCCGACGTCACCATCAGCCACGAGGGCCAGATCGACAAGCAGGCCCGGGTCATCGAACTGGTCAACGCCTACCGGACCAACGGGCACCTGATGGCCGACACCGACCCGCTGGACTCGCGGGTCCGGACCCACCCGGACCTCGACGTCATCCGGCACGGCCTGACGCTCTGGGACCTCGACCGGCCCTTCCCGGTCGACGGCTTCGCTGGCCACCGCACGATGAAGCTGCGCGACATCCTCGGCGTACTGCGCAACTCCTACTGCCGCACCGTCGGCGTCGAATACATGCACATCACCGACCCCCAGGAGCGGCGCTGGCTGCAGGAGCGGATCGAGACCGCGCACGACCGGGTCGACACCGCCGAGCAGAAGCACATCATGGGACGGCTGAACGCCGCGGAGGCGTTCGAGAACTTCCTGCAGACCAAGTACGTCGGGCAGAAGCGGTTCTCCCTGGAGGGCGCAGAGTCGACGATCCCGATGCTCGACGCGGTGCTGCAGACCGCCGCGGAACACCACTTGGACGAGGTGGCCATCGGCATGCCGCACCGCGGCCGGCTGAACGTGCTGGCCAACATCCTCGGCAAGAGCTACGCCCGGATCTTCCGCGAGTTCGAGGGCAACATCGACCCGGGCACGATGCACGGCTCCGGTGATGTGAAGTACCACCTGGGCTCGTCCGGAACCTTTCGGCACCCGAGCCTGGACTGCTCGGTGAAGGTGAGCCTGACGAGCAACCCGAGCCACCTCGAGGCGGTCAACCCCGTGCTGGAGGGGATCGTCAGGGCCAAGCAGGACCTCATCGACAAGGGTGAGGCCGGGTTCACCGTGATGCCGGTGCTGATGCACGGCGATTCGGCGTTCGCCGGCCAGGGCGTGGTGGCCGAGACCCTTAACCTGTCGCAGCTCCGGGGCTACCGGACCGGCGGCACGGTGCACGTCATCGTGAACAACCAGGTGGGCTTCACCACGAGCCCCGCCGCGGCCCGCTCCAGCCTGTACTCCACCGATGTCGCGCGGATGATCCAAGCGCCGATCTTCCACGTCAACGGCGACGATCCGGAGGCCTGCGTCCGGGTGGCCCGGCTCGCGGTGGAGTACCGGCAGGCCTTCCGCAAGGACGTCGTGGTGGACCTCGTCTGCTACCGCCGGCGCGGTCACAACGAGGGCGACGACCCGTCCATGACCCAGCCGCTCATGTACGACGTAATCGACAAGAAGCGCTCGGTCCGCAAGCTGTACACCGAGGCGCTGATCGGTCGAGGCGACATCACCATGGCCGACGCCGAGGAGGCGCTGCGGGACTACCACGGCCAACTCGAGCGGGTCTTCGCCGAGACCCGGGACGCCACCGGCGCGCCCAAACCCGAACCGGTGATGGCCGAGACACCCCAGGACACCGGGCCGACGGCGATCAGCCTGGAGACGTTGAAGCGGATCGCCGATGCGCACGTGTCGCTGCCCGAGGGATTCACCGTGCATCCGCGGCTCAAGCGGCTGCTGGACCGTCGGGTGGCGATGGCCGACAACGGCGGCATCGACTGGGCCTTCGCCGAGATCCTGGCCTTCGGTTCGGTCCTGATCGACGGCGTACCGGTGCGGTTGGCCGGGCAGGACAGCCGTCGCGGCACATTCGTGCAGCGGCACGCGGTGCTCATCGACCGGGTCACGGGCAGCGAGTACACCCCGATCGCCAACCTGGACTCGGACCAGGCCCGATTCTGGGCCTACGACTCGCTGCTCAGCGAGTACGCCGCCATGGGCTTCGAATACGGGTACTCGGTGGCCAACCCCAAGGCACTGGTGCTGTGGGAGGCGCAGTTCGGCGACTTCGGCGACGGCGCGCAGATCATCATCGACGAGTTCATCTCCTCCGGCGAGGCCAAGTGGGGCCAGCGTTCCCGGGTGACCCTGCTCCTGCCGCACGGCAACGAGGGACAGGGTCCCGATCACTCCAGCGGCCGGCTTGAGCGCTACCTGCAGATGTGCGCCGAGGACAACATGACGATCGCCAACTGCACGACGCCGGCGAACTACTTCCACCTGCTGCGCCGGCAGGCGTTGTCCAGCCTGCAGCGCCCGATGGTGGTGTTCACCCCGAAGTCGCTGTTGCGGCTGCGAGCGGCCACCTCGCCGCTGGAGCACTTCACCGACGGCACGTTCCAGCCGGTGCTGCCCGACCCGGGGGTGGGCGGCCAGCCGCTGGACCCGCGCGGTGTCCGGCGCGTCCTGCTGTGCAGCGGCAAGGTGGGCTACGACCTGATGGCCTACCGCAGTGACAACGGCATCACCGACGTCGCGGTGGTCCGACTCGAGCAGCTGTACCCGCTCAGTTCCGCGGCGCTCGGCTCCGTGCTCGGCGAGTACCCGGACGGCACCGAATACGTCTGGGTGCAGGAGGAGCCGGCGAACATGGGGGGCTGGTCGTTCGTGGCACTCGCACTGCCGGAGTACCTGCCCGGCAATGCGGCGCTGCGCAGGGTGTCGCGGCGGTCCTCGGCCAGTCCCGCGGCGGGCTCGACGAGAGTGCACGAGGCCGAGCAGACCGCCCTGGTCCAGACCGCCTTCGACTGAACGGCCGTGTACTTCACCGATCGCGGCATCGAGGAGCTGGCCGATCGGCGTGGCGCGGACGAAGTCACGCTGGCCTGGCTGGCCGACCGGCTGCGGGACTTCGTCGACCTGCATCCGGATTTCGAGGTGCCGGTGGACCGGCTCGCCAGCTGGCTCGCGCGCGACGACGAGGACGTCCAGCACGACGGCTGACCCGTCGCGGGCCGTATCACGGTGGCGGGTTCCGCTCTCCTGTGATCAGAGATCAGCGCTGCACCGAGATCAGCGCGACTCGCCGATCGCAGGGAGTTCTGTCATGGCCAAGCCCGTACGACGCAACGTTGCCCACCTCTCCCCCACCGAGCGCACGAAGTACATCGACGCGGTGGTGGCTGCCGATCAACGCTTCTGGTCCGGCGGGCCGATCAGTTACTGGGACTTCCAGGACCTGGCGCATCAGACCACCCACGTACACGGGGGCCCGAAGTTCCTGCTGTGGCACCGCGAGCTGTGTAACCGGTGGGAATCGCTGCTGCGGGAGGTGGACCCGGACGTCGCCCTGCACTACTGGGACTGGACGACCGACCCGCGCAGCTCGGCCGACGGCGCGGGTGGCACGACGGACCTGGGCAGCAACGACTTCATGGGAACCATGGCCGGCAACGTGGCCGGCAAGCTGCTGCCGCTGCACAACCAGGGTGTCTTCGCCGGCAGCCGGCAGCAGACCGGGCTTCCCCAGGACCCGCCGCAGACGCTGCTGCGCAGCCTGCCGCCAGGCCCGGGGACCGCGACCACCGACGCCTCGATCCACGCGGCCAGCAACGCGTTCCCGCAGGCGCAGCAGTGGCACGAGTTCCGCCAGCGGGTGGAGCAGGTGCACGGCGGCGTCCACGTCCGGTTCGGGCCGGGCAACATCGGCGACCCGTCCGGGCACGAAGCGTTCCAGGACCCGTTCGTGTTCATGCTGCACTCCAACGTGGACCGGCTCTATGCCGAATGGCAGACCGAACCGGGTCAGGAATGGCGGCTGGATTCCACGCAGCTGTACGGCGACGACCTCGCACTCACCGGCGACACCGCCCTCACTGGGAACACCGTGGCGCCCTGGGACGGGACCAGCGGCGCCTTCCCCTTCACGCCGGCAGGTGGCCTGGTCAACGTCAAGAGCTATCTGGACCCCTCCCTGGCGGTCCCGCCGTGCTACGACACACTCCCGCTGGCCGTCGAGCAGGTCGCGCCGGCGCCCGGGGACCCGGTGCGGTTCGTCGATGTCGTGGAGTTCCTGCCGACGGCGCGCGCCCTGCGGCTGCGGGTGCGCGGCTGCGCCCGCGTCACCGCGACGGCGACGGTGACAGCGCCGTTCACGGTCCTGTCATCACCGGTGACCTCGTCGGAGTCGGATGGCTTCGGCACGACAGACCTGTTGGTCTGGGTGTTGTTCACCCCTGGCGCGGCCGGATCGAGCGCCAACGGGACGCTGACCGTGACCGTCGCGCCGACCGGTGACGTCTTCGCCGTGCCGGTCTCGGCGACCGTCGTATCCAACCCCACCGTCGGCACCTCACTCGTGCTGGACCGGTCCGGGAGCATGAGCCTGCCCTCCGGCCTGCCGGCCAAGGACCGGATGGACGTGCTGCACGACTCCGCGCCCCTGTTCGTCACCCTGCTCGACGCCGGCGACGGCATCGGCGTGGTCCGCTTCGACACAGACGCCGTACCCGCGACGCCGGTCGCCGACGCCGGCCCGATGATCGGCGGCGCAGGGCGACTGGCCGCCTCGACCGCCATCACGAGTACGGCGACGGTCGCGTCCGGCCTGACGGCCATCGGCGACGGTCTGGAGGCGGCGGCCGCCCAGCTCACCGCCGCCGCCGGGAACTACGACACCGCCGCCACGATCGTGTTCACCGACGGCTTCGAGACCGCCGACAAGACCATCGCCGCCGCCGCGTCCTCGGTGAACAGCCGGGTGTTTGCCGTCGGCCTCGGAACCGCCGACCAGCTCAATCCTGGCGCCCTGTCCGACATCGCCAACGGCACGGGGGGTTTCCTGTTGCTCACCGGCAACCCCGGCGTCGACGACCAGGTGCTGCTGTTGAAGTACTTCGCCCAGGTCCTGGCCGGAGCCACCAACGCGGCGATCGTCGTCGACCCCGACGGTTTCGTCCCGTCCGGCGGCAAGGCCGTCATTCCGTTCCACCTCACGGCCGCTGACATCCGCGCCGACGTTCTCATCCTCGGCGAGATGTCCAGCGTCCTGCACGTCGACATCGTGGCGCCGGACGGGACGACGCTGTCGGCCGGATCCGGCGCCGAGGAGGTCGTCGGGCAGGCGTACCGCGTCCTGCGGGTGGTACCGGCCGATTTGCTGGCACCCGGAGCGGCTGAGGGGCGGTGGGAGGCCGTCCTGTCCGTGGACGGGACCGAACTCGACCGTTGGCTCGGTGCGTTGCGGGAGCGGCTGAGCACGCTGAACAACAAGGACCGCGCCGGCCAGGCGCTGCAGATCGTGCTCGAGGGAATCAAGGCTCACGGTGTTCCCTACACGGTCAGCGTCCAGGCCCGAAGCGCGCTGCGTCTGGGTGTGGCCCTCAGCCAGACCTCCAGGCTGCCGGGCACGCCGGGTCGGCTCCGAGCCATCCTCACCGACAGCGGCATCCCGCTGAGCAACAGCGCCACCGTCGAGGCCGTGGTCACCGCCCCCGACGGATCCACCCGAACCCTGCCGCTGTCCCCCACCGGGGACGGTGAGTTCGAGGGCGTGGTCGCGACCACGACCTCGGGGGTCTACCGGGTCCTGGTGCGGGCCGCCGGTACGGACCTGCGCGGCACCCAGTTCACCAGGGAGGAGCTGCGCACGCTGGCGGTGTGGGCCCGTGGCGACGACGCGCCACCGCTGGTCATCAACCCGGGCGGCGGGGACGGATCGGGCATGGACACCTGTGGGCTGCTGCTGTGCCTGCTCGAGGACGACGGCATCCGGCGCCTGCTGGAGCAGCACAAGATCGACTCCGACCGCGTCGCCCGCTGCGTCAAGTCAGCGCGCGGCTGACCGGCCCCGGCCGGCTCCGGGACCGTCGTTCGACAGGTCAGGGCAGGGCACGGCGCGGTGTGCGGCGAGTGCCGGACACCGCGCCGGGTGCGGTCAGTGCAGCGCCCGGCTGACCAGGCTCTGGTGTAGCAGGGCGACCGGGTCAGCCGCGGCCGCGGTCTGGGCCACCTGACGTGCGGCGCTGGCGTACGAACGGTCCTCGATCACCTCGGCAACCGCGCGCCCGAGCCGCTCCGGGGTGATGCGGCGCAGCACCAGCGCAACCCCGAGCGCCTCAGCCCGGCGGGCCAGCTCGGCCTGCTGACTGCTCTCGGGGGCCAGGACCAGCGGTACGCCGGCGAGCAGCGAACGCACCAGCATTCCGTGCCCACCGCGGCTGACCACCACCGATGCCCGCTCGATGACCGGCTCCTGCCGGCCGGGTCCGATGCTCGCCCAGGACGGCAGTGCCTCGTCGAAGGGATCCAGCACCGTTCCGGCGAGCCGGACGTCGTGCAGACCCTCGAGCGCTGCACTGAGCAGCCCGTCCTTGCCGGTGGCTGCCGTCGACGGGCTGACCAGGACCAGCGGATCCGTGCCGGCGGGCAGCTGCAGGTCCTCGGTCGCCGGGTCCCAGATGAGCGGACCGACGACGCTGGCGTCACGTGGCCAGTCCGGTTGTGGCGGCTCCAGGCCGGGCAGCGTGGCAACCAGCTCGATCCGCGGTCGCTGCGGGTGCCGGGGAAGACCGATGCTGGCGCGGGCATCCGTCCCCGACGCGTGCCGGCGGCGGCCGGACGTGCTCACCCTGGCGCGCAGGCCGGAGCGGTGTGGCGCTCGGCTCGCCGGCTGGGAGCCGCTTGGCAGCTCCGCGGACGGGAACGTCAACGGGTGCGGGTGCAGCCGCACCCAGGGAACGTCGACGAGTTCGGCGGCCATCCCCCCCGTCAGCATGAGCACATCGGAGACGACGACGTCGGGTCGGAACGCCGAGATCCGCTCGGCGAGCAACGGCGCCAGCCGGGCGGCGCGATCGTCCAGGCGGACCGCGGGGTCGACGTCGCGCTGATCGGCGGGCAAAGCGTCCGTTCCGGGGATCTCCTCGGCGGGCAGTCCCAGGGCCTGCAACTGCGGCAGCCATCTGTCGCCGGTGAACACGGCGGGCTCGTCGTTGTTCTCGTGCAGTCGCAGAGCCAACGCCACGGCCGGGAAGGCATGGCCGGGATCCGGGCCAGCCACGATCGCCACGCGCACGGTGGCTCCTCACAATCTGTAGTGGGTCACCTGTCGGTCAGGGTGACGCCTCGGGTAGATCCCCCTCCGCGACAATAATGTGACAGACCGCGAAACAGACCGCCCGATCGGCTGTCAGTTCGCTGTGAATGCCGTTCCGGTTGCGGCGCTCCGTCCCGTCGGGTAGGGCACCACACCTCCGGACCGTCTGTCGATATCCGCGCGAACCCCGCGGATCGCTCGTCGGCTAGGCTCCCGGGCCGAGATGGATGTCCGAGAGCTGGCCGTGCCGGGGTGCTTCGAATTCACCCCCCGGCAGCACGTCGACGACCGCGGGTCCTTCCAGGAATGGTTCCGCGCAGACCGGCTGGAAGCGTCGGTGGGACATCCCTTCCGACTGGCGCAGGCCAACCACAGCGTGTCCAGGCGAGGGACGTTGCGGGGCATCCACTACGCGCGGGTCCCACCCGGTCAGGCGAAGTACGTGTACTGCCCCCGGGGCGCCGTCCTCGACGTCCTCGTAGACCTGCGCGTCGGCTCGCCGACCTTCGGTGACTACGCCGCCGTGGTCCTCGACGAGGTTGACCGTCGCGCGGTCTACCTGCCGGAGGGGATCGGCCACGCCTTTGTGGCACTGGCCGAGGACACCGCGCTGACCTACCTGTGCTCGACCGGCTACAACCCCGAGCGGGAAAAGGCCGTGGACGCCATGGACCCCGACCTCGCGCTGCCCTGGCCCACCGAGCTGGAAGCCGTCCGATCCGAGCGTGACCAGTCAGCGCCAAGCCTCGCCGAGGCGCGACAGGCCGGGCACCTGCCCCGGTACGCGGACTGCACCGAGCACTACGACCTGCTGCGCAGCAGGGGCCAGTAGCGCCACAGCACCCGCCCGATCGGCTGCGCGGGGCCGTACCGACGACTGTCGTCGCTGCCGTCGGAGTTGTCACCCTCGACCCACCAGCCGCCCTGGACCGGGCGGACGGCCCGCTTCACGACGAGCAACTCCGGCCGTGCGTCGAAGCGCGCCACGAGCACGATGCCGGGCCGCGCGGACGTCGTACGCCGGACCAGTAGCTGGTCGCCGTCGCGCAGGGTCGGCGCCATCGACTGGCCCCGGACGAGCACCCGGATCAGCGGCCATTGCCGCGACAGCGCCAACGATCGCCTCCGGTTCGGGTGCTCCGGGACAGGGGTAGGGTCCGGGCAGGCAGTGTGATCCTGCCCTGACCGGAATCCATCTGAGCTGGAGGTCCCCATGCGGCTGCCCCGCCGTCTTGCCACCATCGTGTCGCCCCGGACGATCGTGCACGCCCACTGCGACCTGCCGTGCGGTGTCTACGACCCGGCGCAAGCCCGGATCGAGGCACAGTCGATCAAGGGGATCCTGGAGAAGTACGCCGGCAACGACGACCACGAGTTCCGCACCCGCGCGATCCTGATCAAGGAGCAGCGGGCCGAGCTGGTCAAGCACCACCTGTGGGTGCTGTGGACCGACTACTTCAAGCCAGACCACTTCAGCAAGTACCCCGAGCTGCACCAGCTGTTCAACGAGGCCACCAAGCAGGCCGGCGCGGCCGGCGCCAAGGGCAGTCTCGACATCGCCGTGGCGGACAAGCTGCTCGACCAGATCGACCGGATCGCGGAGATCTTCTGGGAGACCAAGAAGGCATAGCGACGCGGATACCGTCCCTGACCTGCGCTTTCGCCTGCTTCACGCTGGCCGCACCGGAGATCAGCGCGACCTGCTTGCCCACAGTTTGCCGCTCAGGAACCCTCTGAGGAGCGAGGTCG
>JBBPYA010000304.1:0-4666 GCA_038200385.1 Mycobacteriales bacterium
CGCCGGCGTGGCGCCGGGGACGTCGCAGGACTACCGGCTGGAGGTGGAGTACTCCGGTTCGACGTACGTCGTCGACGACCCCTACCGCTGGCTGCCGACGCTGGGCGAGATCGACCTGCATCTCATCGCCGAGGGCCGCCATGAGCGGCTGTGGGACGTCCTCGGCGCGCACGTCCGTGAGTACGACACCCCGGGCGGCCCGGTCACCGGCGTCTCCTTCGCGGTGTGGGCGCCCAACGCCCGCGGCGTGCGGGTAACCGGCGACTTCGACTACTGGAAGGCCCGCGAGTTCCCGCTGCGCGCACTCGGCTCGACCGGGGTGTGGGAGATCTTCGTCCCGGGCCTGGGCTCCGGGGTGCTGTACAAGTTCCTGATCCTGGGCGCGGACGGGGTGTGGAGGCCCAAGGCCGACCCGCTGGCCTTCGCCACCGAGGTACCCCCGGACACTGCGTCCAAGGTGTACGCCTCGTCCTACACCTGGTCGGACTCCGACTGGATGCAGACCAGGCAGCAGACCCGGTGGCACGCCGCGCCGATGAGCACCTACGAGGTCCATCTCGGGTCGTGGCGGGCGGGGCTGTCCTACCGGCAGCTCGCCGACGAGCTCGTGGAGTACGTGACCGACACCGGTTTCACCCACGTCGAGCTGCTGCCCGTGGCCGAGCACCCCTACGGCGGCTCGTGGGGCTACCAGGTGTCGTCGTACTACGCCCCCACCGCGCGCTTCGGCGAGCCGGACGACTTCCGCTACCTCGTGGACCGGCTGCACCAGGCCGGCATCGGCGTCATCGTGGACTGGGTCCCCGGGCACTTCCCGAAGGATGCGTTCGCGCTGGCCCGCTTCGACGGCACGCCGCTGTACGAGCACGCCGATCCACGCCGCGGCGAGCAGCCGGACTGGGGCACCCTCGTGTTCGACTTCGGCCGCCGCGAGGTCCGCAACTTCCTGGTCGCCAACGCGCTGTTCTGGCTGGAGGAGTTCCACGTCGACGGACTGCGGGTGGATGCCGTCGCCTCGATGCTCTACCTGGACTACTCGCGCGGACCCGGCCAGTGGACCCCGAACGCTTACGGCGGCCGGGAGAACCTCGAGGCGGTTGCGTTCCTGCAGGAGATGAACGCGACGGTCTACCGGCGGGTCCCCGGGGCGGTCACGATCGCCGAGGAGTCGACGTCCTGGCCGGGGGTCACCCGGGCCACCCATCTCGGCGGCCTCGGGTTCGGCTTCAAGTGGAACATGGGCTGGATGCACGACACCCTCGACTACGCCAGCCACCCGCCGGTCTACCGGATGCACCACCACCAGCAGATGACGTTCGCACTGATGTACGCCTACTCCGAGAACTACGTCCTGCCGATCAGCCACGACGAGGTGGTGCACGGCAAGGGGTCGATGCTGCGCAAGATGCCCGGGGACCGCTGGCAGCAGCTGGCCAACCTGCGCTGCCTGCTGGCCTACATGTGGGCGCACCCGGGCAAGCAGCTGCTGTTCATGGGCAGCGAGTTCGCGCAGGACGCGGAGTGGGCCGACGGGCGCTCCCTGGACTGGTGGCTGCTGGAATCCCCCGGGCACGCCGGCGTCCAGGCGCTGGTCCGCGACCTGAACCGGCGCTACCGGGAGACGCCGGCGCTGTGGTCGATGGACACCGATCCGGACGGCTTCCGGTGGATCGACGCCAATGACGCGCCGAGCAACGTGTTCTCCTTCGTCCGGCGGGGCGACGACGGCGGCCTCGTGGCCTGCGTCGCGAACTTCGCCGGGGTGCCGCACCTGGGGTACCGGCTCGGGCTGCCGGCGGCCGGCACGTGGACGGAGATCCTCAACACCGACGCGCACGCGTACGGCGGGTCCGGCGTCGGGAACTACGGCGCGGTCGAGGCTGTCGAAGCGGCCTGGCACGGGCTGCCGTATTCGGCGGCGCTGAGCCTGCCCCCGCTGGGGATGCTGTGGCTGCGTTCGGACCCGTCGGCCGGGTGAGCCGCCGGCCGCCGTGTCACGATCTGCAGTGACCGGTTCCGCGGCCGAAGGGCGTGCTCGATCGATGTCGATGTCCCAGTCCCCCCGCCGCGCCGTCGTGCTGCTCGCGGTACTGAGCCTGCTGCTGGCCGGCTGCGCCCAGGTGATCACCGGGCGGGGCAGCACGTCGGACGCCGTCCGCCCCAACGTCAAGCCGTCGGACCTGAAGATCGTCGGCTCTACCGACCAGGAGATCGACACGCTGGCCCGCAACGCCCTTGCCGACCTCAACGACTTCTGGTCGCAGGCCTACCCGGCGGCGTACGGGTCGCCGTGGAAGCCGTTGACCGGCGGCTACTACTCGGTGGACCCCGGCAACTACGACGCGTCGGTGTACCCGGACAACGTGGGCTGCTTCAGCAGCCCCGACGACGTGGCCGGCAACGCGTTCTACTGCTTCCCGCAGCAGAGCGGGGGCGGGGACGACATCGTCTACGACCGCACCCTGCTGGAGAGCCTGGCGACCGATTACGGGCGCTTCATCCCGGCCCTGGTGATGGCCCACGAGTTCGGGCACGCCGTGCAGGCCCGCACCGCTCCCCCGAGCAACCTCTCGATCGTGTTCGAGACGCAGGCCGACTGCTTCGCCGGCGCCTGGACCGCCTGGGTCGCCGACGACAAGGCCAAGCACTTCCTGGTCCGGCCCTCCGAGCTGGACGACGTGCTGCGCGGCTACCTGTTGCTGCGGGACCGGCCGGGCTCGGGCCCCTCGGACAACGGGGCACACGGGTCGTACTTCGACCGGGTCAGCGGCTTCCAGGAAGGTTTCGACAACGGCGCCGCGGCCTGCAAGGACAACTTCAACGACCAGCGGGTGTTCACCCAGGCGCCGTTCGCCACCCAGGCTGACCTGAACGCCAATGGCAACGCACCGTACGACGCACCGACCGGCAGCCTGTTCGACATCGCGCAGACGACGCTGGACCAGTTCTGGAAGTCCTCGTTCACCGACGTGTTCGGCAAGCAGTGGTCCGCCCCTGCGCTGCAGCCCTTCGAGGGCGCGATCCCCCGGTGCGGTGGTGACCGGCAGCGTCGCGAGGTGACCTACTGCGCGGCCGACAACCGGGTGGACTACGACAACTCCCAGCTGATACCGAAGGTCTACGACGACATCGGCGACTTCGGGGTCGTCACGCTGCTGGCCATCCAGTACGCCACCGCGGCCCGCAACCAGTTGGGCCTGGACTACCGGGGTGAGTCGGCGCTGCGGAGCAGCATCTGCCTGACGGGGTGGTACGCCGGTCGCTTCCTGCTGGACGGGAACTCCCTCGGGGCCACCATCTCACCCGGTGACTTCGACGAGGCGGTCCAGGTACTGCTGGAGTACGGCAGCAAGTCCAGCGTGCTGCCCGACGTAGGGCTGTCCGGGTTCCAGCTCATCGACCTGTTCCGGCAGGGCTTCCTGCGCGGCGCCTCCGCGTGTGACGTGGGCGTGGCGTAGCGCCACTCAGAACAGGGCGTTCGTGAGGTCCCGCCGGGCCGCGACGACGGCCGGGTCGTCCGCGCCGACGACGGCGAACAGTTCCACCAGGCGCGCGCGGGCGGTGTCCCGGTCCTCGCCGGCGCTGCGCCGGACGACGTCGATCAGCCGGGCGAACGCCCGCTCGGACCGGCCCTCGGCGACCTCGAGGTCCGCGGCGTCGCACTGGGCGGCGAGGTCGTGCGGTGCGGCGTCGGCCCGGGCGACGGCGTCGGGTGGCAGCCGCTCGATGCGCTGCATGAGGCGGACCTGGCGCAGGGCGTCGGCGGCGATCGGATGCGCCGGTTCGGCGTCAAGGATCTGCTGGTAGGTCGCCGCGGCCTCCTCGAAGTCCGCCCGCTCCAGCGCGTCCTCGGCGGCGAGCAGCCGCGGATCCTCCGGCTCCGGCGGGGCTTCGGCGCCCGGCGGGGGCGCTGCGCCGCCGGCCGCCTCGTGGATCGCGGCGATGAACTGACGGGCCTCAGCCTCGGGGACCGCGCCGCTGAACTCCGCGACCAGCTGGCCTTGAACGACGGCCTTGACAGCGGGGATGCCCTGGACCCGCAGCGCTTGCGCGATCCGCTGGTTGGCATCGACGTCGATCTTGGCCAGGATCCACGAGCCACCGCCCTCGGCGGCCAGCTTCTCCAGGATCGGGGAAAGCTGCTTGCAGGGGCCGCACCACTCCGCCCACAGGTCCAGGACGACCGGGACCTGCATGGACCGGTCGATCACCTCGGCCTGGAAGGTCTCTTCGGTGACGTCGATGACGTTCGGCCGGGCCGTCGGGGGTCCGGCACCGTCGCCGCTGGCTGGGGGAGCCGAGGCGCGCGCCTTGAGGGCCGACAGGTCCAGTGCGCCGGCCATCGAGGCCGCGAGCGGTGCTTGTCCGGGTTGCATGTCTAGAGCTTCCCAGATCCCTGCCGGCTCAGAAGCGGGCCGGTTCGGTGTAGGCGCCCCACTCCTCGCGCAACGCGTCGCAGATCTCGCCAAGAGTCGCCTCCTGACGGCAGGCCTCCAGCATCGAGGGCACCATGTTCTGATCGGTGCGGGCGACGTCGACCATCCGTCGGACCGCCGCGCGGGCGGCGGCGTCGTCACGGCCGGCACGCCGCCCGGACAGCACCCGGCGCTGCTCGACCTCGACCTCGTGGCTGACCCGCAGGATCTCCAGCGGCTCCTCGACCGAG